>NZ_CP014595.1:1304000-1630000 GCF_001687105.1 Salipiger sp. CCB-MM3
CCGGGCCTTGTCATCATGGGCAAGCAGGCGATCGACAATGACATGAACGCCACCGGCCAGATGCTCGCGGGCCTTCTGGGCTGGGCACAGGCGACCTATGCCAACTCGCTCGACGTCGAGGGCGATGCCGCCACCGTGGCGCGCGAAGTCGACGGCGGCCTGCAGACCATCAAGGTCGGCCTGCCGGCGATCATCACCGCCGACCTGCGCCTCAACGAGCCGCGCTACGCGTCGCTGCCGAACATCATGAAGGCGAAGAAAAAGCCGCTCGACGAGAAGACCGCCGCCGACTTCGGCGTCGATGTCTCGCCGCGCCTCGAGATCGTCAAGACCTCGGAGCCCGAAGAGCGCGCTGCCGGCATCAAGGTGGGCTCGGTCGACGAGCTCGTGGCGAAACTGAAAGACGCGGGGGCACTCTGATGGCTGTTCTTCTTCTTGCAGAGATCAACGACGGCGCGCTGGCGCTGGACGCAACCGCCAAGGCGGTGAACGCCGCGGCGAAACTGGGCGACGTAACCGTTCTGGCCGCGGGCGCTTCGGCTGCAGCCGCCGCCGAAGAAGCCGCCAAGATCGACGGCGTCGCCAAGGTGCTGGTCGCCGAGGACGCGCTCTACGGCCACCGCCTCGCCGAGCCGGTCGCGGCGCTGATCGTCTCGCTCGCCGGTGAGTATTCGCACATCGTCGCCCCGGCCACGACCGACGCGAAGAACATCCTGCCGCGCGTTGCCGCGCTGCTCGACGCGATGATCCTGACCGATGTGACCGCCGTGGTCGACGCCGACACTTTCGAGCGTCCGATCTACGCCGGCAACGCCATCCAGACCGTGAAGTCGAAGGACCCCAAGAAGGTCATCACCTTCCGCACCTCGACCTTCGAGGCCGCCGCCTCCACCGGCTCGGCTTCGGTCGAGACCATCGGCGCAGGCGACAACCCGGCGCTGTCGGAGTGGGTCGAGGACAAGATGGCCGAGAGCGATCGTCCGGAACTCACCTCGGCGAAGATCGTCGTCTCGGGTGGCCGCGGCGTCGGCTCGGAAGAGGACTTCGCGCTGATCGAAAAGCTCGCCGACAAGCTCGGTGCCGCAGTGGGTGCGTCGCGCGCCGCCGTGGACTCTGGCTTTGCCCCGAACGACTGGCAGGTCGGCCAGACCGGCAAGGTCGTGGCACCGGACCTCTACGTCGCGGTCGGTATCTCGGGCGCGATCCAGCACCTCGCTGGCATGAAAGACTCCAAGGTGATCGTCGCGATCAACAAGGACGAAGAAGCGCCGATCTTCCAGGTCGCCGACTTCGGCCTCGTCGCCGACCTCTTCGAGGCCGTGCCGGAACTGACCGACAAGGTCTGAACCGCACGCTCGTCTTGAGACCAAAAGCTTTGCGAAAGGCCCGCCCCCAACGGCGGGCCTTTTTGCATCCACCTTAAACGCCATGAGCAGAGCCCGTGCACAGATGCACCCGCGCTGTGCGCGCGGGCGGATTGTGTCGTCACGGCGAGAGCGTAGGTATGGGGCAAGGCACGGCCCTCCTCCCCTCTTGGGCTGACCCAATCCAATTTTATCCGGAAGGACACCCTCATGGCTCTCAAGCTGAAGATCATCCTCGGCTCCACCCGCCCCGGCCGCATTGTGCCCATCGTCGGCAAATGGGTCGAAGACCTCGCCAAGCAGCAGAACGGTTTCGACGTCGAAGTCGTCGACCTCAAGGAAATCGACCTGCCGCTGCTCGACGAAGCTGGCCACCCGCGTGCGCAGGCCTATGAGCACGAGCACACCAAGAAATGGGCCGCGAAGGTCGCTGACGCGGATGCCTTCATCTTCCTGACCCCGGAATACAACAGCTTCCCCTCGGCTGCGCTGGTCAACGCCATTCAGGCGCTCGCGGTGGAATGGGAGCGCAAGGTCGCAGCTGTCGTCAGCTACGGCGGCGTTTCGGGCGGCATGCGCGCCGCGCAGGAACTGCGCCAGCTGCTGGTCAACATGAACGTCATGGCGCTGCCGCAGTCGGTGCCGGTGCCTTTCGTGTTCAACTACATCGGCGAAGACGGCGTGCTGCGCCCCGACCAGCCCGTGGTTGATGGCATGGCTGGCATGTTCAGCGAGCTGGCCGCTTGGGGCGAAGCCCTCAAGCCCGCCCGCGCCAAAGCGGCCTGAGCCCTTTTCCCCATTCCCGGCTCAGACCCACAAACGCCCGGCCATTGGCCGGGCGTTTTTTGTTGCCGTGAAGGTCTGGCGCGGGCCCGGCCCGCGCTGGGGACTCAGCTCGACACCTGCTCGCGCAGGATCGAGGCGGTGAGCGAGATCATCAGATAAATGCCCGAGAAGATCAGGAACGCCAGAATGGTGTTCTCGAAGCTGCGCGGGTAGCTCGGATCCTCAGAGGCCACCGGCTCGACCGAGGTGGTCAGGTATCGCGCTTGGCTGTCGGCATCGCGCCGCGCCTGCTCCAGCCGCTCGAGCGCGGTTTGCAGCATCAGATCGCGGGTCGCCAGATCGGCCTGCGCCAGTTGGATCTGCACCGCCTTCTCGGCCAGCGAATCCTCGCCCGTGGTGGCGGTGTTCATCTGCGCATTGAGGTCCTCGAGCAGCGCCTCGAGACGGCGCACGTCACCGCGTGCGCCCTCGACACGGCTGCTGTTGGGGCGGGCGTTGTCGAGCAGCGCCTGCAGGGTCAGCCGCTTCTCCTGAAGCTGCACTTCGATGTTGCTGATCTGCGTGCGCAGTGCCGCGATCCGGCCTTCGGGGTCGATCACAGACCCCTGCTGCTGCAGCCGCACCAGCTTTTCCTGCGCATCCTGACGGTCGGCCTGCGCCTCCTCGAGGCCCACCTCGGCGTCGGTCACCGCGTTCGAGCGCTTGCGCAGCGACAGGTTGTCCACGCGGTCCTCGGCGTATCCGATCAGCGCCCGGCTAAAGCGCGCCGCGGTCTCGGGATCGGCGGCTTGGATCTCCATCTTCACCACACCCTCGGTCGGGTCATAGCCGATGTCGATATTGCGCTCGTAAACGGCGAAGGCGTCCTCGGTCGAGGCATCCTCGTCGAGCCGCTGGATGGGGTCGATCCACGCTTGCTGGTAATGCGACCGGAAGCCCTCGTCGCGGTCGAGCCGCAGCATGGCATCCTTGGACATCAGGTAGCTCTGCACCGCGATCGCATCCTGATTGGTGGCGAATTGCGTGCCTGAGAACAGGCTGCCCATGGAGGAGGCCGAGTTTTCGGCCTTGAGGATCAGGAACTCGGACTTGGTGGCATACATCGGCGTAGCGACGACATAGAAATAGTAGCCCGCGATCAGCGTCGGCAGCAGCACGAAGAAGGCCAGCCGGGTCAGCAGCAGCGCCATCTTCTTGCGGCGGCGCTTGGCCAGCTCCTGCTGGATCTTCATGATCTCGGCGGCGCGGCGCTCCGCCGGGCTGGCGGTCTGCGTCGACGGCAGGTTGGTCTTGCCCGCCGGAACGGTCTGCGGCAGCTGGGTGCCGGGCTTGCGCACATCGGGCTGCACGGCGGGCACAGCGGCCTGCGCGGCGGTGCCGCCACCGCCGCCCTGCCCTGCGCCACCGGCAGCCGTCTCGGGCACCACCAGTTCGAGCATGGTGCTGCGGCGGAACGGATCGATCCCGCGGGCCCGCAGCAGGCGCACCGCGTCATAGTCGGAGGCGGGCTCGAGCCCATGCTTCTGCGCCACCCGGCGCGCGAGCCGCAACTGGCGACCGGTCAGCCCTTCGCTGCGGATCGCCTCGATATCGGTGGTGCCGGACTTCGGCGCGGCGTCGGACGGCGTCTGCGCCTTGGACTCGCCGGACGCGGTGTTGGCGAACCGCGGCAGCCCCTCAGGCTTGGCCGGGGCGGCCTCGGGCATCTCCTCGGAACGCGCGGCTGCGGCGGTGTCGGGGCGGCGGATGCGGAATTTCTTAGCCTTGGGTTTCATAGTCATAGAGCTTTTTCGCTTCTTCCAAGGTTTCAAACTGGTGCAGCTTGCCGTCCATCAGGACCGCCGCCTTACGGGCAAATTTCTCGAGGATCGCTGGCTGGTGCGAGACGATCACAATGGTTGTGGTCCGCAAACGTTCGGCGAGGATCTCGCCGGCCTTGCGGTTGAACTCGACGTCGGTCGAACTCGGCATCCCCTCGTCGATGAGATAGATGTCGAAATCCAGCGCCAGCATCAGCGAGAAGGTGAACCGTGCCTTCATCCCCGACGAATAAGTGCCGATCGGCTGGTCGAAATACTCTCCGAGCCCACAGAGCCAGCGGCAGAACGCCTCGACATACTCGGGATCAAGCCCATACATCCGGGCGATGAACCGAGCGTTCTCCCGCGCCGAGATCTTCGAGATCACGCCCCCCATGAAGCCGAGCGGGAAGGACACGCGCGACGTGCGGCGAATCTCGCCCTCATCGGGCTTTTCCAGCCCCGCCATCATGCGGATCAGCGTGGTCTTGCCAGTGCCATTGGGCGCGAGGATGCCGACGCTCTCGCCGAGCGTCACTTGAAAGGACACACGGTCGAGGATCACCTTGCGGCGTTCTCCGGTCCAGAAGGACTTGCTGACCATGTCGAACTCGATCATCACCCACCCCTTTCGAGCGGCCTGCATACTACGGCCCTCGGGTTACGTGACGGTTATTTGGCGAATTAGGTCAGATTATGACCAAAATTTGCAACAACGCCATTCCATCTATGTCACTGATCCCGAAACCACATAAATCCTCGCCATCTGCGTGCGCAAACCTTGGTCGAATCGCGCTTTAAGCCCCTGACGAAGCATGTATGGTTCGCCTAGAACGAAGGACGGCAGGAGCCCATAGCGCATGAGCTACACACTTGGCCTCGCGACCATGGACAACAGCGCGGCCGCGCTCTTTCACGAGGGGCAGCTCGTCGCCGCCGTAGAGAATGAGCGCCTGAGCCGGATCAAGAACGATGGCGGCTTCCCTTGGCTGGCGATCGACGAATGCCTCACCATGGCGGGGATCACCGCCGCCCAGATCGACCATATCGCCGTCTATTGGCAGCCGTGGCGCCTTGCCACCCGCGGCTTCGGCACCCTGCGCAAAATGGCGGGCTCGCCGCATGCGCGCAGCGCCATCGCGGCGCGGGCCCGGCAGATGTTCGTCAGCGCGCCCGACACGCCCGATGGCGAGGTTTCCGGTTCGTGGAGCGACCTTTTCCGCCTGCGCCGCCTGCTGCGCGACCGCTTTGGCCCCATCGCGGCGAAGATCAGCTTTCACGACCACCACCTGTGCCACCAGCTTTACGCCGAGGCGATGCGCGACTGGGATGATTTCGTCTCGCTCTCCTACGACGGCGGCGGCGAAGAGAACTCGACCGTGCTGCATGTGGTGCGGGACGGAAAGCGCGAGATGATCTCGCGCCACCGCTGGCCCAATTCGCTCGGCCATTACTACAGCGTGTTCACCGGCTACCTCGGCTTCAAGATGCTCGAGGGCGAATACAAGATGATGGGGCTCGCGCCCTACGGCAAACCGGTCTATCGCGATGCCCTGCGGGAACACGCGCTGCGCCTGCTCCCCGGCGGCCGCTACGCGCTCAACACGCGGCTGTGCGACTATCACGCCGCGCTGAAGGGTATCTTCCCAGAGGAGATGGAGCGGCATTTCGGCCCGCGCCGCGCGCTGGATGCCGAACCCGAGCAATGCCATGTGGATCTGGCGACCTCGGTGCAGCAGGTCCATGAGGATGCGGTGGAGCATCTGCTCGCCCCGCTGCGCGACAGCCACCCCGATCTGCGGCGGCTGGTCATTTCGGGCGGCTGCGCGCTCAACGTCACCGCCAACGGCAAGCTGCTGGCCAAGGGCGTCTTTGACGAAATCATCATCCCGCCCGCCCCGCATGACGCTGGCTGCGCCATCGGCGCGGCGATGGCCGATCTCGCCGCGCGCGGGATCAGCGCCGCACCAGAGCCGGTGCGCGCCCCCTATCTGGGCCGCGGCTACAGCGTGCCAGAGATCGAAAGCGCCATCGGCGCCGCGGGCCTGCCAGTGCCGGATGCGCTGCCAGAGGATGCGCTGGTGAGCAATACCGCGCAGATGCTGGCCGACGGGCTGGTGATCGCGTGGTTTCAGGGCCGCAGCGAGTTCGGCCCCCGCGCGCTGGGATCGCGCAGCTTCCTTGCCGATCCACGCCGCGACGAGATGCGCGAAGAGCTCAACCGCAAGATCAAGAAGCGCGAGATCTTCCGCCCCTTCGCCCCGAGCGTCGCCGAGGAGGCCGCCAGCACCTTCTTCGAGATCGACCAGCCCAGCCCCTATATGAACATCGTCGCCCGCGTGCGCGACGACAAAGCCGAAGCGATTCCGGCAGTGACTCACGTGGATCAAACCGCCCGCGTGCACAGCGTTTCGGCGGCGGCCAACCCGCTTTATCACGCTCTGCTCACCCGCTTTGGCGAGCTGACCGGCGTGCCGGTGCTGCTCAACACCTCGTTCAATATCCAAGAGCCCATCGTGCACAGCCCCGCCGACGCGCTGGCCACCTTCCGCGCCTCCGGCGTCGATGCGCTGGTGATCGGCCCCTATATCGTCACCCGCGAGGCGCTGGAATGACCGATCCCGACCTCTTTCTCAGCATCGACTTCGAAGATTTCGCCCATGATCTGAAACGCGATCTGGGGCTGTGGGAGACCGGGCCGCTGCGCGGTGACGCGCTTTGGGCCGGGTATGAAAGCATTGATGGCTTTCTGCGCGACCAAGGCGTGCGCGCCACCTTCTTCTGCACCGGGATCATCGCCGACCAGCTGCCCGACCTGATCGGGCGCATCGCCGGGGACGGGCATGAGGTCGCCTGCCACTATTATTTCCACGACGAGCTGCGCAGCCAGTCCGCAGAAGAGGTCGAGCGCAACCTGCAGCGCGCCAAGGCCGCGCTGGAGCAGGCCGCCAACGCCCCGGTGCAGGGCTTCCGCGCCCCCAAGTTCCGCATCGAGAAGTCGGACCCGGCGCAATACCGCGCGGTGGAGCGGCACTTCACCTATGATTCCTCGTTCTTTGCCGGAAGCCGGGGCGAGGTCCGCGCCTTTCGCAAGCGCATGGGGCTGACCACGCTGAGACTGCTGCCGATCTACTCGGCCCCGCCCTTCGAAGGGCTGCCAGAGATGAAGCTCGGCGGGTCCTATCTCAAACTCTTCCCCGCCGCCTTCGCCGACCGGCTGCTGTCGGGCTGCGAGAACGCAGGTCTGCCGCCGCACATCTATCTGCATCCCTATGAGTTCACCGCTGGCGGGGAGTTCCTGCTCAGCCGCGCCGAACGCGCGCCGCTGGGCCGCCGCAGCGCCGCCTATTGGGGCCTGCGCCAGCACCAGTGGAGCACCATCGGCAACGCCGGGCTGAAGTCCAAGCTCGACCGCATCTGCCGCCGCCTCGGGCTCTATGGGCGGCTCTGCGACCACCTTGAGGCCGCCGAGGTCACCTAAGCGGCCCTGCTACTGGCGGCACTGGCCGCCAACGCCTACCTCTGTGCCATGTCTCAAAGCCTCAGCGCCCTTCACGCCCGCATCGCCGCCTGCCGCCTCTGCGCCGACCGCTTCGCCGCCACCGCCACCCGCCACGCGCCGCGCCCGGTGCCATGGTTTCGCCCCGGCGCGCGGCTGCTGATCGCCGGGCAGGCACCGGGGATGCGGGTGCATACCTCCGGACGGCCCTTCAACGACCCTTCGGGCGACCGGCTGCGCGCGTGGCTCGGGCTATCGGAAGAGGAGTTCTGGGATCAGAGCCGCATCGCCATCGTCCCCATGGCCTTCTGCTTTCCCGGCTATGACGCCAAGGGCGCGGATCTGCCGCCGCCGCCCATCTGCCGCGCCACATGGCATGATCCGCTGTTCGACGCGCTCGGCCCGCTGCCGCTGCGGCTCTACGTTGGGGGCCACGCGCACCGCTATCACCTCGGCACGAAACGCGGCGTCACCGAGACCGTGGCGGGCTGGCGCGCGCACATGCCGGACGCCTGCCCCTTGCCCCATCCGTCTTGGCGCAATACGGCTTGGCTCAAACGCAATCCGTGGTTCGAGGACGAGCTTCTGCCGGTCCTGCGCGCCCGTGTCCGCGAGGTACTGACATGACCACCACACCGCTCGACGCCGCCCTTACCGCGATGGAAGCCGCGCCCGAGGACGACAACGCCCGCCTGCGCTTTTACGAGCGCCTCGCCGATGGCGAGCTTTATCTGCTGCTCACCAAGGAAATCGACGGCGCCCAGATCGAACCCGAGCTTTTCGACCTCGGCGATGCGCGCTTCGTGCTGGTCTTCGACCGCGAAGAGCGTCTGTCGCAATTCGTCGGGCGTGCCGCGCCCTATGCCGCGCTCTCAGGCCGCGCCGTGGCCAATATGCTCGCGGGTCAGGGCATCGGGCTGGCGGTGAACATCGAGGTTTCCGAGGCCTCCACCCTGCTGCCCCCCGAGGCGGTGGACTGGCTGGCGGCAACGCTTGGCCACGGCCCTTCGGAAAGCGAGGCGCGCATCGAGGAAGTGTCGCAGCCCGGCGGCCTGCCCGAGGCGCTGCTGCAGGCGCTCGACACCAAACTGGCCACCGCTGCGGGGTTTGCCCGCTGCGCATGGCTGGCGGGTGCCAGCTATGAGGGCGGCGGGCGCGGGCATATCCTCGCCTTTGCAGGCACGCTTCCGGGTGCCGAGGACGCGCTGGCGCGCGCGGTGAACGAGGCGCTGGTGTTTTCCGGCATCGAGGCCGGGGCGCTCGACGTGATCTTCCTGCGCGACAGCGATGAGCTTGCCGCCAGCCTCACCCGCGTCGGCCTGCGCTTCGACCTGCCACAGATCGAAGAGCCCGCGCGCGTGGAGCGCATCGCCCCCGGGTCCGACCCCGACAGCCCGCCGATCCTGCGCTGAGCCTCAGGCGCGTCAAAGGCGCCCGCTACAGACCAAGCTCCTCGCGCAGCGTCGGCAAGGTGTCGCCGGGCGCGGGGCGCGCCTCCCAGACCGCGCGACCGATGGCCCGCGCGAGGCACAGGCTCGCGGCGTGGCCGATCTGCGCCAGCTGCAGCGAAGGTTCGATCAGCGCCTGCCGTCCGGTGGCGCAGGCGAAAACCAGATCGCCATCCATCGGCGAATGTGCCGGGTGAATGGCCCGCCCGATCCCGTCCTGCGCCGCCACCGCCATGCGATGCGCCTGTGCCTTGTCGAGCTGCGCATCCGTGGCGACCACCGCGATCGTGGTGTTCCCGAGCGCCGCCATCGCTCCGACCTTGCGGCTCTGCGGCATGTCGTGAAAGCCCTTCGCCGGCTCGGTGCCGAGACCGCCGAACTCGTCGCCCACCTCGAAGGGCGCGGCCCAGAAATGCCGCCCCGAGGGGGTCATCACGCTGCCCATCGGATTCACCGCCACCAGCGCGCCGACGGTGATACCGCCCTCCAGCACCATCGAAGCCGAGCCCAGCCCGCCCTTGTGCTGCGCGGTCTGCGCGCCGCAGCCCGCCCCGCGCGAGCCCAGCCGGAACTCGGTTCCGGCATTGGCCAGCGCCTGCCGCCCCAGCGCGGGATAGGGGTTCACCCCCCAGTGCTTGTCGCCACCGTTGAGCAGGTCGAAGAGGATCGCCGCGGGCACGATCGGCACGCGGGCCGAGAACACCTCAAAGCCGCGCCCTTCTTCGTGCAGCGCATCCATCACCCCCTGCGCCGCCGCCAGCCCGAAGGCGCTGCCGCCCGAAAGCACCAGCGCATCCACCCCCGGCGCGGTCTTGTCAGGCGCCAGAAGATCGGTCTCGCGCGTGCCGGGCGCGCCGCCCATGACCGAAACGGAGGCCACCATCGGCGCCTCTGCGGTCACCACCGACACGCCGGACTTGAGCAGCGAATCCTCGGCATTGCCGACCCTGAGGCCGGGGACATCGGTGATCAGATTGAGGGGACCGGGTCGCATGAAACCACTCCTTGCAGCCACTGGTTGATAATTTGCTGCGCTGCAGCAAAAAACAAGGGCGCCCGCTGTCGCAGGCGCGCCTTTGCGTATTTTGCGAACAATGAAAGGCCTTATGCCGCCGATGGCCTGCTGAAAAGGGCCAGTAATAAGCGCGCCGGTCCGTCTTCTTCTCTTTCAAAATACGCTGGGGGAGTCGCGGCGCAGCCGCGGCGGGGGCAGCGCCCCCACCGACGCCACCTTCAGATGCAGCGCCCGCCGTCCACTTCCATGCACACGCCGGTCACCAGCGAGGCTTCGTCCGAGCACAGGTAAAGCGCCGCGTTGGCCAGATCCTCGGGGGTCGAGAAGCGCCCCATGGGAATGGTCGAGAGGAACTTCTCGCGCATTTCCGGCGTGTCCTCGCCCATGAAGCTCTTGAGCAGCGGCGTGTCGCCCGCCACCGGGTTCAGCGCGTTCACCCGCACGCCGAAGGGGGCCAGTTCGATCGCCATGGCGCGCGTCGCGGTGATCATCCAGCCCTTCGAGGCGTTGTACCAGTTGAGCTTTGGTCGCGGCGAGACGCCCGCCGTCGAAGCGATGTTGAGGATCGCGCCCGCGCCGCGCTCTTTCATCCCCGCCACGAGCGCACGGGAGGTCAGATAGACCGATTTGCAGTTCACCGCCCAGACCTTGTCGAAATCCGCCTCGCTGATCTCTTCCATGAAGCCCGGCAGATGCGTCACCCCGGCGTTGTTCACCAAAATGTCGACCCGGCCCAATTCGGCCCCGGCGCGCACCGCCATCTCCTCGACCGAGGCGCCGTCACCCACATTCACCTCATGCGCCACGCCGCCGAACTCGGACGCCACCTCCATGGCCCCCTCCATATTGATGTCGGCGACCATCACCCGCGCGCCCTCTGCCGCGAAGCGCCGCGCGATGCCCGCACCAAAGCCCGAGCCCGCGCCGGTCACGATGGCGGTTTTCCCGTCCAGTCTCATTCCTGTCTCCTCCCTCAAATCCTCAACCGCAGGCTCAGCCGTGATGCGCCGCCACTGTCTTCAGCACCGAGAAACCATACAGCGCCTCGAAGCCCTTCTCCCGACCGTGGCCGGACTTACCAACCCCGCCGAAGGGCAATTCGACCCCGCCCCCGGCGCCGTAGTTGTTCAGGAAAACCTGCCCGGCCTTCAGCTTCTTGGCGAGCCGCATCTGCCGCGCGCCGTCGCGGGTCCAGACGCTGGCGACGAGCCCATACTCGGTGCCATTTGCGATACGCAGCGCCTCGGCCTCGTCGTCGAAGGGGATGATCACCTGCACCGGGCCAAAAACCTCGTCCTGCGCCAGCGCGTGATCCGCCGGAACAGGGCCATAGAGGCAGGGCGCCACGTAGTGGCCACCCTCGGGCAGCCCCTCGGCCAGCCGCGCGCGCGCCAGCACCGGCAGGTCGGCGCCTTGTTTCAGGAACCCCTCGACCCGGCGCTTCTGGGTTGCGTTGATCAGCGGGCCGATGTCGCGGTCCTCCATGGCGGGGCCGACGAGTTTCGCTTCATAGGCGGCGGCCATGCGGCTCATCACCTCGTCCAGCACCTCGCGCTGCACGAGGATGCGCGAGGAGGCCGAGCAGGTCTGCCCGGCGTTCTGCAGCCCGGCATTCACCAAGAAGGGCAGCGCCGCATCGAGATCGGCATCGGCAAAGACCAACTGCGGGGATTTGCCGCCCAGCTCCAGCGTCACCGGGATCACATTGTCCGACGCCGCGCGCTGCACGGCGGCGCCGGTGGCGACCGAGCCGGTGAAGCTCATGTGCTGCACGCCGGGATGCGACGACAGCGCCGCCCCCGCCTCGGACCCCAGCCCCGGAACCACGTTGAGCGCCCCCGCCGGAAGCCCCGCCTGCTGCGCCAGATCGGCGAAATGCAGCGCCGTCAGGCAGGCGTCTTCGGCCGGTTTCAGCACGCAGGCATTGCCCATGGCGAGCGCCGCACCGACCGAGCGGCCGATGATCTGCATCGGGTAGTTCCACGGCACGATATGGCCCGTGACCCCATGCGGCTCGCGCAGGGTGTAGACCGTGTAGCCGTCCAGATAGGGAATCGTCCCGCCGTGGATCTTGTCCGCCGCGCCACCGTAGAACTCGCAGTAGCGCGCCAGCGCCACCGCATCGGACCGCGCCTGACTGAGCGGCTTGCCCACGTCCTGCGCCTCGATCCGGGCGAGCATGTCGACATTCTCGAGCACCAGCAAACCGATGCGGGTGAGGATGCGCCCGCGCTCCAGCGCGGTCATCGCGCCCCACTCCCCGTCGAGCGCCGCCTGCGCTGCGGCCACGGCCTCGTCGATCTCTGCCTTGCCGCCGCGGGCGATGCGTCCGATCTCCTCGCCCGTGGACGGATCGCTCAGCGGCAGCGTGTCCGCGGTCTCGCGCCATGTGCCGCCAATAAGCACGCGGGCGCTGTCAAAGGGGCTCCCCTCCGGCATCGTCATCTCCTCCCATCTCCGGCCCCGGCAATCGCGGCGCCGCCTCCATGAGAGATTTGGTATACCAGTGCTGGGGATTGTCAAACACGTCGCTTGTGTCGCCGCGCTCGACGATCTCGCCTTCGCGCATCACCAGCACCCGGTCGGTGATACCGCGCACCACCGAAAGATCATGGCTGACGAAGAGATAGCTGAGGCCCCGCGCGCGCGACAGATCCGCCACCAGATCGAGGATCTGCGCCCGCACCCGCACGTCGAGCGCCGAGACCGCCTCGTCGAAGATCACCAGCTCGGGCTCGATGATCAGCGCGCGGGCGATGGCGATACGCTGGCGCTGCCCACCCGAGAATGCGTGGATCGGTGCATCGGCGTGCTCTGGCTTCAGCCCCACGGCAGTGAGCGCTCCGGCGATGGCCGCCTGCCGCGCCGCGCCTTTCGGCGGGTCCGGCAGCAGGTGGAAGGGCTCGGCGATGATCCGGCCGACGCTGTGGCGCGGGTTGAACGAGCCATAGGGGTCCTGAAACACCACCTGCACGCGGCGGCGTATCACGGGGTCGGGCTTTCCATGCGAGAGGATCGGCTTGCCGTCGAGGGTGATCTGCCCCTCTTGCAAGGGCTCCAGCCCGAGGATCGCGCGGCTGAGCGTGGACTTGCCGCAGCCCGACTCGCCCACGAGCCCGACCCTTTCGCCGCGGCGAATGTCGAAGCTGACGCCTTTCACCGCGCGAAACTGCCCGCGCGGCGCGAAAAGGCGCTGGCGCGGCAGCGGGTAGGCGCGAACCGCCTCCGCAACGCTCAGCATCGTCTCGCCCGCCGTGACCGGCGCAAGCTCGGGCTGATGCCGCGACGCCTCGAAGAGCTGCCGGGTATAGGGATGGCGCTGCTCGGTCAGGACCTCTCGCGTGGGGCCCTGCTCGACGATGCGTCCTTCGTTCATCACCGCGATCCGGTCGGCCATGCCCGCCACCACCGCAAGATCATGGGTGATCATCAGCAGGCCCATGCCCTCCTCGCGCACCACCCCGGTGAGCAAATCGAGGATCTGCGCCTGCGTGGTCACGTCGAGGGCGGTTGTGGGCTCGTCGGCGATCAGCAGCTTGGGGCGCAGCGCGATGGCCATGGCGATGCCGACGCGCTGGCGCTGGCCGCCGGATAGCTCATGCGGGTAGCGCGTGGGCGGGATGCGCGCAGGATCGAGCCCAACGCGGGCCATCACCTCGGCGGCGCGGGCGCGGGCGGCGTCGCGCGGCATGGCCTTGTGGATCAGGATCGTCTCCATCACCTGATCGCCGATGCGCTGGACCGGGTTGAGCGCGGTCATCGGCTCCTGAAACACCATCCCCACCTCGCGCCCGCGCAGGGCGCAGAGATCGCGCTCGGGCAGGGCCAGAAGGTCTTGGCCCTGCAGCAGCAGCTGGCCAGAGGTCTCGGCCCGCTCGGGCAGAAGCCCGATGGCCGCAAGCGCGGTCATCGACTTGCCGGAGCCGGACTCGCCGGTCAGCGCGAGGATCTCGCCGGGCTGCAGGCGCAGCGAGACGCCCTGCAGGATGGGGGTTCCGCCGATGGAGAGAGTCAGGTCGCGGGTTTCCAGCAGCGCCTGTGCTGCCTGCCGGACCGGGGGCGCTGCCCCCGGACCCCCGGGATATTTTCGCCAAGAGGAAGAAACGGTCATGCGCGCGAGGGCCTCAGGCGGGGGTCGAGGGCGTCGCGCAGCCCGTCGCCGAGCAGGTTGAGGCCGAGCACGGTCAGCACGATGGCGAGACCCGGAACGATGGCCACATGCGGCGCCAGCGCCACCATGGTCTGCGCATCGGACAGCATACGGCCCCAGCTGGGCACCGGCGGCTGCGCGCCGAGGCCGACGTAGGAGAGGCCGGCCTCTGCAAGAATTCCCAGCGAAAACTGGATGGTGCCCTGCACGATCAGCAGGTTGGCGAGGTTGGGCAGGATATGCTCGAAGCTGATGCGCGGCGCCCCTTTTCCGGCGACGCGGGCGGCGAGAATGAACTCGCGGCGCCAGAAGCTCAGCGCCGCGCCGCGGGTCAGACGGGCGAAGACCGGGATGTTGAAGATGCCGATGGCGAGGATCGCGTTGAGCGCGCCGGGGCCGAAGATCGCGGTGATCAGGATCGCGATGACCAGCGAGGGGAAGGCGAAGATCAGATCATTGGTGCGCATCACCAGCTCGTCGAGCCAGCCGCCCTGCCGCGCGGCGGCGGCAAGGCCCAGCGGCACGCCGAGACCCATGCCCAGCCCAACCGCCACCAGCGCCACCGCCAGCGAGGTGCGCGCGCCGGTCATGATCATGCTCAGCATGTCGCGGCCAAGGTGATCGGTGCCCAGCAGATGCGCGGCCGAAGGCGGCTGCAGCCGGGCGGCGATATTCACCGCCTCGACGTCGCCAGGGGTCCAGAGGAAGGACAGCAGCGCCGCGCCCGCGAAGGTGAGGGTAAGCGCGGCGCCGAGGATCAGCGAGGGTCTCATCGCGCGCGCCTCAGTCTTGGATCGACCAGCGCATAGGCCATGTCGGTCAGGAAGTTCACCGCAATCACCGCGAAGACCAGCAGCATGACCACCGATTCGACCACGATGAGGTCACGCTGGGTGATCGACTGGAATATCAGCCGCCCGAGGCCCGGCAGGAAGAACACCTGCTCGATGATGATCGCCCCCGCCAGCAGAAAGGAGAACTGCAGCCCGAGGATCGTCAGCACCGGAATGAGCGCATTGCGCAGCCCGTGCCGCCACAGCGCCTGCCGCCGCGACAGCCCCTTGGCACGGGCGGTGCGGATGAAATCCTCCGACAGGATGTCTATGAGAGAACTGCGCATGATCCGCGCGAGGATCGCCGCCTGCGGCAGCGCCAGCGCCACCGCCGGAAGGGTCAGCGATTTCAGCGCCAGCAGCGGGTCGTCCCAGCCGGGAAACCCGCCCGCGCTGAACCAGCGCAGCTTCAGCGCAAAGAGCAGCACCAGCAGCATGGCGAACCAGAAGTTGGGGATGGCGATGCCAAGCTGGGTGGCGCCGATGACGCCGGCATCGCCCGGCTTGCCGCGGCGGGCGGCAGCGTAAATCCCGGCGGGGAAGGCGATGAGCACCGAAAGCGCCAGCGCATAGAGCGCCAGCGGCAGCGACACGATGATCCGGTCCGCCACCATCTGCGCGACGGGGGTGCGATAGGTGTAGGAGGTGCCGAAATCGCCCGAGAGCATGCCGCCGAGCCACGACAGGTAGCGCTGCCATTTCGGCAGGTCGAGGCCAAGCTCGCTGCGCAGCGCCGCCACCGTATCGGGCTGCGCGTTCATGCCCAGCATGTAGCTGGCCGGATCACCCGGGGCGACCTCGACCACAAGGAAGATGACCAGCGACGCCGCCAAAAGCGAAAGCGCCAGCGCGGTCAGACGTTTGAGCGCATAGGCAAGCATGGGGGCACGTTATGCGGCAGGCAAGGCGCGGTCCAGCGGTCGCGCGCTCATTGCTGGATCAATTCCAGCGGGTCGTAGCCGAAGCCTCTGCCCCATGCCACATGCGGCAGGCTGTCGGGTTTGAAGCGCAGCGCCTGCATCTCGTCGCGGGTGACGAAACGGCGCTCGGTCACCACGCCCTCGGGGTCTTGCCAGCCGTGGTCGATCACCCCGGCGGCGATGCGGCAGCGAAAGAAGATCTCGACCTGATGAAAGCCGCTCTTGGGGTCATGGAACTCGTTCACCAGACAGGGCGGGCCGACCTTCACCTCCAGCCCGGTTTCCTCGCGCAGCTCGCGGGCGAGGTTCTCGGGCAGCGAGGCACCGGGTTCGACGCCGCCGCCCGGGGCGCACCATAGATCGCTGGTGCCGCCGGGCCATGCGTTGACCAGCAGCAGGCGGTCCTCGTGCAGCAGCACGGCGCGGGCGGCGAGACGGGGAGATTTCTGCATGGGGCTGCCTGTCCTTTTGCCCCTTTCATAGGGCCGGGCGGGCGCGTATCTCAAGCGCCGAGCCCGCCCCGCCCTCACATCACCATCGAAAGGTCCCTGCCCCGTGCTCGATCTGTGCTTCCAAAACGCCCGCACCCTGCGCCCCGAGGGCTGGAGCGATGCGCCGCTCTCCATCTGCGGCGGGCTGCTGCACGCGGGTGCGGCGGGCAAGCCGGTGGACCTGTCGGGCTTTGAGGTGCTGCCGGGCATCGTCGATGCCCATGGCGATGGGTTCGAGCGGCACATGGCACCGCGACGGGGCGCGCTGCGCGAGCGCGAGAGCGGTGTGCTGGCCTGCGCGTCGGAACTGGCCGCCTGCGGCATCACCACCGCTGCGCTGGCGCAGTTCTGGTCGTGGGAAGGCGGGATGCGCGGGCCGGAGTTCGCCGAGGAGGTCTTTGCCGCGGTCTCGGAGGTGGCGCCGACCGTGCCCGTGGACCTGCGCCTGCAACTGCGGCTCGAGACGCATTTCCTTGATGGTTTTGCCGGGGCCGAAGACGCGGTGGCGCGCTGGGGCATCTCTTATGTGGTGTTCAACGACCATCTACCGCACCAGCGGCTGGCGGAGGGCCGCAAGCCGCCGCGGCTCACCGGGCAGGCGCTCAAGAGTGGCCGCAGCCCCGAGGCGCATCTGGCGCTGATGATGGGTCTGCACGAACGCGGCGACGAGGTGCCGGGCGCGCTGGATGCACTCGCCACCCGTCTGGCGGCGCGCGGCGTGACCATGGGCAGCCATGACGACCGCACCGCCGGAGGCCGCGCAGACTGGCGCAACCGCGGCGCGCGCGTTTCGGAATTTCCCGAAACGGTGGAGGCGGCGCAGGCGGCGCGCGAGGCTGGCGATTTCATCGTGCTGGGCGCGCCCAATGTGGTGCGCGGCGCGAGCCATGCGGGCAATGTCTCGGCACTTGATCTGGTGGGCATGGGCCTGTGCGACGCGCTGGCCTCGGATTACCACTACCCCGCCCCGGCGCGCGCCGCGTGGCGCTGTGTCGAGCTTGGGCTGCTGGACGAGGCGGCGGCGTGGCGGCTGGTCTCGGAAGGGCCGGCGCGGCTGCTCGGACTGACCGACCGGGGCCGGATCGAGGAAGGGCTGCGCGCCGATCTGATCATCCGCGAGCAGGCGACGCGGCGCATCGTGGCGACCCTCGCCGGGGGGCGCGTGGCCTATATGTCGGGGGATGTGGCCGGTCGCTTCTTCAGCTGAAGCGCCCGCCTTGGTGCGTCAAAGGGCTCAGCCGCCGCGCACGATGCGGTTGACGTGGCCCATCTTACGGCCCGGCTTGGCCTCGGCCTTGCCGTAGAGGTGCAGCGCGGTGTCCGTCTCGCGCAGCAGTTCGGGCACGCGGTCCATATCGGCACCGATGAGGTTTTCCATCTGCACGTCGCTGTGGCGCGCGCCGTCGCCCAGCGGCAGGCCCGCGACCGCGCGGATGTGCTGCTCGAACTGGTCGACGGTGCAGCCGTTCTGCGTCCAATGGCCCGAGTTGTGCACCCGCGGCGCGATCTCATTGACCACCAGCCCGTCGGGGCAGACGAACAGCTCGACGCCCATGACGCCGACGTAATCGAGCGCATTGAGGATACGGCCCGCCAGCAGAATGGCGTCCTGACGGTGCGCCGGGGTGAGACGCGCAGGCACGGTGGTGGTGCGCAGGATGCCGTCGCGGTGCACGTTCTCGCCGGGATCGAAACAGGCAACCTCGCCGTCCACGCCGCGCGCGGCGATCACCGAGACCTCATGGCTGAACTCGACGAAGCCTTCGAGGATTGACGGCGCGCCCTGCATCGCTTCGAAAGCGTCCGCGGCATCGTCCTTGGACTTGATCCGCGCCTGGCCCTTGCCGTCGTAGCCGAAGCGGCGGGTCTTGAGGATGCCCGGCGTGCCGATCAGCTCCAGCGCGTTGTTGAGATCCTCGGCAGTGTCCACGGCGGCGAAAGGCGCGGTGCGCAGCCCGAGATCACGCAGGAACTCTTTTTCGGTCATCCGGTCCTGACTGACCCGCAGCGCCTCGCGGCCGGGGCGGATCGGGCGCAGCGCCTGCAGCGTGTCGAGTGCCTCGGTGGGGATGTTCTCGAACTCATAAGTGATCACGTCCACCGCTTCCGCAAAGCGGGTCAGCGCCGGTTTGTCGTCATAGGCGGCGGTGGTCACCGCATCGGCCACGTGACCGGCAGGAGGCTGGGCGCCCGGCTCGAAGATATGCGTGCGATAGCCGAGGCGGCTGGCCGCGACGGAGAGCATCCGTCCCAGCTGTCCGCCGCCGAGAATGCCGATGGTTGCACCTTGGGGAAGAGCGTCAGACATGGGGGCCTCCGTTGCGCGGTTCGGGGTTTTGCCGCTTTTCCTGCGGATTGGCCCCGCTTGCAACACCCGTTTGCATGGAAAGCGGAGGCAAAACGCGCCGACGCCCGGAGCAAGGCCGCAGGCCGCCGGGCGAGCGCCGGCCCGTCCGGGCGGGCTGGCGCTTGATCACCCAAGAGCACCGGAACGATATCGCGCGGACGTGGCAGCCATAAAGCGCCGACCTCAATCATTGCAGCGCCACCCCACGGGCCGACGCTCGCCCGGCTCGTTCTACTGAAAGCTCAGTCCCGCACAGGCTCTTCGGGGATCGAGTCCGACAGCGCCTGCCGCCAAGCATCGAGCCGTTCGGCCAGCGCCGGGTCCTGCAGCGCAAGGATGCCCGCCGCCATCAGCCCGGCATTGGCCGCGCCCGCCGCGCCGATCGCCATGGTCGCCACGGGAAAGCCGCGCGGCATCTGCAGGATCGAATAAAGGCTGTCGACACCCGAAAGCGCCCGCGTCTGCACCGGTACGCCGATCACCGGCACACGGGTTTTCGAGGCCATCATTCCCGGCAGATGCGCCGCACCCCCAGCGCCCGCGATGATCACCTGCAGGCCGCGCCCGGCAGCCTCTTTGCCGTAGGTCCACAGCCGGTCCGGCGTGCGGTGGGCCGAGACGATCTTGACCTCATAGGCCACGCCTAGCTCGTCGAGCATCTGCGCCGCTTCCTGCATCGTGGGCCAGTCCGACTGGCTGCCCATGATGATCCCGACCTTCACCTCTTCCGACATCTTCTGCCCTCATTGCCTGCGGAAAGCGGCACTATAGCCGCCCTGCCCCCGGTGTCCATGCGTCAGGCCCGCCCCCGCCTCTCCCTGCGCGCGCTCTGGGCAACGCGGTGAAAAGCATGGGCCTTCTCGTCAAAACCTCTGCGCGCGATTTGGTCCTGTCACCGGCGCGTGCCAAGCTGCCGCCAGTAGACGGGGAAACTCGGGGAAAAGGAGAGAGCCATGAAAGTCGGAATCGTCGGCGCGGGCATGGTCGGCTCGGCAGCGGGCTATGCACTGGCGCTGCGCGGCGGCGCGAGCGAGATCGTTCTGGTGGACAAAAGCGAGGCGCTGGCCCGCGCGCAGGCCGAGGACATTGCCCATGCGGTGCCCTTCGCCAGCCCCTGTCAGGTGCGCTCGGGCGGCTACGAGAAGCTGGACGGCGCCGAGATCGTCATCCTTGCCGCGGGCGTCGCGCAGAAGCCCGGAGAGAGCCGCCTGAGCCTGCTGTCGCGCAACGCCGATGTCTTTGCGCAGGTCATCGAAGGCGTGCAGAAGGCGGCGCCCAAGGCATTGCTGCTGGTCGCCTCGAACCCGGTGGACGTGATGACCGAAGTGGCGCTGCGCGCCTCGGGCCTGCCGACCGGGCAGGTGATCGGCTCTGGCACGATCCTCGACACCGCGCGCTTCCGCTCGCTGCTGGGCGGGCAGCTGGGGATCGCGGCGCAGTCGGTGCATGCCTATGTGCTGGGCGAGCATGGCGATTCAGAGGTGCTGAGCTGGGCTTCGGCGCGCGCCGGGGCGCTGTCGCTGGACGAGTTCGCCGATCAGGTGCGCGCGCCGATCACCGATGCGGTGCGCGCCGAGATCGACGAAGCGGTGCGCCGCGCCGCCTATCGGATCATCGAGGGCAAGGGCGCCACATGGTATGGCATCGGCGCGGGTCTGGCGCGCATCGTCCATGCGGTGCGCGACGACCAGCGGTCGGTGCTCTCGGTCTCGGTGGTGACGCCGCAGGTGGAGGGGGTGGAGAATGTCGCGCTCAGCCTGCCGCGCGTAGTGGGCCGCGATGGTGTGGTCGAGACGCTCATGCCCGCGCTCGACCCGGGCGAGGCCAAGGCGCTGCGCGCCTCGGCGGAGATGCTCAAGGAAACCGCTTTGGGGATCAGTTGATCGGTTGATCGGCTGACCCCCGGCGCTTTTCCCGTGCCGGTCAGGCCCGGCCGTATGCCTCGGCGATGGCGATCTGCAGCGCCTCGCCCGCCGTCTTGCCAGCCCATGCGATGAGCTGGAAGCAGGGGTAGTAGCGCTCGGAGGCCGCCACGGCGCCGCCGATCATCGTGTCGATCTGCTCGGCGCTGGCCACCTGACCCCCGGCCAGAACCAGACCGTAGCGGTAGACCATCAGCTTGGCGTCAGGCCAGTAGCTGAAGGCGCCCGCCCAGCACTGGTCGTTGACGCTGTTGAGACCGGTGTAAAGCTCGGGCAGCGAGTCCTCTGGCGGCTCCATCTCGAAGCTGCAGATCATCCGCAGCGTCTCGTCATAGGGCGACCATGCCAGCGTGATCGAATAGGTCCGCCACTGGCCCTCGACCGCCATGGCGATCTGATCTTCGGCCACGCGGTCGAAGTCCCATTCGTTATGTTCGGCGAGGGTCTCGACGATATCGATCGGGTGAAGTTCTTCGCCCAGAAATTCTTCGGACAGTGCCATGCGCCACCTCTTATGGTTGTAGCTTTGGGGCTCGGCAGCGTCCCTAAAGCTAGGTGCCTGCTCTAGAGATTTGGGGGCAACCCCTTGTCTCTTACTACATATGGTGCCTGTGGCGCGGCGTTCATGTAAAGCGAAATGTTCGCGACACCCGCAATAAGTTGTGGAGTGATCTGTTATTTAATCAAGATGAAGCGTCCCCACATGTGGGCAAGCTTGGGGAGTCGCGAGGCCGCGGGAAGCAAGGTTGCGAGTCTTTTCAGACAGATGACTCCGGCGCGGGCCCTGTGGATGAAATCGCGGTCAGACGTGTGCGGTTCGGGGAAGAAACCCAGGCGTTCCGCGGGCTGGCGGAGCCGGGTTTTGCGTATTTTGGGAACAATGAAGGCTGCGCGGGGCCGAGGCCCGGCGGGTTTTGAGTATTTGGGGAAAGATGAAGGTCCGGGCGGGCGCTCAGGACAACGGCTCAGGACATGGGCGCGGGGCCGGCGCAGGCTGCGAGGACTGGGGCGGCGGCCTCGGCGGGGACCACGGTGAAATGCTGCTCGAGCAGCCGCGCGCCGCCCGCCTCGAGCGCCATGGTCCAGGCGCCCTCAACCATCTCGTAGGGATATTCGAAGGTGAAAAGGCTCAGCCCCGGCGCGCCGGGCACGGCATTGGTGACCCAGCTTTCCCGCTCGATGGCGCGTGATCCCATGGGCGGATGGGTGACCACCACGCGCAGCGCCATGGGCGGCGCGTCGTCGGCGAGCATGAAGCGGATGCCGAAACTGATCCCAAGGGCGGCGGGCACGACCGCGGTGGCGACGTCTATGCGTCGGCCCGGCTCGACGAGGTTGATCACCCCCTGTTCGGTCTCCGGCGCGGGGCGCGCGCCCTCGGCGGTGATCTGGCAGATCACGCCGCGCTCGAGCAGCTGCATCGGCGCGGTGGAAAAGCTCTGCCCGGCCATCTCGGAGGATCCGGCAAAAGAAGGGCCGGCCCCGGCAAACGCGGGACCGGCCAGCAGCAGAAGGAGCGCGAGATGGCGCATCAGCCGATCGCGGCGGCTTTCACGTCATCGTCGATGTAAGGCACATATTGCGCGAAGTTCTCGGCGAACATGCTGACCAGCTTCTCGGCCTGCGCGTCGAAGGCCTCTTTGTCCGACCAGGTGCGGCGCGGATCGAGCAGCAGTTCGGGCACGCCCTCGACCGAGACCGGCACTTCGAAGCCGAAGTTCGGGTCCTTGCGGAACTCGGCCTTCGCCAGCGAGCCGTTCAGCGCCGAATGCAGCAGCGAGCGGGTCGCTTTGATCGGCATGCGGTGGCCGGTGCCATAGGCGCCGCCGGTCCAGCCGGTGTTGACCAGCCAGCAGGTCGCGCCGTGCTTAGCGATCTTGTCGCGCAGCAGGTTGCCGTAGGCTTCCGGGCGCAGCGGCATGAAGGGCGCGCCGAAGCAGGTCGAGAAGGTCGGCTGCGGCTCGGTCACGCCACGCTCGGTGCCCGCCACCTTCGAGGTGAAGCCAGAAAGGAAGTGGTACATCGCCTGCGCCGGGGTCAGCCGCGCGATCGGCGGCAGCACACCAAAGGCGTCGCAGGTCAGCATGATGATGTTCTTCGGATGACCACCAAGCGCGGTGGACGACGCGTTCGAGATATACTCGAGCGGGTAGGCGCAGCGCATGTTGGCGGTCAGGCTGTCGTCCTCGAAGTCGAGCTCGAAGGTCTCTTCGTCGAAGACCATATTCTCGATCACCGTACCGAACTTCGAGGTGGTCGCGTAGATCTCGGGCTCGGCCTCGGCCGACAGGTTGATCGTCTTGGCGTAGCAGCCGCCTTCGAAGTTGAAGGTGCCGCGGTCGGACCAGCCGTGCTCGTCGTCGCCGATCAGCACGCGCTCGGGGTCAGCCGAGAGGGTGGTCTTGCCGGTGCCCGACAGGCCGAAGAAGACGGCGGTGTCGACCGGGTTGTTCGGCGCGTGGTTGGCCGAGCAGTGCATCGCCATGATGCCCTTGAGCGGCAGCATGTAGTTCAGCAGCGTGAAGACCGACTTCTTGTTCTCGCCGGCGTATTCGGTGCCGCCGATGAGGATGGTCTTCTTGTCGAAGTTCAGCGCGATGACGGTGTCGGACCGGCAGTCATGCTTCTTGGGGTCGGCCTTGAAGCTGGGGCAGTTGATGACGGTGAAGTCGGCGATGAACTCATCCAGCTGCTCGCGCTCGGGGCGGCGCAGCATGTGGCGGATGAAGAGGCCGTGCCATGCCAGCTCGGTCACCATGCGGACCTTGATCGAATGCGCCGGGTCGGCGCCGCCGGTGAGGTCCTGAACGTAGTAGTCCTTGCCCTTCATATGCTCGAGCATATCGGCGTGCAGCACGTCGAACCCCTCGGGCGACATGGCGCGGTTGTTTTCCCACCAGATGTTGTCTTCCACCGAGGGGGTCTTGACCACATGCTTGTCCTGCGGCGAGCGGCCGGTGAACTTGCCGGTGGTGACGTAGAAGGCACCGCCCTTGCCCAGCGTGCCTTCGCCGCGCTTCAGGGCAGCCTCGATCAGCGCGGGCTCCATAAGATTGTAATAGACATTGCCCAGCCCTTCGATCCCTTGATCTTCAAGCCGGAATTGCGGGTTCACCCGTCCAAATGTCATCTGCCAAGCTCCTGTAGCCGCGATAATCGGCGGCGGTAGTCAATCGGGGCGGCGCATGGGAGGCCGTCCACCGGCAGCGCCCGCCACCGGTAACAGTGGCTTTAACATGCTGGGAACGGACAAGAACAGGACGCATCCATTGAGTTAGCGCAACCAAAATAGCTTTAGCGTTAGCACCCGGTTCGGCTAGCGTTACCATCGGTCAGCGACATGGCAGTTGCGCGCGATGGGTGAGACATTTTAGCCATTCGTTACGCAATTTCCGCTGCAATTAAGTCGCAGCTCTGGACTGATTCGCCGTGGGGGATTGTTGCGCAATCCGAAACTCCGCATAGTGCGCGGAAAAAGAAGGCTTTTACAGAGCAGTACAAGGATGAAGTGCTATGTCTAAAATCGCCCTGGTGGACGATGACAGGAACATCCTGACATCCGTGTCCATGACACTCGAGGCGGAAGGGTTTGAAGTCGAGACATATAATGACGGGCAATCTGCGCTGGATGCGTTCAGCAAGAAGATGCCCGACATGGCCGTTTTCGACATCAAGATGCCACGTATGGACGGGATGGATCTGCTGCAGCGCGTGCGTCAGAAGTCGCGCATGCCGGTGATTTTCCTGACATCCAAGGACGATGAGATCGACGAGGTGCTCGGGCTGCGTATGGGCGCCGACGACTACGTCAAAAAGCCGTTCAGCCAGCGCCTTCTGGTCGAGCGGATCCGCGCGTTGCTGCGCCGTCAGGAGGCTCAGGCTGGTGAGGTGGTAGGGGACACCGAAGAAACCAAGCTGATGACCCGCGGCTCGCTGACCATGGACCCGCTGCGCCACTCGGTGAGCTGGAAAGGTCAGGACGTGTCGCTGACCGTGACCGAATTCCTGCTGCTGCAGGCGCTGGCGCAGCGTCCGGGCTTCGTCAAATCGCGCGACCAGTTGATGGACGTGGCCTATGACGATCAGGTCTATGTGGACGACCGCACGATCGACAGCCACATCAAGCGGCTGCGCAAGAAGATGCGGACCGTTGATGCGGATTTCTCCGCCATCGAAACCCTGTACGGTATCGGGTATCGTTACAACGAAGAGTAACCGATGGCCCTGGCCGAGAGGATGTTGATGCGCGACGAAAAGTCGGGCGAGCGACCGGACGCCGATGTTGTGCTGGGCGACGATTGGGTCGCCCCGGACAGCACGGTCGAGAAGGAATTGCGCGACAGCCGGGCCCGCCGCTCGCTGTTCTCGCTCAACCGCTCGCCGCTCACGCGCAAGATCATCACCTTCAACCTCATCGCCCTGAACGTGCTGGCGGCGGGGATTCTCTGGCTCAACTCGTCGCGTGACACGCTGGCGCTGCAACGCGCCGACGCCACGCTGGCGCAGGCCGAGATGATCTCGCATATGTTCGAACTGCAGCTGCCCGAGGGCGCTCCGGTCAGCCTCGGCACGTCCGATGGCGTCGACGTGGCGGCCACGCTCGACGGGCTGAACCTGCGGCGCGGCGCGCAGGTCATGGTCTTTGACAGCGGCAATTTCCTCGTCGGTGAGGTGAGCGGCCCGCCCGCTGCCAGCGCTCCCGCAGGGCGTGAAACCATCATTTCCGACTTCCTCGACCGGCTCTGGCGCGGGGTTTCGGGCTTGTTCGCCTATTTCCGGGAAGAGACCGCTCTGGGTCTCGAAGATCAGCTGCGCCAGCAACTGGAGGCGGGCGATCCCGCCGTGGCGCGGGTGGAGGCCAGCACCGGCACCATGGCCGAGACGCTGTTCACCGCCTTCGCGCCCATCGTGCAGTCGGGCAATGTGATCGGCAGCGTCGCCCTCGTGGCGCCCGCCCCCGAGATCGACACAGCGGTTGGCGCCGAGCGCGAGCGCGTGCTGCAGATGTTCGTCATCGCCACCTTGGTCTCGATCGGCCTCAGCCTCGTGCTGGCCTCGACCATCGCCAACCCGATCTCGGACCTCGCCGATGCCGCCGAAATCGGCCGCGACCGCAACAAGTCGCAGGGCAATTCGCGCCGTATCCGCATTCCCGACCTGACGGCCCGCCCCGACGAGATCGGTCGCCTTTCGGGCGCGCTGCGCGGCATGGTCGCCGCTCTTTACGACCGGATCGACGCCAACGAACAATTCGCCGCCGACGTCGCGCATGAGATCAAGAACCCGCTCGCCAGCCTGCGCTCGGCCATCGGCAGCCTGCGCATCGTCAAGAAAGAAGAGCACCGCGACAAGCTGCTCAACGTGATCGAACACGACGTGCGCCGCCTCGACCGGCTGGTGTCGGACATCTCCAACGCCTCGCGGCTCGATTCCGAGCTGGTCAAGGAAGAGGAGCAGGAGTTCAACCTTCTGGAGATGCTGGGCAATCTCAGCCAGTTCCTTGGCGAGGACGCGCGCAAGAAGGGCATCGAGTTCATCGCCGACCTGCCCGAGAAGCCGATCCCGATCAACGGGCTGGAGCCGCGTCTGGCGCAGGTCTTCGTCAACCTGATCACCAATGCGATCTCCTTCTGCGAGGATGGCGATGCGATCCGCGTCTGGGCCCGCCGCCGCGACAACCGCGTGCTGGTGGTGGTCGAGGACACCGGCCCCGGCATCCCCGAAGAGGCGCTGCAGAAGATCTTCAAGCGCTTCTATTCGCAGCGCCCAGAGAACGATTTTGGAAACAATTCGGGCCTCGGGCTCGCCATCTCCAAGCAGATCGTCGAGGCGCATGGCGGCGTGATCTGGGCCGAGAACATCCGCCCGACCGAGGCCGACATCACCTCGGAGCCGCTTGGCGCGCGTTTCGTCGTCGGCCTGCCGATCTGATCCCATGACGCCCCCAGAGCCGATCATCCTGCACGCCACCGCAGTGGCGGTCGCAGGACGGGCGCTGCTGATCCAAGGCCGCTCAGGCGCAGGCAAATCCGGGCTCGCGCTCGAGATGATGGCCCGCGGCGCACGGCTGGTCGCCGATGACCGCGTGGTGCTGACACTCGAGGATGGCGTCCTCTGGGCCGCCCCCCCTGCCCGGCTGGCCGGGCTGATCGAGGCGCGCGGGCTTGGCATCCTGCCCGCCGACCATCTGCCCCGCGCCGAGGTGGCCGCACTGCTCGATCTCGATACCCCAGAGACCGAGCGCCTGCCGCAACGCCGCGAAATCATGCTGCAGGGGCGAAATCTCCCCTTGCTTCACAATGCCGCGCATCCCTATTTTCCCGCAGCGCTCGTTCAATATCTGAAGGGTGCAGCAAGGGATCCCTCGTGATGTCCGCAGTCATGGATGACTCGCCCAAAGCGCCCCAGCATGTGGTGCTGGTCACCGGCCCGTCTGGCGCCGGGCGCTCCACCGCGATCAACGCGCTGGAGGATTTCGGCTTTGAGGCGATCGACAACATCCCGCTCGGGCTGATCCCACGGCTTCTCGAAGGGCCCGCGCTGAGCCGTCCGCTGGCGCTTGGCGTCGACATCCGTAACCGCGATTTCACCGTCGAGGGGCTGCTCGGCCTGCGCCGCGCGCTCGACGGGCAGCCGCTGGTGCAGGCGCAGCTGCTCTATCTCGATGCCGCGCCCGAGGTGCTGGCGCGGCGCTATTCCGAGACCCGCCGCCGCCATCCGCTGTCGCCCGACAGCGCCTATACCGATGGCATTGCACGCGAACTTTCCCTGCTCGAGCCCGCGCGGAGCGCCGCCGAGATCCTGATCGACACCTCCGAGCTCAGCCCGCACGATCTGCGCGCGCAGCTTGCCGGATGGTTCGCGCAGGACGAGGCGCAGCAGCTTGCCGTCTCGGTGCAGAGCTTTTCCTACAAGCGTGGCCTGCCGCAGGGGCTCGACACGGTGTTCGACTGCCGCTTCCTCGACAATCCGCACTGGGTGCCCGAACTGCGTGCCAAGACCGGGCTCGACGCCGAAGTGCGCGCCCATGTGCAGGCCGATCCGCGCTTTGCGCCGTTCCTCGAAAAGATCGTCGATCTGGCACTCTTCATGCTTCCGGCCTGCACTGAAGAGGGCAAGGCGCATCTGTCGTTCGGATTTGGCTGTACCGGTGGGCAACATAGGTCGGTCATGGTGACGGAAACCGTCGCGCGCGCCCTTGCGGACCGGGGCTGGCAGGTGTCAACTAGGCACCGGGAACTCGAGCGCCGCGGCCAGACCGCCAAGGGCGTGGCAACTGGAACGGACGAAAGGTCGCAAGCGTGATCGGCATCGTGATCGTGGCGCATGGTGGACTGGCGAAGGAATATCTCTCCGCCGTAGAACATGTGGTCGGGGTACAGCCCGGAATCATGGCGATCTCGATCGAGGCCGATCACGATCGCGGCAAGAAACAGGCCGAGATCTGCGCCGCTGCGGACAGTGTCGACACCGGTGGCGGCGTGGTTCTGGTGACCGACCTTTTCGGCGGCTCGCCCTCCAACCTGAGCCTGCTGGCCTGCCAGCCCGAGAACCGCCGCATCCTGTACGGGATGAACCTGCCCATGCTGATCAAGCTCGCAAAGACCCGCCAATTGCCGGTGCCCGACGCCGTGCGCGGCGCGCTCGAGGCGGGGCGGAAATACATTGACAGTCAGAACGTCAAACCTGATGCCGTCTGAGGCCGCGCAACGGCCAAGCAATCAAGAGATCCACTATGAGTGATACATCGGTTCGCCGCGTGCTGAACATCGTCAACGAAAAGGGCCTGCACGCCCGCGCCTCCGCCAAGCTGGTCGAGGTGGTCGAGGGGTTCGACGCCCATGCCGAAGTATCCAAGGACGGCATGAGCACCGGCGGCGACAGCATCATGGGGCTTTTGATGTTGGCAGCTTCCAAGGGAAGCTCTATTGAGGTCGAGACCTCCGGTCCGGACGCTGCAGCCCTCGCCGACGCGCTCGAGGCGCTGGTGGCGAACCGGTTCGGCGAGGACAACTGACCCCCAGGTGGGTGCATGAAGGAACAGGGGCGGCACATGCTCGACAGCCATGAGGCGACGGCCAATCGGGGGACATCCGTCACCCCGGCCCATGCGCCTTATGACAAGCGCAAGCTGAGCTACGCCAACACGTTCACCAACCCGTGGAAGGCCAACACCATCCGCGCGCTGGAATGGCTCACCGGCAAAATTCCCCTCATCCGCCTCGTGCGCAAGTTTGAACGCGTCGGTGTGCCCGACGGGCAGGCCTTCTGGCCGCAGGCGCTGAAGATGATGGGGATCGAACTGCGGACCCCGGCAGAGCAGATCGCGCGCATCCCCGCCTCCGGCCCGGTGATCGTTGTGGCGAACCACCCGCATGGGCTGGTCGACGGGATGATCCTTGCCGAACTGATCGGCCGTGTGCGGACCGACTATAAGATCCTCACCCGCTCGCTGCTGACCGGCGTCGAGGAGATCGGTCAGTTCATGATCCCGGTGCCCTTCCCGCATGAGGAAACCGCGCGCGAACAGAGCCTTGAGATGCGCGCCACCGCCATGGACCACCTGAAGCGCGGCGGGGTGATCGCGCTCTTCCCCTCGGGCGTGGTGGCGGCATCGGAGACCCTTTTTGGTCCCGCCATCGAGGCGGTCTGGAACCCGTTCACCGCCAAGATGATCCAGCGCTCGGGCGCCACCGTGGTGCCGATCTATTTCCCCGGACAGAACAGCCGCGCCTATCAGATGGCCAACAAGCTCTCGCCCACGCTGCGGCAGGGTTTGCTGATCCACGAGGTGATGCACGCGTGCGGCAGGCCGCAGGCCCCCGTCGTCGGCGCGCCGATCAGCCCCGACGAGGTGCGCGGCTGGACCGGCAATCAGCGCGAATTCGTCGCCTGGCTGCGCGAGAAGACACTGGCGCTGAAGGGGCGGTAGGTCCCTCGCGCGGCGCGGCTACGCAGGCCGCAAGAGAGGGGGGCGCTGCCCCCTCGCCCGTTCCGGGCTCACCCCCGGCGTATTTTCAAAGAGAAGAAGCGGCGGGCCTCAGCGCAGCTGTCTCAGCGTGTGGGCACCGGCTCGTCGCCGCGGTAGTCGTAGAAGCCGCGTTTGGTCTTGCGGCCCAGCCATCCGGCCTCGACATATTTGGTCAGCAGCGGACAGGGGCGGTATTTGGTGTCGGCCAAACCGTCGTGCAGCACATTCATGATCGCAAGGCAGGTGTCGAGCCCGATGAAATCCGCCAGCTCCAGCGGGCCCATCGGGTGGTTCGCCCCGAGCTTCATCGCCATGTCGATCGAGCGCACATTGCCGACGCCTTCATAGAGCGTGTAGACCGCCTCGTTGATCATCGGCACGAGGATGCGGTTGACGATAAAGGCCGGGAAATCCTCGGCGGAGGCCGCGGTCTTGCCCAGCGTTTCCACCACTTTCAGGCAGGCCTGATAGGTCGGCTCGTCGGTGGCGATGCCGCGGATCAGCTCGACGAGCTGCATCACCGGCACCGGGTTCATGAAGTGGAAGCCAAGGAATTTCTCGGGACGGTCGGTGCGCGAGGCCAGCCGGGTGATCGAGATCGACGAGGTGTTCGACGTCAGGATCGTATGCGGCAGAAGATGCGGCAGCAGACCCTCGAAGATCTTGCTCTTCACCGCTTCCTGCTCGGTTGCGGCCTCGATCACCAGATCGGTTTGCGCCACTTCGACGGTGTCGAGCGTGGTGCTGATCTTGGCCAGAGCGGCGTCGCGCGCCTCTGCGCTGATCTTCTCGCGGCTGACTTGCCGGTCGAGATTGCGGGTGATCAGGGCCAGCGCCTTGTCCAGCGCCTCCTGACTGACGTCCGACAGGCGCACCTCATAGCCCGACAGCGCCATGACATGGGCGATGCCATTGCCCATCTGTCCTGCGCCGATGACACCGATGCTCTTGATTTCCATGGGACCTACCCCGCTTTGATGCGCGGCAACCTTATGCGCCCGCGCCCGCCGGCTGCAAGCGGGGGCCGGGCAATTTTTGCGCGGTTTTTCTCATTAGCAAATTGTTGGGGCGCGGGGCGGATGCTGTGCCCCGGGTGAATGGGAATCAGAAATGGGGGGCGTCATGTCCTATGCCGAATCCGTTGAGGGTGCGCTTGAGTATTTCCCCTGCCGCTATGGCCGGTCGCGGACCCTGTTTCGCGGGCCGAAGCGCGAGGTGCAGGCGCCTTATGTGGCGTTTCTGGGCGGTGCGGAAACCTTCGGGCGTTTTGTGAGCGAGCCCTTCGCGGCGCAGGTGGAAGCCGCGCTGGCCGAGGGCGGCCTGCCGCACCCCTGCGTCAACCTTGGTGCGGTCAACGCGGGCATCGATCTCTATCTCGGCGATCCGGCGGTGATGGCGCTGGCCGATCAGGCCGAGATCAGCGTGCTGCAGGTGATGGGCGCGCAGAACATGTCGAACCGCTTTTACGGGGTGCACCCGCGGCGCAACGATCGCTTCCTGCATGCCTCCGACCGGCTGCAGCAGCTCTACCCGGAGGTGGATTTCACCGAGTTTCATTTCACCCTGCACATGCTGGGCCGGCTGCGCGAGATCTCGCAAGAGCGGTTTGCCGAGGTCACCGCCGAGTTGCGGCTCGCTTGGGTGGCGCGGATGAAACATCTGCTGACGCTGCTCGGCGGGCGCGTGTTGCTGCTCTGGGCTGCGGGCCATCCGCCGCCCGACACGCATGTGGATCGGCTTGCCCCCGCGCCGCTGTTCATCGAGCGCGGCATGATCGAGGCGCTGCGGCCAAGGGCATCGGCGGTGTTGGAATTGACGCTGCCGGAGGAGGTGCTGGCGGGCGAGACCGAGGGGATGATCTTCGCCGATTTCGAGGCCGCCGCCGCGGCAGAGGCGTTGCGGCCCTTGGGGCATGCGCAGATCGCCAAGGAGCTGACGCCGGTGCTGGACCGGCTGCTGCGCTGAGGCTGGGCTGGGCTGGGCTGGGCGAGCCAACTCTCTTCGAAGAGAGTTGCAAATTCCTTGCCAAGGAATTTGCCCCGGCGCCGCACCTCCGCGACAGCCCCTTTTACATCTCCGCGTCATGCGCGGCGTGCAAGCTCGGTCTGACACCTCTCTGAATTTGCGCCGGATCAAGGCGCATGCCGATCTCGCGTGCCATTGGAGACGCCATGCAGCACATCGTTCCTCCCTCCCCCGCGCAACGCCCCTCCCAATGCCCCGCCCAGAGCCCAGCCCAGAACCCGGCCCAGTGCCAAGCCGATGCATCCGCAGCCGACCGCCATGGCGGCATCGACCGGGCGTTTCACGCGGCGCTGGCCAATGCCACCGGCGGGCTCTCTCCCATGGGCCTTGCCACGGCGTGGTTCGACTGGGCGGCGCATCTGGCCGGATCCCCCGCCAAACAGGCGGCGCTGCAGGAAGAAGCGATCTCGGGCGCGGCGCGGATGATGCAAAACGCGGTGGGCTGCGCGCTGGGGACCGCGCCTTTCGCCCATGCTGCGCTCAGCCGCGACCGGCGGTTCGCCGATCCCGAATGGCAGCACTGGCCCTTCGATCTCGCCGCCCGCTGCTTTCAGCTGACCGAGGCGTGGTGGGACTGCGCCACCACCGGCGTGCAGGGCGTGAACCCGCGCCATGCGCAGCTGACCAATTTCGCCGCCCGGCAATTGCTCGACGCGGTGGCGCCGTCGAATTTCGCGCTGACCAACCCCGTCGTACTGCGGCGCACACAGGAAGAGCGCGGCGCCAACCTGATGCGCGGGCTGCACAATTACCTAGAGGATCTGTCCGTCTGGGCGCAGGGCGAAAAGCCCAACACCGGCGGTTTCAAGGTCGGCGAAACGCTGGCGGCGACACCCGGCGAGGTGGTGCATCGCTCGCCGCTGATGGAACTTATCCGCTACACGCCGGTCACCGAGAAGGTCCACGCCGAGCCGCTGCTGATCGTGCCCGCGTGGATCATGAAATACTATATTCTCGATCTCTCCGAGCGAAACTCCATGGTGCGCTACCTGACCGGGCAGGGCTTTGAGGTTTACATGATCTCTTGGCTCAACCCCGGCGCGGCGGAAGCGGAGATGGGGATGGAAGACTATGTGCGGCTTGGCATCTTCGACGCGCTCGACGCCATTGGCCGCGCGGTGCCGGGCGAGCGGGTGCACGCTGCGGGCTATTGCCTTGGCGGGACCCTGCTGTCGATTGCGGCGGCGGCCTTGGCCCGTGAAGGACGGCAGGAGCGGCTCGCCTCCCTGACGCTACTGGCGGCGCAGGTGGATTTCACCGAGGCTGGCGAGATCACCCTCTTCATCGACGACAGTCAGGTCGCCTTTCTCGAGGATACGATGGCGCAGCAGGGCTATCTGCGATCCGACCAGATGGCGGGAGCCTTCCAGATGCTGCGCTCGGTGGACCTGATCTGGTCGCGGACCATCCACGATTACCTGTTGGGCGAGCGCGCCCCGATGATCGACCTCATCGCGTGGAACGCCGACACCACCCGGATGCCCGCGAAGATGCATTCGGAATACCTGCGCCATCTCTTCCTCGAAAACCGCCTTGCGCTCGGCCAGTTCGAGATCGGCGGCGATCCGGTGGCGCTGGAGGACGTGCATCTGCCGGTCTTCGCCATCGGCACCGAGAAGGATCACATCGCGCCATGGCCCTCGGTCTGGAAGGTAACGCGCTTCTTCGACGGGCCGATCACCTTCGCGCTCACCAGCGGCGGGCATAACGCGGGCATCGTGTCCGAACCCGGCCACAAGCACCGCCACTACCGGATCGGAGAGATCTCGCTGCATGCCGCCGACCGCGAAGATTGGGTCGCAGCGCAGCCGGTGAAGCAGGGATCTTGGTGGCCGGAATGGACGCAATGGCTCGCCAAGCGCGGCAGCGCGCGGAAACGAACGGCGGGACCGTGTCCGCTGCCCTCGCTCGGCGCGGCGCCGGGCAGCTACGTCTTCGGCTGACGCGAAACGAAAAGGGGCGCCGTCCGGGAGCCCCAAGAGAGGCGGGGGCTGCTCCCCGCCTCAGATGCTGTGTCCCCGGAAATCAGCCGGGGAAGAAGGGCAGCTTGCCGCCAAGTTCCGCAAGACGTCCCCAATGCGCGCGATAATCCTCGCTGGCCTTCTGGTAGAAGGCGCTCTGGATGTGCATCAGTTCCGCCGGGGTCTTGCAGTGCAGCATCGCATGCTGCGTCGAGACATCCTCGCGCACGCGCTCGGCGGTGAAGCTCTGCATTTCAGCACCGATGTCGAGCATCGTGTCGACGATCGCCGTGGCGGCATAGGGCTCGAAATTCCAGCTCAGACGGAACTCGCGCTCGCTGGGCGCGGCCGTGGCGGCGGCGGGTTTTGCGGCGGCAGGTTTCGCAACAGGTTTGGGGGCGGGCTTCGGGGCAGAAGCCTTCACCACAGAGGGTCTGCTGGCCGCGGGTTTCGCAGCTGCAGCGCGCGGTGCCGGTTTCGGCGTTGCGGGCTTGGGCGATTCGGCGGATTTGGCCGTGCGGCGCGGCGCGGCGCGCGGCTTCGGCGCGGGTTTGGCGGCCGGTTTGGCAGGGCTCGCAGCCGGGGTCGGCTCCGGAGCGGGCGCTGCCGCGGTCTCGGCCTTGGGGGCCTCTTTGGGGGCCTCGGGCGCTGCTGCGGTCGTGGGCTTCGGCGCCTCAGGTGTCTCTTTTACAACGGAAGTTGTCGTCTTGGCGTCAGACGCGGCGGCGGCCTTCACCGGGCTGCGGCGGCGGGTCGTGCTGCCCCGCGACGTGGTCGACTTGGCACGCGTGGTGGTCTTGCGGGGGGTCGAATTATCCATGTCTGGGCTCCTTCCAAGCAGGATAGTACAGGCCCACCCTTACCACAGGTGAGGCCCGAGCGGGACGCTGCACGTCCCGCTCAGGGCCAATTTGTCACAGGCTGCTCTGCAATGCAGCAATGCTCTCCTTCAGGATGTCCGCAACCCGGTCGATCATCGCCTCATCCATGATCAGCGTCGGCGAGAGGATCAGGATATTGCCCAGAGGCCGCGCGATGAGCCCGCGCTTCTGCGCTTCGCGGGCGATCCGCAGGCCGATCATCTCTTCGGGCGCGAAGGGCTCTTTGGTCTCTTTGTTCTTCACGAACTCGATGCCCATCATGAAGTGGCTGCCGCGCACTTCGCCGACGATGTCGAACTCTTCGAGCTGGCGCAGCAGCCCCTCGAACCGCTTGCCGGTCACCTGCACACGCTGCGGGATCTGATCCCGTTCCATCAGCGCGATATTGGCGAGCCCCGCGGCGGCGGCGGCGGGATGACCCGAATAGGTCATGCCATGGAAGAACATGCCGCCGGGCCCCGAGATCACCTCGTGGATCTCGTCCGACATGATCGTCGCCGAGAGCGGCTGATAGCCCGAGGTGAGCCCCTTGGCCGTGTTGATGATGTCGGGCTGCACGCCGAAGACTTCCTTCGAGGCGAAGAAATGCCCGAGCCGGCCAAAGGCGGTGACCACCTCGTCGGTCACATATTTGATGTCATGCGCACGGCAGATCGCGGCCATCTCGGCGTGATAGCCCTCGGGCGGGACGATGACGCCGCCCGCGCCCATGATCGGCTCTGCCACCATGCAGGCGATGGTCTCGGCGCCGTAATGCGTGATCGTGTCAAGCAGGTCCTGCTTGAGGGCTTCGAGGAATTCCGCCTCGGTCATCTCGGGTGCCTCGCGCCACTGGTGCGGGCAGCGCAGGTGGTGCACCCATTCCCCGGATTTGCCCCAGCCCTCGGAGTAGCCGGGCGTGGTCATCGCGACGGTGAGGTTGGTCGAGCCATGGTAGGCCCCATGGCGGCACAGGATGCGCTTCTTCTGCGGCTGGCCAAGGCGGTTGTAGTAATGGTGCAGGATGCGGATCGCGGTCTCATTGGCGACCGAGCCGGAATTGCCGAAATGCACCTTGTTAAGGTTGCCCGGCGCCAGTTCCGCAAGCTTCACCGCCAGCGCTGCAGCAGTGGGATGGGTGAAATTGTAAAAGGTCGAGTAGAAGTCGAGCGTGTTCAGCTGCTCGGTGATCGCGTCGATGATCTCGGTCCGCCGGTGTCCGGCGTTGACGCACCACAGCCCGCCGATGCCGTCGATCAGCTCGTTGCCCTCGCTGTCGCGCACCATGGCGCCCTTGGCACTGACGATGACCGTGCGCGCGCCCGACTGCTTGAGCGCGTTCAGGTCGGCCCAGCTCTGCACGAGGTTGGTGTCGGCGGTGAGCACGCCATCGGTGGAAATGTCGAGATCGAGCGACATGGGTTAGACCTCCCTGAAGTCCTGAAGTTGTGTAGAGCGAAGACCGGGCGCGATAGGCGTCCCGACCTCGGCGATGAGCAGCGTTTCGGCGGTTCCGGCGCTGGCGAGGGGCCGCGCGTCCGGTCCGGCGATCAGGGACTCTCCGCCAAAGGAGAGCCCGGCATCGGTGCCGCAGAAATTGACGTAGGCAATCGTCACACCCACTTCGGCCGCGCGCGCAGGCACGAAGACGCGGGACACATGTTCGAACCCAACCGGGTTCGCGGTCGGCACAAGGATCAGCTCGGCCCCGCGCTCCGCCAGCGCCTTCACATGCGCGGCAAACTCGACGTCGTAGCAGATCAGCATGGCGGCGCGCAGGCCTTCCAGCTCGAACAGGCAATAGTCGGAGCCGGGCGCGAAGCTGGCCTTCTCCATCGGCCCGAACAGCTGGATCTTGCGGTAGTGGCCCAGCTCGGTGCCATCGGCGTCCCAGCAGGTGGCGGCGTTGTAGACCAGATCGCCGTCACGTTCGGCCCAACCGACGCAGAGCCCGCAGCCCGCCGCGCGCGCAAGGCCCGACAGGCGCACGCTCCAGTCGCCGCCGCGGGGCTGGGACAACGCGCCATGCAACTCGGGCTGGTTGTAACCGGGCAGGAACAGCTCGGGCGCGACGAGCATCCGCGCCCCCGCCGCCGCAGCTGCCTCCAGCTGGGCACCGAGGCGGGAGATCCCCGCCTCGATGTCGCCGCCAATGGGCGGCCCCTGATAAAGGGCGAGCTTCATCGTCACTTCTTCAGGTTGGTCCAGATCGCGTCGTACATCTCCTGCACGTCCTGCGCGCAGGCCTCCACGAAGACACCCTTCACGTCCGCAGGCGGGTTCGACTCGGGCGAATTGGCGACCTCGGGGTCGAGGAACTCTTCGACGCCCTTCACGCCCGCGGTGTATTGCGCGTAATTGGTGACCGCCGCGGCATTTTCGGGCTCGAGCAGGAAGTCCATGAACTTCAGCGCGTTCTCGCGGTTCGGCGCGTCCTTCAGCAGCACGACGTTGTCCATCCAGACGATCATGCCCTCTTTCGGGAAGACATACTCGATGGGTGCGCCCTCGGCGCGGGCCTTGGCCGAGAAGCCCGACCAGATCATGCCAGCCGCCGCATCGCCCGAGACCAGCACGTCCTTGGCGACGTCAGAGCCGAAGCTCGCCCAATCGGGCTTGGCGGCCTGCACCAGCGCGTTGAGCGCCTTCAGCTGCTCGCGGTCCGAGCTGCACTGCGGGATGCCCAGATAGAGCGAGGCCAGCGTCAGCGTCTCGCCCGAGGTGTCGAGCACGTTGATCTTGCCCTTCAGTTCCGCCGGTGGCTCGAAGATCAGCGACAGGCTGTCGAGCGGGCCGTCATAGACCTCTTTGTTCACCGAGAAGGAGGTCGAGCCCCACTGATAGGGGATCGAAGACTTGCGGCCCGGGTCGAAGTCGACGTCCAGCCACTTGTCTTCGATGTTGCCGAAGTTGCTAAGCTCGCCCGGCTCGAAGGTGTCGAGCATGCCCTCGTCGCCCATGATCTTGACCATATAGTCGCCGGGCACGGCCAGATCGTAGCTGCCCATCTTGCCCGCCTTCAGCGCCGCCAGCAGCGCCTCGTTGCTGTCGAAAGTGTCCATGGTCACTTCGACGTCATACTCCTCGGCGAATTTGTCGAGCAATTCCTGCGGGATGTACTCGAACCAGTGGTAGAGCGAGAGCTTGCCTTCGGCGCTTGCGCCGGTTGCCAGCGACAGCGCCAGCACGGATGTGGTGAGGAAGGTCTTCATGTCAGGATCTCCGCTGTTGGTCTGTTGGATGTTTTCTTGATTTTTATCGTTTCGATTGCCCCGCCCGCCCGATGATCCAGGAAAGCGTGACGAAGACCACCGAGACCCCCAGAAGCAGGGTCGATATGGCCATGATGTTGGGCTTGATGCCCTGTTTGACCGATCCAAAGATCGCCGTGGGCAGAGTCTCGACCCCTGCGCCTTTGACGAAATTCGTGATCAGGAAGTCGTCGAGCGAGATAATGAACGCCAAGAGGAACCCCGAGAGGATCCCCGGCACCATCAGCGGCAGCAGCACCAGCCGGAACGCCTTCCAGGGGGTGGCGTAAAGGTCCATCGCTGCCTGCTCGTACATGTCCGGCACGCTCTGCATCCGCGCCGAGATCGGCAGATAGGCAAAGGGGATGCAAAACACGACATGGGCGAGGAAGATGGTCAGCAGCCCGGTCTGAAAGCCGATGGTGATGAAGAACACCAGCGAGGCCACGGCGGTGACGATCTCGGGCACCATGAGCGGCAGGTTGATTAGCGCGAGGCTGGCGGTCTTGCCCTTGAAGCGCCCGGCCCGGTTCATCGCGACGGCGGCGGCGGTGGCAATCAGCGTCGCGCAGATCGCCGCCCCGATGGCGATGGTAAAGCTGTTGATCGCCGCGTCGCGGAACTTCGGCGCCTCGGGGCCGGTGAAGACATCCACGTACCACTTCAGCGAGAAGCCGCCCCAGCGGGTGATCGAAGTGCTGTCGTTGAAACTGTAGATCGCGACGATCACCAGCGGCGCATAGAGCACGAAAAGGCAGAGCCATGTGATCGCGCGAAAGCCGGTGAAGCGGCGCAGGTCGACGGGTTTGGCCATCAGAACGCCCCCCCGAGTTGCATGCGGAGGGCCGCGCCCGACCCTGGGAGGGCGCTTTGCAACGACTGTGGCAGGCGCTTTATCCCGTAAGCCCGAACGCTCTGCGAGCGGCAAACGGCATCGCAAGATGCGCCCTCCCGTGGGGAGGGTCGGGCGCGGCCCGGGGCTGGTCGCCCCGCGCCAAGAAGACGGACAAGTTGCACCAGAGCCGCCATCACCGCTCCCCCTTCGTCTGCGCCCGCGCGTGGATCAGCAGCACGCCCATGACGATGGTCAGCAGGATCATCGAGGCCGCCGCCCCGAACGGCCAGTTGCCAGCCGCGCCCTTGAACTGCTCTTCGATCAGCGAGCCGATCATGAAGGTTTTGGCCCCGCCCAGCAGGTCCGGCGCAAGGAACGCCCCCAGCGACGGCACGAAGACGAGGATGCAGCCCGCCACAATCCCCGGTTTCACCACCGGCAGGATCACCAGCCGCAGCGTCTGCCAACTGCTGGCGTAAAGATCCGCCGCCGCCTCCGACAGCGAGAAGTCATAGCGCTCCACCGCGGCGTAGATCGGCAGCACCATGAACGGCAGGTAGCTGTAGAAAAGCCCCAGCTGCACGGCGAAATTGGTGTTCACCAGCGCCAGCGGCGCGTCGATGACCCCCAGCGCCAGCAGAAACTCGTTCAGCGGGCCGGTATCGCGGATCAGGAACTTCATCGACACCGTGCGGATGAGCAGGTTCACCCAATAAGGCACGGTGATCAGGAACAGCCAGACCGAGCGTTCCTTGGCCGCGCGGGTGGCGATGAACCACGCCGTGGGAAAGCCGATCAGCAGGCACAGCACCGTGGCCAGCCCCGCCTGCCAGATCGAGCGCCAGAAGATGCCGATATAGGTCCACTCGATGCTCGGCGGCTCGTCCCCGAACAGCCCGCGATTGAGGAAGAACTGATCGTAGGCGGCCCATGTGAATTCCCAGATGACGCCGCCGCGGAACTCTTTGGTGAGGAAAGAGTAAACCGCCATGATCCCCACCGGCATCACCAGAAAGATGCCGATGAACACCCACGCCGGAAGCAGCAGCTTCGGCCCGTTGCCCTTGTAGATCTCGGAATTGGAAGCGCCCGCCGGCGCGCCGCCCGCCATCAGTCCGACAGCAGACGCGCCGCGCCTGCCTCGATCTCGATGCCCACCTGCGCGCCGCGCTCGGGAATGACACCCGCGCCGTTCTGCACCCGCAGCACCAGCGCCTCGCCATCCGACAGCCGGGTGTGCAACTGCGTGTCCGTGCCGAGGTAGACGTGATCCTCGACCGTGCCCTGCAACTGCCCCTGCCCCGCCGCGCAGAGCCCCAGCCGTTCGGGCCGCAGCGACAGATGCCCCTGCCCCGGCCGCGCGCCCAGCGCCGCCGGGCAGGCCAGCGCGGCGCCACCCGGAAGCAGGATCTCGGCCCGGTCCTCGAAGACATGCTGCACGGTCACGTCGAGCAGATTGGTCTCGCCGATGAAATCCGCCACGAAGCGGTTCGACGGCGCCTCGTAAATCTCGCGCGGGGAGCCGATCTGCTGCACATGACCCGCCGACATCACCGCGATGCGGTCGGACATGGTCAGCGCCTCTTCCTGATCATGGGTGACGAAGACGAAAGCGATGCCGGTCTCGCGCTGAATCGCCTTCAGCTCGCTCCGCACCGCCTGCCGCAGCTTCAGATCAAGCGCCGAAAGCGGCTCGTCGAGCAGCAGCACCTTGGGCCGCGGTGCCAGCGCGCGGGCCAGCGCCACGCGCTGCTGCTGGCCGCCCGAAAGCTGGCCGGGGCGGCGCTCGGCGAATTGACCAAGTTGCACCAGTTCGATCACCTGCTTGGCGCGGGCACTGGCGTCCGAGCCGCTCCAGCCTCGGCGCTGCAGGCCGAACATGACGTTCTGCAGCACGGTCATATGCGGAAACAGCGCGTATTGCTGGAAGACGGTGTTCACCTCGCGCTTATGGGGTGGCAGCGGCGCGATATCCTCGCCGTGCAGGCGGATGGCCCCTTCCGAGACGTCCTCGAACCCGGCGATACAGCGCAGCAAGGTGGTCTTGCCGCAGCCCGACGGGCCGAGCAGCGTGAAGAACTCGCCCTCCCCGATCTGCATCGACACGCCATGCAGCGCGGTGAACGTGCCGTAGTGCTTCACCACGTTGTCGATCTCGACCGCGTTTGCCGTCGGTGAAGTTGCGTCCACAGGCATCGAATCTCCTTGCCTATACCCCCGGTTTCTGGAGGATCACGCTAAGAACTGGCCGATCAGGGGGTATATACCCCCAAGGAGGTATGATGCTGCAGCTGCCGAACTCCGCCGAGGCCCATCTGGGGCGCACCATCGCGGCCCTTGGGGACGAGGATTTCCCCGCCGCTCTCTACTTGTGGTTGTCGCGCAGCTTCGAGATCGACAACACCACGATGCTCGCCTATTTCCAGTCCCGAAAGCCACAGGTTCTGTTCACGCAGTCGCGCGAAAAGCGGGTGCATGAACGTCTGGAAGAGGATTATCTTTCAGGGGCTTACCTGCTCGACCCCTTCCACGACCTGCACGTGCGAAAGGTCCCCGCCGGGCTCTATCGGCTGCGCGACATCGCCCCCGATGCCTTCCTGAGAAACGAGTATTTCGCGGCCTATTACCAGCGCACCACACTGATCGACGAGATCGCCTATGTGGCTTACCCGGCCGAGGGGGTATCCGTGCATGTCTGCCTTGGGCGCGACGCCTCTTCGAGGCAGAGCTTTTCCGCACGCGACCTGGACTATGCCCAAAAAATAGCCCCGATTGCCTGCGGATTGTGCGAAAAGCAATGGTCGAGCCTGTCGTCCTCTGGCGACTACACCGACGCTGCCGTAACCGGGCGGCTGATCGCCTCCCTGCAGAGCCGACACGGCATCAGTCTCAGCCCGCGGCAGGCCGAAGTGGCGCTGCTGATCCTGCGGGGACACAGCACCGTGTCGATTGCCCTGCGGCTGGAGATCAGCCCGCAGACGGTGAAGGTCTTTCGCAAGCAGCTCTACCGCAAATGCGGCATCTCCTCTCAGGGCGAGCTGTTCTCGCTGATCCTGCCGCTGCTGTCGGACTAGGCGGGCTGGGGCTGCGGAAAGAACACTTCGGCGGTCTTCATGCCGGGCAGCGCCTGCATCCGGTCGATCCATGTCGCCATGGATGCCGAGGGGGTGACACCGGCCTTCTCGAGCCACTGGACATACCCCCAGATCGCGCAATCGCCGAGGCCCGGCGCTTCGCCGTGGAAGAACGGGCCCTCGCCGAGCAGCCGGTCAAAATTCTCGCGGTCGGTCTCGTAGCGCCCGGTGAGCCATTCCACCGCCCCATCCGGAAAGCTGTCCCCGTGGGGACGCCGTGCCTCGGTCAGCTGCGGCAGGCACATGCCGATGCGGTTGGCCTCCCACATCAAAAGCTCCGCGCCGCGGCGCAGCCCCTCGGGGCTTTCGCCCCCCAGCACGCGCCAGCGCGACGCGATCTCGAGCAGGATCGCGCCCGATTGGGTGAGCGCCGCATCCTCCAGCACCAGCGCGGGCACCTGCGCCAGCGGACTGGCGGCAAGGAACGCAGGCGGGCGGGTCTCGGGCGCGGCCCAGATGTCGACAAAGACCGTCTCATGCGCGATCCCCGCCAGTGAGAGCGCCAGCGCCACCTTGCAGGCATGGCCGCTGTCGGGGTGGCCGTAGAGGGTGATCTGCGTCATGTCGGTCATCCTGAGTTTATCCGCGCCCAGTGTCTGCTGTCCCCGCGGGGACGGTCAAACGCTGTTTGGTGCCTCCCCCGATCACAAAGCTTGATGATCCCCCTGCCGGTGCTGGTTTCTCTTGACTGGACTGCGATTTGAGGGCGTGGTGCGCGCCGTCCCGCAACAGTTTCTTAACGCCCCTTGCGGCGTGCCTCTGGAGGCGCTGCATGACCATCCACGACCCCGCCGCCGAGCTGCGCGCCAACACCGCCGTGCCCTTCGAGGAGGCGCAGGCGATGCCGGTCTCGGTCTATACCTCCGAGAGCTTCCTCGCGCTCGAAGAGGCGCATGTCTTTGCCAAAAGCTGGCTTTGCGCGGGCCGGACCGACGCGCTGAAGGCGCCGGGCGATTATCTGACGATGGAGATCGCCGGCGAGCCGATCCTCGTGCTGCGCGACCGCGAGGGCGACCTGCGCGCCATGTCGAACGTCTGCCGCCACCGCATGTCGGTGCTGCTGGAGGGACGCGGCACCACGCGGGTGATCACCTGCCCCTATCATGCGTGGAGCTACAACCTCGACGGCACGTTGCGCGGCGCCCCGGCGATGGAGCTCAACAGCAGCTTTTGCAAGGACCAGACCCGGCTTCCCGCCGTGCGCTGCGTCGACTGGAAGGGCTGGATCATGGTCACGCTCGACCCGGATCTGCCCGAGCCCGCCGAGAGCCTGCCCGAGATGGACGATCTGGTGGGCTATCTTTGCATGGAGGACTACGTCGAGACCTTCCGCGAAGAGCACCGCTGGGACACCAACTGGAAGATCCTCGCCGAGAATTTCATGGAGAGCTACCACCTGCCCATGTGCCACGGCGGCACCATCGGCGGGGCGGTGGATCTGCGGAAGATGACCTGTCCGGAGGGATTTGCGGGGTTCAACTACCACCACATCCTGAAGGACGATTCGATCGCCCTGTCGATCGCCCACCCAAGCAACACCGAGCTGCAGGGCGACGAGCGCTACCGGACGTGGCTGCTGTCGGTCTACCCCGCGCTGCTGATCACCCTGACGCCGGGCTATTTCTGGTATCTCAGCCTCACGCCCGACGGGCCGGGGCACGTGAAGATCCTGTTTGGCGGCGGGCTGCACCCGGATTTCGTCGCCGATCCCGAGGCCGCCGCGCATTTCGAGGCGCTGAAGGGTCTGCTCGACGCGGTGAACGACGAGGACCGGGGCTGTACCGAACGGGTGTGGAAAGGCATGCAATCGCGCTTTGCCAAACCCGGCGCGCTGTCGCATCTCGAACGGCCGAACTTTGAGTTTGCGCGGTGGATCGCGGGGAAGATCCCCGAGAAGAGCCCCGAAGAGATCCCGGCGGCTGGCTGAGACCGAGAGGGCGGACCGGGGGTTTCACACCCCCGGACCCCCGTGGGATATTTTCGCCAAGAGGAAGGGCGGGGCTTAGCCCTTGTTGGTGACGTTTTCGGCGAAGGATTTTTCGAAGGCGGCTTTCTGTTCGGGGGTCGCCGCGTCTTGCTGGGCGCGCCACGCGTCGTAGGGCATGCCGTAGAAAATCTCGCGGGCTTCGGATTTGCTCATCTCGATGCCGCGTTCATTGGCCGCCTCTTCGTACCAGCGCGACAGGCAGTTGCGACAGAACCCGGCGAGGTTCATCAGATCGATGTTGGCCACGTCGGGGCGGTCTTCCATCAGATGCTGGCGCAGGCGGCGGAAGGCGGCGGCTTCAAGCTCGATGCGGGTCTGGTCGTCCATTTTGGTCTCCTCTCAAGTCAGTCGGGCGCGCGGGACAGCGCGGTCTTCAGCAGCGGTGCCAGCCGGGCGGCCCAATCGGCCTGATCTTCTTCGCGTTCGATCAGATCGTTGCGCAGTTCGATCAGCGTGTTGTGGCGGCCATGGTTCAGCGCGTGCTGGTGCACCGAATCCCCCGGCAGATGGCCCGGATAGGGCTGGTTGCGTCCCACCACCAGATCGGGCTGCGCGGCGAGCAATTCAAGCAGCGCGTCCGACAGCCGCGCGTCCCATGCGTGCAGAATGCCCACATGCCACGGGCGCGGCAGCCGCCCGCGCAACTGCGGCGTGAAGGAATGCACCGAGACCAGCGCCGCCTCGGGACGGTGCTCAAGCAGGCTTTCGACCGCGTCGTGATAGGGCCGCCAATAGGCTTCGATGCGGCGCGCGCGTTCCTCGGGGCCGGCGTGGCGATTTCCGGGGATCACCGAGCCATCATAGAGCCGCATCAGCAGCGTGGGATCGTCCTCGCCGCGGTTGGGATCGATCACGAGGCGGGAAAAATCGCTCCAGACCAAGGGGCTTTCCAGCGCCTCGGCAAGCGCGCGGGCGACTCCCAGCGCGCCTATATCATAGGCAATGTGGCGCGCCATGTCGGCCTCGGGCAGCCCGAGGGTTCCCCCAAGCTCGTCCGGCACGGTATGTGTCGCGTGATCGCAGGTGACCACGAACCTGCCTTTCCGCTCGGCGCCTTCGATATGGTAGGGAGTATGGGTCATGATCGCTTTGCACTTTGCCGTCATCTCTGGCGTGCCATGTCTAGATCAGTTGCGCCGCGAAGGGAATTCGACAATAAAAGGCGCAGCTGTTAGCGATAACCGAACCGTTGCGGGTGGTGGATGGTTTAACTTTGAACCACTACGCTGAGTGAGAATACGCAACTCCACAGCAAAGCGGCCCGCCGGGTCGCGGCAGGAGGTCGAGGAGTTCCAGATGAGACGTTTGCGCAAAGTGAAGATCGTGGCCACGCTTGGCCCGGCGAGCAACACCTACGAGATGATCCGCACGCTGCATGAGGCCGGGGCCGATGTGTTCCGCCTGAACATGAGCCACGGCAGCCATGAGGACATCACCAAGCTGCACCGCGCCATCCGGCAAGTGGAGAAGGATCTGGACAGCCCGATCGCCATTCTGGCCGACCTTCAGGGGCCGAAGCTGCGCGTGGGCGAGTTCGCCAATGGCTCGGAAGATCTGGAATGGGGCGCGACCTTCCGCTTCGACCTCGACGAGACGCCGGGCACCGAAAAGCGCGTCTGCCTGCCCCACCCCGAGATCTTTCAGGCGCTTGGCGTCGGCGCGCACCTGCTGGTGAACGACGGCAAGATCCGCATGCGGGTCGAGGAATGCGGCGAGGATTTCGCCAATTGCGTGGTCGAGGCGGGCGGCACCATCTCGAACCGCAAGGGCGTCAACGTGCCCGACGTGGTGCTGCCGCTGGCGGCACTGTCGGAGAAGGACCGGGCCGATCTCGAGTTCGCCGCGGCGCTTGGCGTCGACTGGCTGGCGCTGAGCTTTGTGCAGCGTCCCGAGGATGTGGAAGAAGCGCGCAAGCTCTGCGACGGGCGGGCCGCGATCCTGTCGAAGATCGAGAAGCCCTCGGCGGTGAAGGCCTTTGACGAGATCCTCGCGGTGTCCGACGGCATCATGGTGGCGCGCGGCGACCTGGGCGTGGAACTGCCGGTGCAGGCAGTGCCGCCGATCCAGAAGCGGCTGATCCGCAAGTGCCGCGCCGCGGGCAAGCCGGTGATCGTCGCGACGCAGATGCTCGAATCGATGATCGAGAGCCCGATGCCGACCCGCGCCGAGGTTTCGGACGTGGCCACGGCCATCTACGAAGGGTCCGACGCGGTGATGCTCTCGGCCGAATCCGCCGCCGGGCAATATCCGGTCGAGGCGGTGACCACGATGAACAACGTGGCGATCAGCGTCGAGAAGGACCCGACCTTCACCGAGGTCATGGAGAACTCGCGCAACATCGCCCGCAACACCGTCGCCGACGGCATCGTGGCGGCAGCGCGCGAGATCGCCGAGACCGCCAATGTGAAGGCGATCTGCTGCTTCACCTCCTCGGGCACCACCGCCGCTCTGGTGGCGCGCGAGCGTCCGCGGGTGCCGATCATCGCGATGACCTCGCTGCGCGGCACGGCGCGGCGGCTGTCGCTGACATGGGGCACCAACTGCGTGATGACCGGCGAGCTTGAGCGCTTCAAGCAGGCGGTGGTCAATGCCGCGCGCGCGGCGCGGGCGCAGGGCTATGCGGGGACCGAAGACAATATCATCGTGACCGCGGGCGTGCCCTTCAACATGTCGGGCACAACCAACATCCTGCGCGTCGCCCCCTGCGACGAGCGGCTGATCTATTCGACCGATCCCGAGTAAGCGCAGTCACGGTCGTAACTCACCGATGAACTTTCGCGGCGCGCGCCCCTCCCGGCGCGCGCCGCTGCGTTTTGATCTGCGCCGCCGCCGCGCTAGACTCTGATCGGTGCCGGCAAAGGCATGTGTCCGTTTGATCAGTTTCGCGAAAGGCCGCAGCGGCGTGACCCCAGATCAGTTCCTCGTGCTTGGCCTGCTGCTTGCCGGGTTCGGCTTGCCGTTTCTGGTGGCCGCTTGGGCCGAGCGGCGGCGGCCATGGGCCGGGGCTCTGCTGCTGGCGCTTGGCATTGGCTTTGTGCTGCATGCGCAGGTCTCGCGCCCCGGCGGCTATGGGCTTGCCGAGATCGAAGACGCGCTCTATGGCGTGATTGGCGCGCTGATCCGCTGACCGCGCGCCGCCCCTTCCCACCGATAAGGGCTTGCACCGCAGCCCGCTCCCGCCTATAGGGGCGCCTCTAACCGCGCGGCCGGCTCCTGTGGCATGCCGAGTCGCGCTGAACGCACTTCGTTAAGGAGACGAAAATGCCCAAGATGAAGACAAAGTCGAGCGCCAAGAAGCGCTTCAAGGTCACCGCGACCGGCAAGGTCGTGGCTGGTCAGGCCGGCAAGCGCCACGGCATGATCAAGCGCACCACGAAGTTCATCCGCGACGCTCGCGGCACCACCACGCTGTCGGCTCCCGACGCAAAAATCGTCAAGGGCTACATGCCCTACGACCGCTGAACAAGGAGTTCTGATCCATGGCACGAGTCAAAGGTGGTGTAGTCACCCACGCCCGTCACAAGAAGGTCATCAAGGCAGCCAAAGGTTACTATGGCCGTCGTAAGAACACCTTCAAGGTTGCAGCACAGGCCGTCGACAAGGCGAACCAGTACGCGACCCGCGACCGCAAGAACCGCAAGCGCAACTTCCGCGCTCTGTGGATCCAGCGTATCAACGCTGCCGTTCGCGCGCATGACGAGGCTCTGACCTACTCGAAGTTCATCAACGGCCTGAACCTGGCTGGCATCGAAGTTGACCGTAAAGTGCTGGCGGATCTCGCCGTGCACGAGCCGGAAGCCTTCAACGCCATCGTTGACCAGGCGAAAGGCGCGCTGGCCGCCTGATAGGCGCCAACGGCTGAGTTTCGAAACGCCGCTCCTTCGGGGGCGGCGTTTTCTTTTGCGCTCTCGCTGGGCTGTGACCTCGGCCCTTTACCTCGGCCTGTGACCTGTTATGGGGGCTCCGCCCCCGCCGCGCGATGCGCGGCTCCCCCGGGATATTTTCACCAAGAGGAAGAGCCGCGCGCCCCTGCCCTTGCGCAGAGCCCGCGCAGCCGGTACTGCACGACCCCGAAGAGATGCTCGGAAGAGGCCCCGAATGGACGACCTGCGCGACAAGTATATCGACCTGATTGGCAAGGCGGCGGATGAACCCGCGCTTGAGGATCTGCGGGTGCAGGCCGTTGGCAAGAAGGGCGAGATCAGCCTTAAGATGCGCGAGCTGGGCAAGATGAGCCCCGAAGAGCGGCAGGTCATGGGACCGAAGCTCAACGCGCTGAAGGATGAGATCAACGCGGCGCTCGGCGCCAAGAAGGCGGCGCTGGCGGATGCGGCGCTGAACGAGCGTCTGCAGGCCGAATGGCTGGACGTCACCCTGCCGGGGCGCAACCGCCGCGTCGGCAGCATCCACCCGGTCAGCCAGGTCTGGGAAGAATGCACCGCGATCTTTGCCGACATGGGCTTTGCCGTGGCCGAAGGCCCGCAGGTCGAGACCGACTGGTACAATTTCGACGCGCTGAACATCCCCGGCCACCACCCGGCCCGCGCCGAGATGGACACGTTCTATATGCACCGTGCCGAGGGCGACGAGCGCCCGCCGCATGTGCTGCGCACCCACACCTCGCCGGTGCAGATCCGCTCGATGGAAGCGGGCGGCGCGCCGACGCGGATCATCTGCCCGGGCCGCGTCTACCGCGCCGATTACGACCAGACCCACACGCCGATGTTCCATCAGGTCGAGGGGCTTGCTATCGACAAGGATATCTCGATGGCGAACCTCAAGTGGGTGCTGGAAGAGTTCTTCTCGGCCTATTTCGGCCGCTCGGTGAAGACCCGTTTCCGCGCCTCGCACTTCCCCTTCACCGAGCCTTCGGCCGAAGTGGACATCCAGTGCCAGTGGAAAGACGGCTCGGTCACCGTGGGTGAGGGCGACGATTGGCTGGAGGTTCTGGGCTCGGGCATGGTGCACCCCAAGGTGCTGCAGGCGGGCGGCATCGATCCCGACGAATGGCAGGGCTTTGCCTTCGGCATGGGTATCGACCGGATCGCCATGCTGAAATACGGCATCCCCGACCTGCGCGCTTTCTTTGATTCCGATCTGCGCTGGCTGCGGAACTACGGTTTCGCCTCGCTGGACGTGCCGACGCTGCACGGCGGGCTGTCGCGCTAAAGCGCGCTGCTTGGCAGGACCAGAGGGCCCGGTGCACCAGCGCCGGGCCTTTTCCTTTGCCGGCGGCGCGCCATCTTCTGGCCCATGAAGCTGTTCAACCACGCCAATCGGCAGCGCAACGCCGACACGCGGCGCGTCTACGCGCTTTTCGAGATTGCCCACACGCTCGTCGATTTCGGCGCGGCGGTCTGTTTCACCATCGGCTCTGTGCTGTTCTTCTGGAAGCAGTATGAAACCATCGCGATCTGGTTCTTCACCGTGGGCTCTGTGCTGTTCATGGTGAAGCCCACGCTGCGGCTGGCGCGCGAGATCAAGCTCTGGCAGATGGGCAAGCTGGAGACGCTGGCGGAGCGGGAAAAGGGCGGCTAGCGCCGCGAGGCAAGCCAGGCGAGGCGCACGAAATTGCGCTCGACCAGCGCCATGGCGGGCGCGCGGGCCCCGGCGGAGCGGATCGACAGATCGGTCTCCATCAGCATCGACAGCGCGTCTTCGAGCCGGTCGGCGTTCCAGCCCGAGGCCTGACGCACCATACGGTCGCGGCGCGGGCCGAAGAGCGGCGGGCGCAGGCGCTGCACGCCCGCTTGCGGGCCGCCCTGTGCCGAGGCCAGCGTGTAGAGCACGCGAAAGTGGCGCATGGCCATGATCAGCAGCGTCACCGGTGCCACGCCCTGCCCTTCCAGCCGCTGCATCAGCGGGCCGATCTCGGGCGAGCGGCCCTCGGCCACCACATGCAGGATGTCGTCAAGCTCTGCCTCGATGGAGGCGGGCGCGCAGGCGGCGACCTCCTCTGGCATCAGCGGCGCGGGATCGTCGAGCTTGTAAAGCGCGAGCTTTTCCAGAACCTGCCGGAAGTCGCCCGGCTCCAGCGCGCGGGCCAGATGATCGAGCGCATCGAAGGCGGCGCGATCAACCTGGGTGAGCCCGGCCTTGGTCAGCGCGGCCTCGATCTCGTCGTGGCCCGGAGGATCGGAGTAGATGCCGATGGCCAGCGCCTCGGGCGCGGCCTCGAAGAGCTTGCGCAGGGCGGATTTGGCGGTGAGCTGGCCCGCGGTGACGATGATCTGCGCGTCGCCGGGGCGCCAGTCGGTGAGCGCCGCGCCCATGATTTTGGCCAGCCCGTCGGTCGCCTCTTCCACGAACACCACGCGCGGGCCGGGGAAGAACCCCTGCGCCTTTACCGCGTCGAGCAGCATCGCGGGATCCTTGCGCAGATCACCGCCCGACATCCGCGTGAGCCGCATTTCCGCCTCGGCCTCGGGACCGACCAGAGCGGCGATCACCTCCTGCCGGCGATGGGCAACGCGCATGGCGTCCTCGCCGAACAGCAGCACGCCGGACCGCGTGGGATCCGGCTTGCGGAAGAAGGCCTGTGCGTCGCGCCCGGAAAGCTTCATTGCGGCAGGTCTGCAGCGACCAGCATCAACCGGTCGATCACCCGGTCGGCGAGCATGATCATCAGCCGCTCTTCGGCGTCGCGCTCCGAGGCCTGCGTGGCCGCGGTCGAGCCGGTGGTGGAATAGCCGGTGAAGGACGAGGTGGAGCCTTCGGTCAGCGTCTCGGCGCTGGCCGTGTCGCGCAGTTTGAAGCTGGCGTCGCCGACCAGACGGATGCGGGTGGTGTTGCCGTCAGCGAGCGAGCCCTGCCCGGCGCTTTCGGTGCGGATCGTCGTCTCGAGCTGATAGGGCGCGCCGCTTGGCGCGCGGCCCAGCCGCTCCTCGATCCGGCGGTTGAAGAGATAGGCGTTGGGGCTGTCCGGATCGCTCAGCGCGATCTGGCCGAGCAGCGCCTGCCCGCCCCCCTGCGGCCCGTAAACCGGGGTGAATCCGCAGCCCGCGAGCGCAAGCGCGCCGCAGGCTGCGAGAAAGGTTCGACGATTAGGCGACCACATTGACGATCCGGCCCGGCACCACGATGAGTTTCTTCGGCGCGGCCCCTTCGAGGGTCCGCACCACAGCATCATGTGCGAGGACGAGTTTTTCAATCTCTTCCTTGGGCATGTCCTTGGGAACGGTCAGTTCTCCGCGGCGCTTGCCGTTGACCTGAATCGGCAGGGTCACGCTGTCTTCGACCAGCATCGCCTCGTCGGCCTTGGGCCAAGGCGCGGTGGCGATCAGCCCTTCGCCGCCGAGCAGCTGCCAGACTTCCTCGGACAGGTGCGGGGTCATCGGCGACATCAGCTGGGCCAGAACCTTGGCCGCTTCGCGCTTGGCCGCGCCGCCTGCCTTGGATTTGCCCAGCACGCCGGTGAAGGCATAGAGCTTGGCGATGGCCGCGTTGAAGCCGAAGCTTTCGACGCCCATGGTCACATCGTGGATCGCCTTGTGCATCTCGCGCAGCAGGGCTTTGTCTTCTGCGCTCTCGGGCGCGTCCGACTCGGCGATCTCTGCGGCGATGCGGTAGACCCGTGCGAGGTGTTTGGACGCGGCCTCGGCCCCCGAAGCGGTCCATTCCACGTCACGCTCGGGCGGGCTGTCCGACAGCACGAACCAGCGCGCGGTATCGGCGCCGTACTGGCCGATGATCGCGACCGGGTCGACCACGTTGTTCTTGGACTTGGACATTTTGGCCGAGGGGATGATCTCGACCTCGGTGCCGTCCGCAAGGAAGCCCTTGCCGTCCTTCAGTTCCACCGCCTCGGGGTAGTGGTAGACCGGGCGGCCTTCGGCGTTGCGCGTCTGATAGATCGCGTGGGTCACCATGCCTTGGGTGAAGAGCGCGTTGAACGGCTCCTTGCTCTTTTCGGGCAGGTGGCCGGTGATGTGCATCGCGCGGGCGAAGAAGCGCGAATAGAGCAGGTGCAGGATCGCGTGCTCGATGCCGCCGATATATTGATCGACGTTCATCCAATACTCGGCCTCGGCCATGTCGATGGGCGTCTCGGCGCGCGGCGAGGTGAAGCGGGCGAAGTACCAGCTCGAATCGACGAAGGTGTCCATCGTGTCGGTCTCGCGCCGCGCCGGGGCACCACAGGACGGGCAGGAACAGTTACGCCACGAGGGGTGACGGTCGAGCGGGTTGCCCGGCACCGAGAAGTCGATCGGCGTGCCGTCTTCGTCGTAGGGCAGCGCGATCGGAAGGTTTTCCTTCTTCTCGGGCACCACGCCGCAAGCCTCGCAATGAACCACGGGAATCGGCGCGCCCCAGTAGCGCTGGCGCGACAGGCCCCAGTCGCGCAGGCGGTATTTGGTCACGCCTTCGCCGATGCCTTTCGACGCGCAGAAGTCGACGGCGGCGTTGACGGCCTCTTCGCCGGTCTGCACCTCTTCCCCGGCGACGAGACGGGTGTAGCGCACCTTCTCGGTCTTGGCGGGAACGAAGGGCTCTGCTTGGATGTCGATCTCACCCTCGAGCGGCACGAAGGTTTCGACGATCGGCAGGTCGTATTTGCTGCAGAAGTCGTGGTCGCGCTGGTCGTGGCCCGGGCAGCCGAAGATCGCGCCGGTGCCGTAATCCATGAGGATGAAGTTGGCGATATAGACCGGCAGTTCCCAGCTGTCGTCGAACGGGTGACGCACCTTGATGCCGGTGTCGAAGCCACGCTTCTCGGCCTTCTCCAGCTCTTCTTCCGAGGTGCCCATGCGGCGGCACTCGGCGACGAAAGCGGCAAGCTCGGGGTTGCCCTGCTCCAGCTCCTTGGCGAGCGGATGGTCCGGCGAGATGCCGACGAAGGACGCGCCGTGCAGCGTGTCGGGCCGGGTGGTGTAGCACTCGATCTTGTCGAAGCCCTCGGGGGCATTGAGCGTGTCGAAGGAGAACTGCAGACCGCGCGAGCGGCCAATCCAGTTCGCCTGCATCAGCTTCACCTTGGCGGGCCAGTCATCGAGCGTGTCGAGCGCGTCGAGCAGCTCGCCCGAGAAGTCCGAGATCTTGAAGAACCACTGGGTGAGTTCCTTGCGCTCCACGAGCGCGCCCGAGCGCCAGCCGCGACCGTTCTCGACCTGCTCGTTGGCGAGCACGGTCATGTCGACCGGATCCCAGTTCACCACGGCGTTCTTGCGGTAGACGAGCCCCTTATCGAGCATGTCGAGGAACAGCGCCTGCTGCTGGCCGTAGTATTCCGGATCGCAGGTGGCGAACATGCGCGACCAGTCGAGGCCAAAGCCCAGCGGCTTCATCTGCTCCACCATCGTGTCGATGTTGGAATAGGTCCAGTCCTTGGGGTGACCGCCCGAAGCCATCGCGGCGTTCTCGGCGGGCATGCCGAAGGCGTCAAAGCCCATCGGGTGCAGCACGTTGAAGCCGTTCTGCTTTTTGTAGCGGGCGATCACGTCACCCATCGTGTAGTTGCGGACGTGGCCGATGTGGATGCGCCCCGAGGGGTAGGGGAACATTTCCAGCACGTAGTATTTCGGCTTGTCGGCCGAGCGGGTGGCCTTGAAGGTCAGGGCCTCTTCCCAGGCGGCCTGCCATTTCGGCTCGATCGTGGCGGGGTCGTAGCGCGACATAATCTGTTGTCCCTCAGAGCGGATGGGGTCGGTGCGGATGGGTCTTGCCGGGTGATAGGGCAGGCCCCGGCGGGCGTCCAGTGCCCTCTCCCGGCTGGCAGCGGCTGACGGCGACATTTCAGCAACCTCTTGGCGTCAAAAGACCCATAAGCGGCGTTTCACGTTGGTTCGCGTTTCGCCGCGTGGAAAAGTGCCACCCGTTTAGGGACCGATGACCGACGACCATGAAAATACTTTGCATTCACCAGAATTTCCCCGGCCAATACAAGCACCTCGCCCCGGAATTGGTCCGCCTCGGCCATGAGGTCACCGCGCTGACCCCGAAGGTCAAAAAGCCGACGGTCTGGAATGGCGTCAAAGTGATCCCCTATGAGATCCGCGGCAGCAGCACCCGCGGCATCCACCCCTATCTCACCGATTTCGAAACCAAGGTGCTGCGCGGCGTCAGCTGCTGCAACGCGGCGCAGCAGCTGCGGCAGAGCGGCTATGAGCCGGATGTGATTCTGGCCCACCACGGCTGGGGCGAGAGCCTGTTTCTGAAGGATGTCTGGCCCAAGGCGCGGCTGGGGCTCTATTGCGAGCTTTACCATCTGACCACGCCGGAGTTCATCGACTTCGACCGCGAGTTCAGCAAACCCGCCTCGCTGAGTGAAGCGCAGCGCATCCGCATGAAGAACCTCAACAACCGGATGCACGAGGAGGTCATGGACGCGGGCATCAGCCCCACGGGCTTTCAGGCGGGCACCTTCCCCGAGCGCTGGCAGGATAGGCTGACCGTCGCCCACGATGGCATCGACACCGATCTGGTGGTGCCCAATCCCGATGCGCGGCTGGATCTCGAGGGCGGCACCGTGCTGACCCGCGACGATGAGGTGATCACCTTCATCAACCGCAACCTAGAGCCCTATCGCGGCTATCACGTCTTCATGCGCGCCCTACCCGAGATCCTGCGCCTCCGCCCGAATGCCCATGTCACGCTGATCGGCGGCGACGAGGTGAGCTATGGTGCCAAGGCCCCGGGCGGGAAGAGCTGGAAGCAGATCTACATCGACGAGGTGCGCGGCCAGATCCCCGATGCCGATTGGGCGCGGGTGCACTTCCTTGGCAGGGTGCCCTACGACCGCTTCCTTGCGATGATGCAGGTGAGCCGGGTGCACGTCTATCTGACCTACCCCTTCGTGCTGAGCTGGTCGCTGCTTGAAGCGATGAGCGCCGGCTGCGCCATCCTCGCCAGCGACACCGCGCCGGTGCGCGAGGCGCTGACCGAGGGGGAAACCGGCTGGATGGTGGATTTCTTCGACCGCGACGCGCTGGTCGAGCGGCTCTGTACGCTGCTCGACGATCCCGAGACCCGCGCCCGCCTTGGCGCCGCGGCCCGCGCCCATGTCCGCGCCCATTACGATCTGCGCAGCCATTGCCTGCCGCGCCACGTCGACTGGGTGACCCGGCTGGGAGAGATGCAGCCGCGCCCGCCGCGGGACTGAGGCACCCCGCCCACGATCAGCCCTATGCAAAAGAAAAGGCCCAGAGCGTTCTCCGGGCCTTCGTAATCTGCTGAAGGGCTGCCTCAGATGCGGCTGTCGACCGCGCGGATTTGCCGTGCGCGGGTCAGGATCGCATCTTCGACCGCATGCACCGTAGAAGCGCTGGCCGGACCCGAGCGGGTCATCAGCGCGACATTGAGCGACCGCGCGTCCAGCGCCGGGTCCGAGACGAGGATCGTCGCGCGATAGGCGGTGCCGCCGCCCGGCGGGGTGCCGTAACCGGTGGTGATCACCCCGGTGAAAGGATCGACAGATTCGACCGGCAGGAAGTCCAGAACTTCGAGCGAGGCGTTCCAGATGTATTTGTTCACCGCGCCGACTCGGCCCGCATCGGGCTTGGACTTAAAAATGTCCCAAACGGTCGACTCAGGCGCGCCGCGCCCGTTGTAGACATCCGCCTCCATGATCTCATCTGCCGAGCGGGTCTGTACCGTCTGCGTGGATGTCTGCTGGCTGCAGGCCGTCAGCCCGAGCACCACCGCTGCCAGCGAAAGCCCCTTCGCAAACCGCTTATATTCCATGAAACCAAAGCTCCTGACCGTCCGGTTGGTTGCCCCTGCATACTCGTCGGCACCGCGTATCACAAGCGGTCAATCCCGGGCCCGCCAAAGCCCGCTCCGGCACCGGCAGCGCCTTGAAAGGTCCGTGATATTTTTGTGGCAATTGCGCATCACTGATTTGCTTGATGGGGCCCTGCCCGCACCTGCGGGTTGCCAGGTCGGCCAGCCAAAGCGCATAGAAGCTCCCATCAAGGCCGGGCTACCCGGATTGGTACGTGCCTTAGAACACATGAGGGAAACAATGAAAAAGATTCTGTTTGCTTCCACCGCGCTGGTTGCAACCGCAGGCGTCGCCGCGGCAGAAGTCACGATCTCGGGCTACGCCGAGATGGGTATCTACAACCCGGGTGAGACCACCGACCAGGCGAACGACGAAGCTCAGTTCTTCACCGACATCGACCTGACCTTCACCATGTCCGGCGAAGCCGACAACGGCCTGGTCTTCGGTGCGAACATCGACCTCGACGAAGCCGACAACCCCTTCTCGGACCCGTGGGATCAGGGCGGTGAAGCTCTGTTCGTGTCCTACGGCGGCGCAACCCTGACCATGGGCGACACCGACTCGGCATACGACAAAACCGTTCCCGAGATGAACCTCGGCGGCGCAGGCTCGCTGGCTGACGACGAAACCATCCACGCTGGTTTCAACGACGGCGCAGAGTTCGACGGCGGCGTGAACGGCTCCGACGGTCAGATCGCTCGTTTCGACTACGCTTACGACGCGTTCACCTTCTCGGTGTCGGCTGAGCAGATCGCAGACGGCTCGAAGCCGGAAGACGTTGGCCGCGCAGACTCCGGCGAGACCCTGTGGTCGGCAGGCGTTGGCTACTCGGCAGAACTGTCGGGTGTCGACCTCTCCGCAGGCCTCGGCTACCTGAAGCTCGACGAGTGGGCCGAAGTGTGGGGCCTCGGCGTCACCGCAGGCTTCGCAGGCGGCTTTGAAGTTGGCGCGACCTACAGCGACATCGACGGCGAAGACGGCTTCGTTGACGATGGCGAGCACTGGGGCCTCGGCTTCGGCTACTCGATGAACGCCTTCTCGATCGGCGTGAACTACGGCAAGTACGACTGGGACGACGCTGGCGAAGCAGAAGGCTACGGCCTGGCAGCCAACTACGATCTGGGCGGCGGTCTCGTTGCACAGCTCGGCTACGGCTACAGCGAATTCACCGACGGCTCGGACGACGACACCTGGTCGCTCGGCCTGGCAATGTCCTTCTAATCTCTCCTGAGATTAGTCTGATAGGGAAGAGCGGGCTTCGGCCCGCTCTTTTCTTTTGCGCCTGCACCGGGCAGAACGGGCGCAGCGCATCTGAAGACGAGACATCCCCATGCTGCCACTCTCGGCCGCGCGTACGGCCAGCCTGCTGAACTCGGTCCGCCCCGCCCTTGCCAAAGGCAAATTCGGCGAGGCCCGCGCAGCGCTGGAACAGGTGCTGGCCTTGGAACCGCGCCGCGGCGATCTCGCCTTCCAACTGGCTCAAATCTGCTATCAGCAGGGCGACCGCGACGCCTGTCTCACCCATCTCGACCGAGCCGTCGAGCTTGCGCCCGATCAGCCTCAGGTCACCGCCCTTGCGGTCGAGCGCTACCGCGCCCTCGGCCGCCCCGAGCAGGCCCTCGCAGCCTATGACCGGCAGATCGCGGCTGACCCCAAGGCGATCAAGCCGCGCGCGGACAAGGCCCACTACCTGCAGCTCCTGGGGCGGTTCGACGAGGCCGAGACGATCTTTCGCGCGTTGATCAAGCGCCACCCCAATGCCGCCGAGCTTTACCGGATCTTCCTTGCCAGCAAGAAACTGAACCAGGGCGATCCGCTGCTGCGGGCCATGGAAAAGCTCTGGGCCCGCAGCGATTTGCCGGACGCGCAGCGGATGCATCTGGGCTTTGCGCTGGCCAAGGCGATGGAAGAGACCGGCCAGACCGCCAAGGTCTTTGGCTACCTGCGCCGCGCCAACGCGCTGCAGGCCAAGGCCGCGCCCTTCGACAGCGCCGCGCAGGCCCGCGAGTTCGCCGCCGTGCGCGCCGCGCAGGAGGGGCTCGCGCCCGGCGCGCCCGCCGAGCCGGACCTGCGCCCGGTCTTCGTCACCGGCATGCCGCGCTCGGGCACGACGCTGGTCGAGCGCATTCTCGGCGCCCATCCCGAGGTGACGGCGGGCGGCGAGCTTGGCCACGCGCTGAAGCTGGCCTATGGGCATTTCGGTGCCGGCGAGCAGATGCGCCGCCTCGCCGACGAGCCCCCCGCCCGCGTTGCCGCCTTTGCCGAGCAATACCTGCGCCTCGCCGCGCGCGACAGCGGCCGCCGGAGCGGCGTGATCACCGACAAGTCGATCCTGTGCCACCTGATCTTCGGGCTGCTCGACCACGCGCTGCCCGGCGCGCGCATCGTGGTGGTGCAGCGCGATCCCCGCGACATCGCCCTGTCGATCTACAAGAACCATTTCGCCACCGGCAGCCACCGCTACGCCAATGACCTGCCGCTGATCGCCACCGCGATCCAACGCTTCCGCGCCAATGTCGCCCATTGGAAAGACGCGCTGTCCGGGCGCATCCACGAGATTCGCTATGAAGATCTGGTCGCCGATCCCGAGCCGCACACCCGCGCGCTGGTGACGGCTGCGGGTCTGCAATGGGATGAGGCCTGCCTGTCGTCGCATGAGGCGTCCGGACAGGTGAAAACGCTCAGCGTCAGCCAGGCGCGGCAGCCGATCTATCGCGGCTCGGCGCAGGCGTGGAAGAAATACGAAACCGAACTGGCGCCTTTCATCGAGGCCTGGGGAGAGGAACCATGGGACTGAACGACATCAAGACCCGCATCGCCAAAGCCGAGCGCGACGCAGGCAGAGCCCCCGGCTCGGCGCAGCTGATCGCGGTCAGCAAGGTGCAACCGAACGCGCGCGTCGAGGCGGTGCTGGAAGAGGGCCACCGGCTCTTCGGCGAGAACAAAGTGCAGGAAGCCGCAGGCAAATGGCCCGCCTTCCAAGAGCGTTTTCCGGACGCCAAGGTGCATCTCATCGGCCCGCTGCAGAGCAACAAGGCGCGGCAGGCGATGCAGCTTTTCTCGGCGATCCACTCGCTGGACCGGCCCAAGCTCGCCACCACGCTGGCGCGGCTCGCGCAGGAACTGGGCAGCTGTCCCGATCTCTTCGTGCAGGTGAACACCGGCGAGGAAGAGCAAAAGGCCGGCATCCTGCCCGCCGAGGCCGACGCCTTCATCAAAGAGGTGCGCGATCTCGATCTGCCGCTGAAGGGGCTGATGTGCATCCCCCCGGTCGATGAGACGCCGAGCCTGCATTTCGCCCTTCTGGCCAAGATCGCCGAACGCAACGGGCTCGACGGGCTGTCGATGGGCATGAGCTCGGATTTCGAGCAGGCGATCGCACTTGGCGCTACCCATGTGCGCGTAGGCTCGGCGATCTTCGGCGAACGCGACTACAGCTGAGCCCCTGCCCGGCGCCGCCATGGCTCCGGTGGACGGCCTGCCTCCGTCGGGGATATTTGAACCAAGAGGAAGCAAGGCGTCTTCCTCTTGGCGAAAATATCCCGGGGGGTGAGGCGCCTCGCGCCGAGGGGGGCAGCGCCCCCCCTGCCGCCTTTCCGCCCCGGCGCAGCCAGAGGAGATGTCGCCATGGCAATCCCAGTCGAGACCTTCTTCCTGCGCCCCGACGGGCAGGGCACGCTGCAGGCACGCATTCAGCAGATGGTGGCCGAGGGCGTGCTTTCAGGCCGCTTCCGGCGCGGCGAAAAGCTGCCCTCGACCCGCAAGCTGGCGGCGCATCTCGGGGTCAGCCGGATCACCGTGGCGCTGGCCTATACCGAACTTCTGGCCTCGGACTATCTCACGTCGCGCGACCGCTCGGGCTATTACATCTCGGAGGGCGCGCCAGAGCCGCCGGACTTCCCCGAGACGCCGCGCGCCGAGCGCGTCGACTGGCAGCGCGCCATGGGGCGGCGTTTCGCCGCCGGTGCGGTGCCCGAGCGGCCCGCCGACTGGGCGAGCTACCGCTATCCCTTCATCTACGGTCAGGCCGATCCAAAGCTCTTCGATCACGCAAACTGGAGACTCTGCGCGGTGCAGGCGCTGGGGGCGCGGGACTTCGGCGCGCTGACGCAGGATTACTATGACCGCGACGATCCGCAGCTGGTGGAATTCCTCGCCCGTCAGACCCTGCCCCGGCGCGGCATTCAGGCCCGCCCCGAAGAGATCCTGATCACCCTGGGCGCGCAGAACGCGCTGTGGCTGGCCAGCCAGATCCTGCTCAGCCCCGAGCGCCGCGCCACGGTCGAAGACCCCTGTTATCCGGCGCTGCGCGTGCTGCTTGATCAGACCGGCTGCGCCCGCAGCGCGATTGCCGTGGACAGCGAAGGCCTGCCGCCCGAGGCGGTGCCCGAGGGCACCGATGTGATCTTCACCACACCCAGCCACCAATGCCCCAGCGGCGCCACGCTGCCGCTGGCGCGGCGGCGCGCGCTGCTGGAGCGGGCGCGCGATCTGGGCGCGGTGGTTGTCGAGGACGACTATGAGTTCGAGATGGCCTATCTGCAGCCGCCCACACCGGCGCTCAAGAGCCTCGATGGCGATGGCCGGGTGGTCTATGTGGGCAGCTTTTCGAAGTCGCTCTTTCCCGGTCTCCGGCTGGGGTATCTCGTCGGCGCCGAGCCCTTCATCCGCGAGGCACGCGCTCTGCGCGCCTCGGTGCTGCGCCACCCGCCCGGCCACATCCAGCGCACCGCCGCGCATTTCCTGAGCCTTGGTCACTATGACAGCCTCGTGCGGCGAATCGGACGCGCGCTTGGCGAAAGGCGGCAGGTGATGGAGGCCGAGATCGCCCGCAACGGGCTGGAGATCGCGGGCGTCGCGGCGCATGGCGGCTCGTCGTTCTGGATGCGCGCGCCGCGCGGCGTCGATACCAAAGCGCTCGCCGCCGAGCTGCAGCGCGAGAGCGTTCTCATCGAGCCCGGCGCGCCGTTCTTCCAGAGCCCGGATGCGCCGCGAAACTTCTATAGATTAGGCTATAGCTCGATCCCGTCGGAGCGCATCGCGCCGGGGCTGCAGCGCATTGCACAGGCGCTTGCACGTCCCCGCAGGGAGGGCTAGGGCTTTGCCCCATGCGGACCATTCGTGATTACCAGTTCACCGAGCCCCGGGACCGGGGTGCCAGCGTCGCCATCGGCAATTTCGATGGCGTGCATCTTGGCCACCGCGCGGTGATCGAAATGGCCCGCGAGAAGGGCAATGGCGCGCCCTTCGGCGTGCTCACCTTCGAGCCGCACCCGCGCGAGTTCTTCGCCCCCGATGCCCCGCCGTTCCGGCTGATGTCGGCCAAGGCGCGGGCCTCGCGGCTGGAGAAACTGGGTGTTGAGCGGCTGTTTGAGCTGAATTTCAACGCCGCGCTGGCCGCGCTAACCCCCGAAGAGTTCGCCCGCGACGTGCTCACCGAGGGTCTGGGTCTGAGCCATGTGGTGGTGGGGGCCGATTTCTGCTTTGGGAAACACCGCAAGGGCAAGGTGAGCGACCTGCAGCGTTTCGGTGCCGCGATGGGCTTTGGCGTGACCGTGGCCGAGATTCTGGATCAGGACGGCGCGCAGATCAGTTCCACCGCGATCCGCAAGGCGCTGACCGAGGGCGACCCGCGGTCGGCGGCGGCGCAGCTTGGTCACTGGCACCGGATCGAGGGCGAGGTCGGCGGCGGCCAGCAGCTGGGCCGCAAGCTGGGCTACCCCACGGCCAATATGTCGATTGACGGGCTGCACCCGCCGCGCTTCGGCGTCTATGCGGTGCTGGTCGATGTGCTCGACGGGCCGCATAAGGGCAGCTACCACGGCGCCGCCTCGCTGGGCGTGCGGCCTATGTTCGGCGTCAACAGCGCCAACCTCGAAACCTTCCTCTTCGATTTTTCCGGCGATCTTTACGGCGCGACCCTCTCGGTCGGTCTGGTCGAGTTCCTGCGCCCCGAGTTGAAGTTCGACGGGCTCGACGCGCTGGTGGCGCAGATGGATCTCGACTGCGCCGAGGCGCGGCGCATTCTGGAGGCGCTATGAGCGACCCGATCGACCGCAAGGGCCTCGCGCCGCGCTTCTGGGAAAGCAAACCGCTGAGCAAACTCAGCGAGGCCGAATGGGAAGCGCTCTGCGACGGCTGCGGCAAATGCTGCCTCAACAAGCTCGAGGACGAAGAAACCGGCGAGGTCGCGCTGACCTGTGTCGCCTGCCGTCTGCTCGACGATTCCAGCTGCCGTTGTTCACAATATGAAATCCGGCACCAGTTCGTGCCCGAATGCATCGTCCTGCGTCCCGACAATATCGACGAACACGCCTATTGGATGCCCCAGACCTGCGCCTACCGGCTGCTCTGGGAAGGGCGTCCGCTCTATGACTGGCACCCGCTGATCTCGGGCGATCCCGAGACGGTGCATGCCGCTGGCGTGTCGATGCGGGGCCGGACCGTCCCCGAGTTCGAGGTCGGCGAGGACGATTGGGAAGACCACATTATCGAGGAGCCCACCTGAATGTTCTTTGCCTCCGACAATTCCGGCCCCGTTCCTCCGCAGGTGCTGGACGCGCTGACCCGCGCCAACACCGGCCATACGCTGGGCTACGGAGCCGACGTGCTGTCGATGCAGGTCGCCGAACGCATCCGCACGCTTTTCGAGGCGCCCTCGGCGGCGGTCTATCTGGTGCCCACCGGCACGGCGGCCAACTCGCTGGCGCTGGCCTGCCTCTGCCCGCCCTACGCCACGGTGTTCTGCTCGCCGGTGGCGCATATCCACGAAGATGAGTGCAACGCGCCCGAGTTCTACATGGGCGGCGCCAAGCTGACGCTGGTGCCGGGCGAGGACCGCATGACCCCCGAGGCGCTGCGCGCAGCGATCGAGGGCGAGCAGAACCGCGGCGTGCATGGCCCCAAGCGCGGGCCGGTTTCGATCACCCAGCTTACCGAGAAGGGCAACTTCTACACGCTCGAAGAGCTGCGCGCGCTGACCGCCGTGGCCCGTGAATATGGGCTGCCGGTGCATCTCGATGGTGCGCGCTTCGCCAATGCGGCGGTGAAACTGGGCGCCACGCCCGCCGAGATGAGCTGGAAGTCCGGCGTCGACATCTGCGTCTTCGGCGGCACCAAGAACGGGCTGATGGGCGTCGAAGCGGTGGTGATCTTCGATTCCGAGAAGGCGCAGGAGTTCGAATACCGCCGCAAGCGCGGCGCGCATCTCTTCTCCAAGCACCGCTATCTGGCGGCACAGATGGATGCCTATCTCGAAGGCGATCTGTGGAAGGATCTGGCCGAGCGCGCCAATGCCCGCTGCGAGCAGCTGGTGCAGGGGCTCGAGCAACTGGGCGTGACGGTACTGACCGAGAGCTATGCCAACATGGCCTTCGTTGAGATGCCGCGCGACGCGCATCGCAAAGTGCAGGCGGCGGGGGCAACCTACTACGTCTCGGGGGATCTGGAAGGCGACGGCGGCGAGCTGCTGACCGGGCGTCTGGTCTGCGACTGGTCGCTGGAGCCCGAGGACGTCAGTGCCTTCCTGAGCGCTGTGCGCGAGGCGGTCTGATCCGCAGGCCACGGCCCTAGGGGCCAAGGGCGAAATTGCTGGGAAGACATCTGCAAGAGCCTTCGAAGGCTCTTGCCTCAGTTCAGCTGGAAGTGCAGCTCGTAGCTGCCGTCGATGAACGCCCCGAAGAGATCGGGAATATCCGGGTGCTCCACCGGTTCGCCCGAGTAATCGGCGATGAGGTTCTGCTCGGACACATAGGCGACGTAGAAGCTCTGATCGTTCTCGGCCAGCAGGTGGTAGAACGGCTGCTCGCGGCTCGGGCGCGCCTCTTCGGGAATGGCCTCATACCACTCCTCGGTGTTGCTGAACTCGGGGTCCACATCAAAGACCACACCCCGGAATGGGTGCTTGCGATGGCGGACGACCTGGCCCAGATGATATTTCGCGCGCTGTGTGTGCATGGATACCTCTGAGAACAATTTTTGACATTTTTTGGGCAACTTGTCCAACGCCGAGCCCCATTTGCTCGGAAACACACTGTGGCCTGCGGGCCGACAGTTCGGCGGCAAACCGCCGTGTTGGCCAATTCCCGCGCACGCCCCGGAGTTCCCGGGATTGAAGGAATTGTGATTCCAACGGGGCCGGCTTTGAGCTAAAATAATCGTCAATAAAAGACAAAAAACACCACAAGAGCAGAAAAAGCGAGAGGCAGATGAGCAGATGGCTTCGCGCGGCGGCACTGGTTCTATTGGCCGCGTCCTGCGGAGGTGGCGGTGCCGGACGGGCACCGAACAACCTCGAGGACGCATGCGCCATCATCCGTGAGCGCCCGAATTACATCCGCGCCTTCCGTGCCGCCGAACGCAAATGGGGCGTTCCGGTACATGTGCAGATGGCGACGATCTATCAGGAAAGCAAGTTCATCTCGGACGCGCGGACTCCGTTCCGCTATGCGCTCGGGGTGATTCCCTATGGCCGGCAAAGCTCGGCCTATGGCTACAGTCAGGCGCTGGACGGCACCTGGGACGAATATGTGGAAGCCACCGGAAAATGGCGCGCCGACCGCGATGACATCCGCGACGCGACCGACTTCATGGGCTGGTATATGTCCGGAAGCCGCGACCGGCTGGGCATCAGCCTGCGCGACGCGCGCAACCAGTATCTCGCCTATCACGAGGGCCGCACCGGCTTTGCCCGCGGCACCTATAACGGCAAGTCTTGGCTGATGCGCGTGGCCGAGGACGTGGGCAACCGGGCGGTGGTCTATGAGGTGCAGCTCGCCAACTGCCGGCAGGCGCGCCGCTGGTAAGCGGCTGCGGCCCTCCCCTCGAAACTGAAAAGGCCGGGCGCTCTGCCCGGCCTTTCGCTTATTTCACTCGGTTCACGTCGAACACCGAGTTGGGCAGGTTCTTATCGGCGAGCGCGCCCAGCACCACGGTGGTCTTGGAGCCGTTTCCATCGGTGATCACCCATTGCCGCAGCTGCACCGGGTTGCCGGTGAACTTCATCTGGATCGAGCCGCGGTCGGGGTGCTCGGGGTCCTGCGCGGTGACCGTGGTGGCGGTGCCGTCATAGCTGTGGCCGGTCACCATCCCCGCGCGGCCAAGGTTGACGTTCTTGGCGAGAATGATCGACAGCGGCGTCTGGCTCAGCGGGTAGGTCTCGGGCTGGCCGCCCAGCTTCTTGTCGAAGACATAGACCGCCCCCGCCCAGGCCAGAACCAGCGCCTGCTCGGGCGGCTTGTATTCAAAGCGCACCTTGCCCGGCCGCTTGATCGAGATCGTGCCGGTAGAGATCGAGCCGTCGCCATTGATCTGGGTGAACTGGCCCTGCGCCGACTGGATCGAATTAAGGTATTGCGACACCTCGCCCAGCGAGAGCTTCTGCGCCGCCGCCGGCAGCGTGGTGAGCACAAGCGCCGTGAGCGCGGCGATGAAAGTGCGGATCATTCCGTTTGGTCCTCTTGCTCGGGGTCTGCCATCCATATCGCACGCCCCCTTGGTGTTATGCGATAGCAGGCAGGCGTTGCAGCCTATCTAGGGCGCCCGGACGCGCGATCAAAGGCTTGCCGGTGCCCCGCCGCCCCGAAACGGCGTCACTTCGCCCAAACCCGCGCTCCGGCCTGCAGTCAGGCCCACAGCGTAGCTCGAAAAGGGGGCTCCGCCCCCGCGCGCCCCTGCGGGCCACGCTCCCCCGGCGTATTTTGGAAGAGAAGAAGACCAAGAAAGAAGCCCGGGAGCGCACACCCCCGGGCTTCTTCTCTTTTCAAATACGCATGGCGCGCCAGACGGGCCAGCGCAGCGCCTCTTATTGCTCGGGCACGAGGATCTCGCGCTTGCCGACGTGGTTCGCCGCCGAGACGACGCCCTCGTCTTCCATCTGCTCCACAAGCCGCGCGGCCTTGTTATAGCCGATGCCGAGCTTGCGCTGGATGTAGGAGGTCGAGCACTTGCGGTCCTTGATGACGATGCCCACCGCCTGATCGTAGAGCGCGTCCTCGCCATCGGTGTTGCCGCCGGTGTTGAGCCCGAGAACCGCGTCGATATTGTCGGCCTTCTCCTCGTCGGGGCCCTGCACCACGCCCGAGACATATTCCGGCGGGCCGAAGGCCTTGAGGTGGTTCACCACCTCCTCGACTTCCTCGTCCGACACGAAGGGACCGTGACAGCGGGTGATACGCGCGCCGCCCGCCATATAGAGCATGTCGCCCATGCCCAGCAGCTGTTCGGCGCCCATCTCACCAAGGATGGTGCGGCTGTCGATCTTCGAGGTCACCTGGAAGGAGATCCGGGTCGGGAAGTTGGCCTTGATCGTGCCGGTGATCACGTCCACCGAGGGGCGCTGCGTCGCCATGATCAGGTGGATGCCGCTCGCCCGCGCCATCTGCGCAAGGCGCTGGATGCAGGCCTCGATTTCCTTGCCCGCGACCATCATCAGGTCGGCCATCTCGTCGACGATGACCACGATATAGGGCATCTTGCGCGGTTCGAACTCTTCGGTCTCGAACACCGGCTCGCCGGTCTCGTCGTCAAAGCCCGTCTGCACGGTGCGCTTGAACATCTCGCCCTTGCTGAGCGCCTCGGCGACGCGGCCATTGTAGCCGTCGATGTTGCGAACGCCCATCTTCGACATCTTGCGGTAGCGGTCTTCCATCTCGCCCACCACCCATTTGAGGGCCACGACGGCCTTCTTGGGGTCGGTCACAACAGGGCTGAGCAGATGCGGGATGCCGTCATAGACGGAAAGTTCCAGCATCTTGGGGTCGATCATCACCAGACGCAGATCCTCGGGGGTGAGCTTGTAGAGCAGCGACAGGATCATCGTGTTGATCGCCACCGACTTGCCCGAACCGGTGGTGCCGGCGATCAGCAGGTGGGGCATCTTGGCGAGGTTGGCCACCACCGCGTCGCCGCCGATGTCCTTGCCGAGCGCCAGCGGCAGGCGCTGGTTGCCGTCACCGTAGTCGCGGCTCGAGAGGATCTCACGGAAGGACACCATCTCGCGCTTGTCGTTCGGCAGTTCGATGCCGATCACCGAGCGGCCGGGAACGGTCGAGACACGCGCCGACAGCGCCGACATCGAGCGGGCGATGTCATCGGCAAGCCCGATGACGCGGCTGGCCTTGAGGCCCGGCGCGGGTTCCAGCTCGTACATGGTGACCACGGGGCCGGGACGGACCGAGACGATCTCGCCCTTCACGCCGTAATCGTCGAGCACCGTCTCCAGCATCCGCGCGTTCTCTTCCAGCGCCTCGTCGGACAGAACGTGGCGCTCGATGTTCTCGGGATTGGCCAGCAGGTGCAGCGGCGGCAGTTCATAATCCACCGCCTTGTCGTCGAACCCGAGACCGGGCTGCGCCTCTTCCTGCGCGCGGCGCGAGGGCTGCATCGGCTTGGGCTCGGCCTTCTGCACCACCTTCTTGGGCTGCATCACCGGGATCGCGGGGCGCGGCGCCTGCATCTGCGCCGGCTCTGCCGACCAGCTTTGCACGTCGTAGCCGTCGTCATCCGCGTCATCGCCGTCGAACTGGTCCTGCGCGGAGGCATCGTAGCCGCCATCATCATAGCCAGCATCGTAGGTCTGCGCCTCATAGCCGTCGGCGTAGTCTTCCGCGCCGTAGCTCTCTGCACCGTAGGTCTCGGCGCCGTGGTCATCCTCGGCATAGCTGGGCTTGGCATAGGCTTGACGGGCCGGCTGGGCAGGTGCGGCGGCGCGAGGTTGGGGCTGCGCGTCGAACGCGGCAGGCGCCTCGTCACCGTAATCGTCGAAGTCGCGGTAGTCGTCGAAGTTGTCCGCCTCATAGGGGTCTTCGGCATGGGTAAAGGGCGCGGGGCCAGCGGGCTGCGCATAACCCTGCGGCTGCGCCGTGTACTCGGCCCGGTGCTCGGGCGCCTGCGGCACCGCGCGCGATGCGGTCAGCGGCGGCTCGGGCGGCAGTTGCTCGGCGGCCTGCGCGGCAGTGAGCGGCGGCTCGGCGCGCAGCATCTGCGTCGGCTTGTAGATCAGCGGCTGCGGGCCACGGCCCCGGCCCTTGGTCAGCGGCTTGCTGGGATCCTCGGAGCGGCTTGCACCAAAGGTCGGCGCAATGCCCCGGCGGCGGGTCTTCACCGCATGGGCGATCTTGGCACGGATACGGTCTTCGCCGGTGTCGGGTTCCACGGGGAGCAGCTCCACCTCGTCGTCATAATAGTCGGGCTCGGGCTCGGCGCGGCGGGTGATGCGCGCCAAAAGGCCGGGCTTTTTGGCGGGCTCGGGCGCGGCGCGAGGCGGCGCAACAGGAGCAACCGGGGCGGGCGCCGGAGTGGCGGCCTCTTCCCAAGCCTGCATTTGCGCGTAGGCATAGGCGTCATCCTCGTCGAGCAGCTCGGGCTCTTCGGGCTCAAGCTCCAGCGGCGGCGGCGTGGCACGGCGCACCCGCGAGCTGCTGCGCTGCGGAGCCGGGGCCGGGGCGGGCGCAGGGGCGGGCTCTTCGACATAGTCCTGCGCATAGGCATGCTCGGGCAGCGCGTGGTCATCTTCGGCATAGCCATCCTGCGCAGCCGCCCAAGCCTCGGCCTCGGCAGCCTCTTCGGCGCGGCGCGCGCGGCGGTCAGAATGCGCGGCCTGCGCGCGCTGCGCGGCCTGCATCGCCCCGCCCGCACCCCGGCCGAGCAGGCTCAGCAGCGAGGCGTAGGACATGATCAGCCCGACCAGAAGGAAGCGACCGATGCTCTGCAACTCGTCCTTGGTGAAGCCCAGAACGAAGGCCCCAAGCGCCAGCAAGCCGACACCCAGCAGGACCGTCAGCAGCTTCAGACCGAAACCGGCGCTGAGCGGCAGGATGCCAAGCGCGGTGCCCATCATCATGTCGCCGAACAGCCCGCCAAGGCCGAAGCTGTGGGTCCATTCCGGCCCGGTTTCCAGCCCCGCGGCATAGATCGAGGCCAGCGCGATCCAGATCGGCGCAAAGACCACGCGCGGCAGCGCGCGCTCGTCGCCGCGATGCAGGGCAAGGCGAACGCCCCAGACCAGCAGCACCAGCGCGAGACCCCAGCTGCCCAGACCGACGATCATGAACAGCGGCGCAGAGACCGAGGCACCAAGACGGCCCAGCCAGTTCTGCACCGGAGCATCGGTGGCCGACAGCCACGAGGGATCATCGGGCGTGTAGGACCCGATCATCGCCGCCGCCAGTAGGCCAAGGACAATCAGGGCCAAACCGCCAAGCTCCTTGCCCCGCTTCTCGATTGCGGCCTGCATGTTGCTGTCGAAGAGCGGGTCGCGCCCTTTCACCTGATATGCCATTGCCTCGCCTCGTTGTTTTTTCTTATTGCCCGTACAGGCAGTCCCGGATGCGGGTCAGCCCCTGTTCGGTCTCGTCACGGCTCGCCACAAGGGCGACCCGGATGAACCCCTTCCCCGGATTTCCATCCGCGGTGTCGCGCGACAGATAGGCGCCGGGCAGAACCCGCACGCCGGTTTCCTGCCAGAGCTTCAGCGCCGCCGCTTCGCCGTCTTCGACCGGAAGCCACAGGAAAAATCCTGCCTGCGGCGGCATATAGCCCGGCACATTGCCAAAGATGCGGTCCGCCAGCTCGAATTTCTCCAGATAAAGCGCGCGGTTCTCTTCCACATGCGCCTCGTCGGCCCAGACCTGTTCCGACACGCGCTGCACCGGTAGCGGCAACGGTGCGCCCGCAAAAGCGCGGTGCTGCTTGATCCGGCGCAGGCTCTCGGGGCCACCGGCCACGAAGCCAGAGCGCAGGCCCGGCAGGTTCGAACGCTTGGACAGCGAGTGAAAGATCACCACCCGCTCGGGGTCGGCGCCCATCTCATGCGCCACCTGCAGCGCGCCCACGGGGGCCTCGCCACGGTAGATCTCGGAATAGCACTCGTCGGCGAGAATCTGGAAATCGTGCTTTTCGCCAAGCGCGATCAGCTCCTGCCAGTACTCACGGCTCGCCACCGCGCCCTGCGGGTTGGCCGGGGAACAGATGTAGATCAGCGCCGTGCGCGCCAGCAGGTCCTCGGGCAGCCCCGCGATATCCGGCAGATGGCCGGTTTCGGCGGTGGCGTTCACATAGACCGGCTCTGAGCCGACCGAGAGCCCTGCCACGGCGTAGACCTGATAGAAGGGGTTCGGCATCAGCACGACCGGCTGCTGGCCGTTCTTCGTCTCGGGGCAGAGCGCCATGGCGGCGTTGTAAAGCCCCTCGCGCGTGCCATTGACCGGCGAAAGCTGGGTGTCGGGGTCGATGTTCACGCCGTAACGGCGCGCCACCCATGCAGCGATGGCCGCGCGCAGTTCGGCGGTGCCGTCATTGGGCGGGTACTTGCCGAACTCCTGCACGGTCGCGGCCAGCACCTCTCCGACGAAGGCCGGAAAGGGGTGCTTGGGCTCGCCGATGGTCATGTGAATGACCTCACCACCCGGCTCGAACGAGTCGATGAGCGCCCGCAGGCGCGGGAACGCGTAAGCCGGAAGGTTCGAAAACCGTTCGGGGAACATGCCAGTACTGCCTCTATGGTCCGGGATCGTATACGCCCCGTTTTGCCGTAAGGATACGCAAGGCGGTACGCTTCGTCTACCGGAACTCCACGTGGTCAAAGCGCTGTGGCGCGAATGCCGCAGCGTAGCAAAATTTTTCGCGACTGTCTCGGGCTGCCGGGATTTCGATCGGGAGTTCCAAAGCTTAGCCCCCCTGCCCCGCCGCTCGCTCTGCTCCTGCGCTGGCTCTGCCGGGATGTGCCGCGGTGTCTTACATGCGCGCTGCAGCCGCGCTACGAACGGCGGGACACAGGCAGGAGAGCAGCATGAGCACCGCGGGAACACCAGCGTTCAAACTGGCGATACCCTGCACCGCGATCGCCGCCGCCGTTTGGCTCGGGCTGGCGCCGCCGGAGGCGCTCACAGTCGAGCAAGGCCGCATCCTCGGCATCGTCCTGATCACCCTGTCGCTCTGGGGCACCTCGGTGGTGCCGGGATATCTGGCCAGCCTCGTGTTCTTCACAGCGCTGCTGATCCTTGGGCTGGCACCGCCCAATTTGGTGTTCTCGGGCTTCACCTCGACGGCCACTTGGCTGATCGTCTCGGGCTTCGTCATCGGGGCGGCGATCAGCACCTCTGGCCTAGCGGCGCGGCTGGCGCGGGGACTGGCGCCCGCGCTCACCGGGTCTTACGCGCGGCTGCTGAGCGGCCTGATGCTGATCTGCATGGCTCTGGGCTTTGTCATGCCTTCCTCGTTGGGCCGGGCGGTGCTGCTGGTGCCGATCGGCATGGCGCTGGCGGACCGCGCGGGCTTTGCCAAAGGCTCCACCGGGCGGATCGGCATCGCGGTGGTGCTGACCGCGGGCTGCAACCTGCCCAGCTTCGCCATCCTGCCCTCGAACCTGCCGAACATGGTTCTGACCGGGGCGGCTGACACGATCCTCGGGGTGCATCTGGGCTATTTCGAGTATCTCGCTCTGCACTACCCGGTGCTGGGGCTGGTGAAATCCGCTGTGGTGGTGGCGCTGGCCCTGAGGCTCTTTCCCGCAAGAACCGGCATGGCGCTTGCGGGCACCTCGGACGAAATCGGCCCCGCGCCGACCCAAGACCAACGCCGCCAGCAGATCCGCGTGGCGCTGGTGCTGCTGGCCACGCTGGCGCTGTGGATGACCGACCGTCTGCATGGGGTCAACGCCGCATGGGTGGGCATGGGCGCGTCGATCCTGCTGCTGCTGCCCAAACTCGGTGTGGTGAGCCCGCCTGCGTTCAAACAGGCGGTGGATTTCGGCATGCTGCTCTTCGTCGCCGGGGCGCTGGCGCTTGGTGCGGTGGTCAACAGTTCGGGGCTGGGCTCAGTGATCGGCACGGCGCTGCAATCGGTGCTGCCGCTGCAGCCGGGGCGTGATTTCCTCAATTTCCTGTCGCTGGGCGGTATGGCGATCCTGACCGCGATGCTGACCACCAACCCCGGCGCCCCGGCGGTGCTGACCCCGCTGGCACCAGATCTCGCGCAGGCCAGCGGGCTTGGGCTGACCACCGTGCTGATGACGCAGGTGATCGGCTTTTCGACGATGGTCTTTGCCTATCAGGTGGCGCCGCTGGTGGTCGCCATGCAGCTTTCGGGCGAGAAGCTGTCGCATCTCGCCCGATTCCTCGTGCCGCTGGCGGCAATCACCATCGTGATCCTGCTGCCGCTCGACTATCTGTGGTGGCGCCTGCTGGGCTGGTTCTGAGCCTGCCCGTGAAAAGGCGCGTCAGGAGCCGCGTCAGGCGAAATAATCGCACAGCATCCGCGTGTAGATCGCCTTCAACTGGCCGATCTGCGCCACCTCGACGTTCTCATCCACCTGATGCAGCGTCTTGCCCACGAGGCCGAACTCGACCACCGGGCAATGATGCCGCATGAAGCGCGCATCCGAGGTGCCGCCCGTGGTCGACAGTTCCGGCGTGCGGCCGGTCTCGGCCTCCACTGCCTTTGCCACGAGATCCGACAGAGCCCCCGGCGGGGTGAGGAACGCCTCGCCCGAGATCTTGATCGCAACCTCGGTGCTGGTGCCGAACTCGGCATCGACCTTGGCCGCCTCGTCGCGCAGCCACTCCGACAGCGACGCGCCGGTGTGGGTGTCGTTGAAGCGGATGTTGAGCGTGGCGCGGGTTTGCGCGGGCACCACATTGGTTGCGGGGTTGCCGGTGTCGATGGTCACCACCGCCAGCGTGGTCGGGTCGAAATGGTCGGTGCCCTCGTCAAGCACATGGCTCGACAGCCGGTCCATCAGCCGGGCCATGGCGGGCATCGGGTTCAGCGCGCGGTGCAGATAGGCCGAGTGCCCCTGCTTTCCGGTCACCGTGAAGAAAGCGTTCATCGAGCCGCGACGACCGATCTTCATCATGTCGCCCATCTCTTCGGGGCAGGTCGGCTCGCCAACGATGCAGATCGACATGCGCTCGTCCTCGGCGGCCATGTAGTCGAGCAGCGCCGTCGTGCCGTCGACCGCATCGCCCTCTTCGTCGCCGGTGATCGCCAGAACGATGGCACCCTCGGGCGGGGTCTCTTTCACGAAATCCACGGCGGCGGCGGCAAAGGCGGCCACCCCCGACTTCATGTCGGTGGCGCCGCGCCCGTACATCACGCCGTCCTTCACCTCGGCGCCAAAGGGATCGACGGTCCAAGCGGCAAGATCGCCCACCGGCACCACGTCGGTATGGCCGTTGAAGCCAAAGCTCTTGGCATGCCCCTTCTCGCCCCAGCGCGCGAAGAGGTTGGCGACGCCGCCCCGGTCGACGCGGGTGCAGGCAAAGCCCGCATGCTCCAGCAGGCCCTGCAGCAGCACCAGCGCACCGCCCTCTTCGGGCGTGACCGTCGGGCAGCGGATCAGATCGGCGGTCAACTGGACAGGATCGAGGGGCTTGGGGTCGGTGGTCATGGGCGCATCTCCGGGCAATTTGCCTCTGGCTACCCCGAGGTCGCGGCGCGTGCAAATGTGATGAAAAGGCCGCAGCGCGCCACGCCGCCGGCGGCGGGCGGCTGACGGCGCAGCGGCAGCGGTGCTAGCTTGGGCCAAAAGCCCCTTTGGCATGGTCGCACGCGGCGACCCCGCAGGGACAAAATTGCGAGGCACCCCCAAGCATGAGCAGCCCCGGATGAGCTGGATCGCCATCGCCTCGGACGAGGCGCGCTGGATCGACAGACCGGCCTTCGCCGCCGCGCTGGACGTGCCCGGCGGGCGCATGGAGCGCGGCACGCTGCTGCTCGAAACACGGCTTTCGCCACAGGCCAAGCCGCAAGTTCTGATGTCTTATGAACGCGGCTTCCCGCTGGCGGCGAGCCTTTCGGTCCAGGTCCTGCCCAGCGGCAGCATCGTTCTGGTGACCAGCCGGGAGGGCGAGATCTTCCACACGGTGATCGCCCACCCCGGCGATGGCCGCGCCGAAACGCTGCGGCTGACGCTGGCATGGGACGCGCCGCGCCGCTGGGCCCGGCTGAGCGTCGAACGCCCGGAAAGTGGCACGATCGAGCTGCGCGAACTGGCACCGCCCCCGCCGCCCTTCTATGAGGACCTGAAGGCACTGACGCTGCATCCCGAGCTTTGCGCCATCGCGCCGGACCTGCTGTTCTTCGCCCTCTCCGACGAGATCGAGCCGGTGGGCCCGCTGCCGACGCTGGCGGGCTCGACCCCGATCGCGACGCCGAACGGCTATCGCCGTCTCGAAAACATCCGGCGCGGCGACAGGGTGCTGACCGGCGACGGCCGCGCAGTGCCGGTGCTGGAAACCGTGCACCGGCTGGTGCCCGCGCGCGGCTCTTTCAGCCCTGTGCGTCTGCGCGCGCCCTATCTTGGGCTGCAGCGCGACATCCTCGTGGCGCCGCACCAGCGCCTGCTGATCGGCGGCTCGGAGGTGGAATATCTGTTCGGACGCGAAGCGGTTCTGGTGCCCGCGCACAGCCTGACCCACGGCTTTGCCGGGCAGGCCGAGGATTGCGGGCCGCTGCTGTGCTACCACCAGCTTCTGCTGCCCGCGCATGACACGCTGCTCGCCGCCGGGCTGGCCGCCGAAAGCCTTTACGTGGGCAGGTTGCGCCGCGATCCGGCGCGGCTGGCGGCCTCGCTGTTGGCGGGGATGCCGCGCGATACCATCCCCGAGCAGCACCGCGCCGGGCATCAGGTGCTTGGCCCCTTCGAGGCGGTGACGCTGGTCGAGGCGCGCGCGGCCTGAGAGGCGCCTTGCGGGGATGCGGTTTATGGGGGCGCTGCCCCCGCCGCGCAACGCGCGGCTCCCCCGGGATATTTCCATCTAGACGAAGCGGCGGGCGGGCGCGCACGCGGGCTTGGAACGGCGCAGAATGGCGATGACGCTGGCCGCGGCGCGTGCTACGGCTGCGGCATGAGCAAACTGCCTTCGAAAGCCGAGATCCTCGACTGGATCATGGCGCACCCGACCCAGACCGCGAAACGTGACATTGCCAAAGCCTTTGGCATCAAAGGGGCTGCGCGGATCGACCTCAAGCGCGTCCTCAAGGAGCTTGAGGCTGAGGGGCATCTGGAAAAGCGCAAGAAGACCTACCGCGACCCGGACCGGCTGCCGCCGGTGACCGTGCTGCAGGTCAAGGCGCCCGACGAGAACGGCGACCTTTTCGCGCAGCCGCTGGAGTGGCACGGCGAGGGCGTCGAGCCCGCGGTGCTGCTGGTGCCGCGCGCCACCGACCCGGCGCTTGGAGAGGGTGACCGCATCCTCGCCAAGCTGCAGGTGGTGCATGAGGAAGATCACAACTACGAGGCGCGGCTCATCCGCAAGATTGGCGTCAGCCCGCGCAAGATCGTCGGCATCTTCCGCAAGGGCCCCGAGGGCGGACGCATCGTGCCGATCGACAAGGGGGCCGACAAGGAATGGCTGGTCGGTCCCGACGCCATGGCCGGCGCGCAGGAGGGCGAGCTGGTCGAGGCCGAACAGGCCGGGCCGCGCGCCTCGCGCATGGGTCTGCCGAAGGCGCGCATCGTCATGCGCCTTGGCGATCCTTCAGAGCCGAAGGCGGTCTCGCTCATCGCCATCCATCAGCACGGCATCCCCGACGCCTTCCCGCCGAAAGTGCTGGAGGAAGCCGACCGCATGAAGCCCGCGGGCCTCAAGGGCCGCACCGACCTGCGCGAGCTGCCGCTGGTGACCATCGACCCGGCCGATGCGCGCGACCATGACGATGCCTGTTTCGCCGAGGCGGACGAGGACCCGAAGAACCCCGGCGGCCATGTGATCTGGGTCGCCATCGCCGATGTGGCGCATTACGTGCTGCCCGGCTCGGAACTGGACCGCGAGGCCAAGAAGCGCGGCAACTCCAGCTATTTCCCCGACCGGGTCGTGCCGATGCTGCCGGACCGTCTGTCGGGCGATCTGTGCTCGCTGCATGAGGGCGTGCCGCGCGCCTGTATCGCCGTGCGCATGGTGATCGACGCCGAGGGCAACAAGCGCAGCCACAGCTTCGTGCGCGGGCTGATGCGCTCGCCCGCCTCGCTCAACTACGCCGAAGTGCAGCAGGCCATGGACGGCCAGCCCAACGACAAGACCGGGCCGCTGCTCGAGGATGTGATCCGGCCGCTCTATGCCGCCTATCACGCGCTGCGCGACGCCCGGAACCGCCGCCAGCCGCTGGATCTGGAACTGCCCGAGCGCAAGATCGTGCTGGGCGAGGATGGCACGGTGACCTCGGTCAATTTCGTTGACCGGCTGGACGCGCATAAGCTGATCGAAGAGTTCATGGTGCTGGCCAATGTGGCCGCCGCCGAGACGCTGATCGCCAAGCGTACGCCGCTGCTGTTCCGCGTGCACGAAGAGCCGCCGGTCGAAAAGCTCGACGCGCTGCGCGAGACGGCGCAGGCGGCGGGGCTCAACCTTGCCAAAGGACAGGTGCTGAAGACCGCGCATCTCAACAAGCTGCTGCATGACGCGGCGGGGCGCGAGGATGCGGAACTGATCAACCTCGCCACGCTGCGCTCGATGACGCAGGCCTATTACAACCCCGAGAACTTCGGGCACTTCGGCCTCGCGCTGATGAACTACGCGCATTTCACCTCGCCGATCCGGCGCTATTCCGACCTCATCGTGCACCGCGGGCTGATCTCGGCGCATGGCTGGGGCGATGACGGGCTGTCGCAGACCGACATCGAGCGGCTGCAACAGACCGCCGAGCATATCTCGGACACCGAGCGGCGCTCGATGATGGCCGAGCGCGACACCACCGACCGCTATCTCGCCTCTTACCTGTCCGAACGTGTGGGCGCCGAGTTCGGCGGGCGGATCAGCGGCATCGCCAAATTCGGGGTCTTCGTGAAGCTCGACGAGAGTGGCGCCGACGGGCTGGTGCCGATCCGCAACCTCGGGAACGAATTCTTCCACTTCGACCGCGAGGCCGGCACGCTGATGGGTGCCGACACCGGCACGCTGATCACGCTGGGCCAGCGGGTGCGGGTGAAGCTGGTGGACGTGACGCCGGTGACCGGCGGCATCGGGCTGGAACTGCTGGAACTGGCTGGCGAGGCGGTCGAGGCACCGCGGCATCGCAAGCCTGCGGGCTACGGGCGGTTCAAGAAGACACCCGGTGGCAGAGGCAGCGGCAAGGGACCCAAGGGCAAAGGCCCGGCGCGGCGCAAGGATGTGGCCGAGCGCAAGAAGAGCGCCAAGACCGCGCGCAAGGTCAGCCGCACGCGCAAGACCGAGCGCTGACGCAAGAACAAGAACTGACGTAAGGGCGCGGCGGCCTACATCCCGGCAAAGGCGGGATCATGCCCGCCGCGCCTTTGCCTGCTTCGCAAATCATGCATTTCGCGGTAGCCTTCTGCTCATAAAAAAACGAGCAGCAGGTGACCCCATGAAACCGAGCCTTTTCGGCCTCGCGCTGTGCCTGACGGCGAGTCAGGCCGCCGCCGACCGACTTGCCGACTTTTCCGCCCCCCTTGCCTCGCAGCGTCCCGCGCCGCGCCCCGCCGCCTTTGATACGGTGCAGGTGGTGCCCAAGGCCACGGTCGACCGCGAGTATCTGCACTGGCTCGACGGGTTCCGCAGCCGCGCCCGCGCCGAGGGGATCTCGGACGCCACGTTGAGCGCCGCCTTTCGCTCGCCGCATCTCGACACCGACGCGCTGGCGAAGATCAACAATCAGGCCGAGTTCACCAAGACGCTGTGGAGCTATCTGGAGTCCGCCGTCTCCGAGAGCCGGATCGAGAATGGCCGCGCCGCGATGATCGCCCATGACCAGTTGCTGCGGCAGATCGAGGCGCGCTACGGCGTCGACCGGCAGGTGGTGGTGGCGATCTGGGGCATGGAAAGCGCCTATGGCAGCCACCGCGGCACGCATCCGGTGATCCCCGCGCTGGCGACGCTGGCCTATGGCTCGCGCCGCGGCAAGTTCTTCGAGGGCCAGCTCATTGACGCGCTGCGCATCATCCAACACGGCGACACGACGCCCGAGAAGATGACCGGCAGCTGGGCCGGGGCGATGGGGCACACGCAGTTCATCCCCTCGTCTTACCGCGCGCTTGCGGTGGACTGGACCGGCGATGGGCGGCGCGACATCTGGTCGGACGATCCCGCCGATGCGCTTGCCTCCACCGCCAATTACCTCGCCGAGAGCGGCTGGATCCACGGCCAGCCGTGGGGCGTCGAGGTGCAGCTGCCGCAGGGCTTCGACTATGGGCTTGCCGATGGCGACGCCGCGCGGATGCCTTCGGATTGGGCGCGGCTCGGCGTGGTCGGTATGGACGGCCAGCCGGTGCGCGACTTTGGCACGGCGCGGCTGCTTTTGCCCGCCGGCCACAAAGGCGCGGCCTTTCTGACCTTCAAGAACTTCAAGGTGATCTCGCGCTACAACGCCGCCGACGCCTATGTGATCGGCGTCGGCCATCTGGCGGACCGGATCATGGGCGGCGCGCCGATCCTGTCGGACTGGCCGGATGACGAACGCGCGCTGACCAGCGGCGAGCGCAAGGAGTTGCAGATGCGGCTCAAGCAGGCGGGCTTCGATCCTTCGGGCGTCGACGGGCGGATCGGCCCGATGACCATCAAGGCGCTGCGAGACTATCAGCGCGCGGTGGGTGTCGTGCCCGACGGCTACGCCTCGCTCGAGGTGCTGCGGCGGCTGCGCTAAGTCAGTTGCAGCCCGCCTTGAGGCAGGCCCGACGTAGGGTCTCGATCTGGCGTTTGCGCGGCTCGGGCCAGAGATTGGCGCCGCAGGGATCGGTGATCAGCACATAGCGGTCACCCTCGCGCTTCAGCAGCGCCGCCAGCTTGCCGCTGGCGGCCTTGCCGCACCAAGGGCCGAAACACACAGAACGGAGTGTGATGCGGCTGTCGAAGGGCCGCGTGAACCCCTCCTTGCCCAAGGCCCAACCCCAGATGCGCGCCGGAACCTCGCCGCCGTGACGCGGCACCGGGCCGGTCTCCAGCATGCCATTGACGGCCAGCCAAGACGACTCGCCCTCCGCCGCCGCGCGCACATCGCGGGCCACGTCGGGCGAAAGGCATTTCAGCGCCAGCGCGGGGCTGGCGGCGCAGCACATCAGCGCCAGCAGCAGCGTGCGGATCACAGCTTATCCTTGAAGGCGGCGATGACCTGCTCATAGACCGCGCGTTTGAACGGCACGATCTGATCCAGCACCTCATCGGCGGGCAGCCAGCACCATTGCGAAAACTCAGGATGTTCGGTGGCGATATTCACCTGATCGTCGCTGCCCTGAAAGCGCAGCAGATACCATTTCTGCTCCTGCCCCTTGTAGCGGCCCTTCCAGATGCGCGGCACGATGTCATGCGGCAGATCATAGGCGATCCAGCCGTCGGTCTCGGCCTCGACGGTGACCAGCGATGGGCTGACGCCGATCTCTTCTTCGAGCTCGCGCAGCGCCGCCTCGCGCGGCTCCTCGCCCTTGTCGATGCCGCCCTGCGGCATCTGCCAAGCCGGAACCTCGCTGTCGATGCGCTGGCCGACGAAGACATGCCCCGCAGCATTAGCGAGCATGACCCCGACATTGCGGCGGTAGGGCAGCGCGGCGATCTCTTCGGGGCTCATGGTCTTCATCGGCGACTCCTTGGTGTGTGGCCGCACGCTATCGCCGGACAAAGCGTTTTGAAAGGGCAGCCGGGCGCGTGCATCCAGCGAAGGGCCAAAGCAAAAGGCGCGCCCCAAAGGACGCGCCTTTCGTCTCGCCCGAGGGGGCGGATTACTTGTCGGCGGCCTGAGCCTGCTGCATCAGAGCGGCTTCGTCGCCCAGAACGCTGAGGCCCTTGAGGATGTCGATCGCATAGGCCAGCTGGTAGTCGTCCTGACGCAGCTGTGCCGCTTTCTCGGCCTTGGCACGATCTTCTTCGATCTGACGGATCTCGTCCTCGGTCAGGCTGTCGTTGTCCAGCGCGCCGCGCAGATCGGCCTCGGAGCGGCCAAAGACTGCGGGGCCGTCCTCATCGCTCTCCGGCTCGGGCGGACGCTGCTCGACGACGATGTCGGGCGAGACGCCAAGCGCTTGGATCGAGCGACCCGAGGGCGTGTAGTAGCGCGCGGTGGTCAGGCGCATGGCGCCATCGCCACGCAGCGGCATGACCGTCTGAACCGAACCCTTGCCGAAGCTCTTGGTGCCGACGACCACGGCGCGGCGGTGATCCTTCAGCGCGCCAGCCACGATCTCGGATGCCGAAGCCGAACCGCCGTTGATCAGCACCACGATCGGCTTGCCTTCCGAAAGGTCGCCCTCGGTGGCGTTGTAGCGGTCGCCGTCGGAGGCGTTGCGGCCACGGGTCGAGACGATCTCGCCCTTGTCGAGGAAGGCATCGGCCACTTTGATCGCCTGCGTCAGCAGACCACCGGGGTTGTTGCGCAGATCGACGACGATGCCGTTGACCTTGTCCATGCCGCCAGCGGCCTCGACCTCTTTGGCGAGCCCTTCGGCGAGGTTGGGATAGGTCTGATCGTTGAAGGTGGTGATGCGCAGCACCACGGTGTCGCCTTCGAGGCGCGAGCGCACGGCGGTCAGGGTGATGGTGTCGCGGATGATCGAGATATCCATGGGCTCTTCTTCGCCCTCACGCACCACGGTGATGACGATCTCGGAGCCAACCGGCCCGCGCATCTTGTCCACCGCCTCGTCGAGCGACAGGCCCAGAACCGACTCGCCGTCCACATGGGTGATGAAGTCGCCCGCTTCGACGCCAGCCTCGTCCGCCGGCGTGCCGTCCATCGGCGAGACGACCTTCACGAAGCCGTCTTCCTGCGTCACTTCGATGCCAAGACCGCCAAACTCGCCGCGCGTCTGCACGCGCATGTCGGCGGCATCGTCCGGCGGCAGGTAGCTGGAGTGCGGGTCGAGCGAGGTGAGCATGCCGTTGATCGCCGCCTCGATCAGCTTTTTATCGTCCACTTCGGTCACATATTGCGCACGGATGCGCTCGAAGATGTCGCCGAAGAGGTCGAGCTGCTCATAGACGGAGGTGTTCTTTTCGGCCTCCTGTGCAAGCAGCGGGCCGACAAATTGCGTCGTCGCCACAACGCCTGCCACGGTGCCGCCCACTGCGGCCATCAGAAACTTGTTCATCCTCAGATCATCCCTTGTCGCTGGCGAACCATTCTAGCGGGTCCACGGGGGCGTCGCCCTCTCTTACCTCTATATACAGGGTTTCCGTGCGTCCAGCGCCGGAACCTTCACGTGACAGTGACGCGCTGTCAGATGCCGCATCGCCCATCAACCCCACCGGCGCGCCCTCGGGCAGGATCTCGCCGGTTTCGGCATAGCTCTCGTCCAGTCCCGCCAGCACGAACAGCAGGTCGGGCTGCGGCTCGAGAATGGTCACCAGCCCGTAATCGAGCAGCGGGCCAGAGTAGCGGACGGTGGCGGCGGTGGGTGTGGTGACCAGCGCCTGCGGCAGGGTCGCGATCACGACGCCGGGGCGTTTGACCCCCGCCGCATCCGCCTCATTCGCGCCGCGCAGCACCTGCCCGCGCACCGGCAGTTCCAGCGCGCCCTTCTGCTCATCCACCGGCGGCAGCGAGTTCGGCGCCTCGTCCGAGGTGATCTGCGCCAGACCGGAAGCGAACCCATCGAGCGTCTCGGTGGCCGAGATCAGGATCGCGGTGCGCACCGGATCCTCGGTGAAGCGTTTCGGCAGATCGGTGCGGTCGGCCACGGCCTGACTAAGCTCGGTGCGGGCCTGCTGCACGCCTGCCAACCCCTCGCGCAGCGTCTGCGCCGCGTTTTCCTGCAGCGCGCGCAACTCGGCGACCTCGTTGAGATCAGAGCGCAGCGCCTTGGCCTCCTGCGCCAGTCCCGGCGTCACCGAGGCCAGCAGCATCCCCGCCCGCGCCGAGCCCACCGGCCCCGCCGGATGCAGCAGCGCCTCGGGGGCGGCGGTACTGCCGAGGCTCGACAGCGCACCGAGAAGCTGCGCGATCTCCTCATCCTGCGCCGCAAGACGGCGGCTCAGTTCGGTCTCACGCACGGCGGCCTCGCGCAGCCCGTCGCGCAGCGCGGCGAGCCCGTCCTCATAAGCGGTGACGGTCTGGGTCAGTGCCCGCACCCGGTCGCGCGAGCCTTCGGCGGCATCAAGCTGCACCGAGGCTTCTTCCAGCGCCCGCGCCGCCGCCCGTGCGGCATCGCCGGGGGCCTGCGCCAGCGCAGGGCTCGCCAGAAGGCAGAGGATCAGCGCGGCGGCTCTCATTTGTCGATCAGGCTCTTCCCGGTCATCTCTTCGGGCTGCGGCAGGTTCATCAGCTGCAGCAGCGTCGGCGCGACATCGGCAAGGATGCCGTCATGCACCGTCGCACCCTCGGGCCCACCGAAGAGGATCACCGGCACCGGGTTCGTGGTATGCGCCGTGTGCGGCCCATCGGTCGCGTCGTCCCACATGGTCTCGCAGTTGCCGTGGTCGGCGATGACCACCATCGCGCCGCCGACCTTCTCGAGCGCCGCGACCACCTTGCCAAGACCCTCGTCCACCGCCTCGCAGGCTTTGATCGCCGCATCGAGATCGCCGGTGTGGCCGACCATGTCGGGGTTGGCGAAATTGGTGACGATCAGGTCATAGCCCTTCTCGATGGCATCGACGAAGCGTTCGGCCACTTCGGGCTCGGACATCTCGGGCTGCAGATCATAGGTCGCCACTTTCGGCGACTTAGGCATGAAACGGTCCTCGCCCTCCTCCGGGGTCTCCTTGCCGCCGTTGAGGAAGAAGGTGACATGCGGGTATTTCTCGGTCTCGGCGAGGCGGAACTGCTTGAGCCCCTGCTTGGCCACCCATTCGCCCAGCGTGTTGACGATCACCCGCTTGGGGAAGGCGGTGGTCATGTACGCGTTGTGCTTGTCGGAATATTCGACCATCCCGAGCAGCGCCGAAAGCTCGGGCGTCTCACGCTCGAACCCGTCGAAGTCGGGCGCCGCGATGGCGGCGAGGATCTCGCGCGCGCGGTCGGCGCGGAAGTTGAGGCAGAAGAAACCGTCGCCCGCCTTCAGCCCCTCATAGCCGCCCACGACGGTGGCGGGGATGAACTCGTCGGTCTTGTCCTTGGCGTAACTCTGGCTGACGGCGGTCACGGCATCGGGCGCGCTCTCGCCCTCGCCCTTGATCATCGCGTCATAGGCCGTCTCGACGCGCTCCCAGCGGTTGTCGCGGTCCATGGCATAGTAGCGGCCGATCACGGTGCCGATGCTGGCGCCTTCGGGCAGGCTACCCGCAAGGTCCTTCATGAACCCCTCGCCTGACTTCGGCGCCACGTCGCGGCCATCGGTGATCGCGTGCAGCACCACCTCGAGCCCCTGATCCACCAGCAGCTTCACCGCCGCCTTGATGTGCTCGATATGCCCATGCACGCCGCCATCCGAGACCACGCCCATCAGATGCGCGCGGCCGCCCGCGGCTTTCACCGTGGCGGCGAAGTCCAGAATGGCCTCGTTCTTGAAGAAGGACCCATCCTCGATCGACAGGTCGATCTGGCCCAGATCCATCGCCACCACCCGGCCCGCGCCGATGTTGGTGTGACCCACTTCCGAGTTGCCCATCTGGCCCGACGGCAGGCCCACGTCCGGCCCGAAGGTGATCAGCGTGGCATGCGGGCAGGTTGCATAGAGCTTGTCCATGGTCGGCGTCTTGGCCAGCGCCGGGGCGTTATACGCCGTCTCGTCGCGCAGGCCCCAGCCGTCGAGGATGGTCAGGACAACGGGTTTCGGAGTGGTCATGCTGCAACGCCCTCATGCTCTCAATGTCACGAGCGGTGTAGCAGCCCGGCGCGGCGATGTGGAGAGCCGCCGCGCCGAGAGGCTCAGCCGAAGATCAGTTTCGGCACGAAGAGCGAGATCTGCGGCAGGTAGGTGATCAGCAGCAGCACGATCACGTTGACCACCACGAAGGGCCAGACCCCGGCGATGATCTGCGTCACCGGTTTGCCCAGCGTCGAGGAGGCCACGAAGATGTCGAGCCCGAACGGCGGCGTGATCATCCCCAGAGAGATGTTCAGCGTGACGATCATGCCAAAATGCACCGGGTCGATCCCCAGCGATTGCGCCACGGGAAAGAGCGGCGGCACAAGGATCAGCATGGCCGAGTTCGGGTCGATGAACATGCCCGCGATGAAGAAGCACAGGTTGGCGACCATCAGGAAAGTGATCCAGCCCGCGTCCACCGAGTCGAGCAGCGAGATGATCCCGTTCGGCACCTGCGCCAGCGTCACGAAGAAAGAGATCAGCCCGCCCATCGCCAGCAGCACGAAGATGATCGCGGTGTTGATCGCGCTGCGTTCGGTGATGGTGAAGAGGTCGCGCCACGTCAGGCTGCGCAGGATGACCGCCTCGACCACGATGGCATAGACCACGCTGACCGCCGCTGCCTCGGTCGGGGTGATGATGCCTGAGTAGATGCCGCCCAGAATGATCACCGGCATCCCCAGCGCCCATTTCGCCTGCCAGATGGCACAGAGCCGCTCGGACCACGGCATGCGCGGCTCGCGGGTGACGCCGCCCTTGCCCGCTTCCAGCCAGACAAAGAGCGCGAAGGCGAGGCCGAGCACGATGCCCACCGCCAACCCGCCCGCGAACAGCCGCGAGATCGACGTGCCGGTCATCCAGCCGTAGACGATGAGGGTGATTGACGGCGGGATCAGCAGCGAGGTCTCGGCGCTGGCAACCAGCAGGCCAAGGCTGAACTTGTCGGAGTAGCCTGCCCGCTTCATCTCGGGGTAGACCATCCGGCCCATGGCCGCGACGGTGGCCGGGGCCGAGCCCGAGACCGCGCCGAAGGCCATGGAACCGCCAACCACCACATGTCCGATGCCGCCGCGGGTGTGGCCGACGAGGGCCTTGACCACGTTGACCAACTGCGCGGCGATCTGCCCGGCGCCCATCAGGTTGGCGGCAAAGATGAAAAAGGGGATGGCCAGCAGCGTCGTATGGTCGATGCCGCCGACGATCTTCTGCACGATCGCCGGGTCGGGCAGGCGCGCGTAGAACATCTCTTTGTAGGCCAGCGCGGGCACACCGAGCACCAGCAGCATCTCGAACCCGGTCAGCAGCAGCGCGACCGCAAGGAGGATGATCAGGATCAGCATCACTCAACCTCCGCCTGCGCCGCGAAGCGGTCGATCACGCCAAAGAGGCTCAGCCCGTAGCGCAGCGCCAGCAGCAGAAAGCCGATGACCGGCGCGAGGTAGATCAGCCCCATCGGAATGCCGAGCGTCGGCGAGGTCTGGCCGGATTTGAGCACGAACTCAACCATCTGCACGCCCAGCCACGCCACATAGAGCGAGAACAGCAGCCCGACCGTGTCGATCAGGCGCAGCAGCCAGCGCCGCGCGCCCTCGGGCAGCTTGTCGCGCAGGTTGGTGATGCCCACATGCTTGCCCCGCTCCAGCGCGAGACCGAGCGCGAGGAACACCAGAAACAGGTTCATCAGCCGCACCGCTTCCTCAATCCAGGCAAAACGGCTGGCCATGGTGCCGCCAAACTCGCGCATTACCACCGAGCCGAAGAACAGCGCCACCATCAGCAGGAACAGCGCCACAAGGATCGTGCGCTCGACCCTTCGCAGCAGGTTGAGGAATGTCATGGGCGATCTCCGGATGCGGCTTGCAAAGAGGCGCCCGGAGAACCGGACGCCTTGTAAGGTCTTGGAACTTCTGGATGTGCGCCGAGGCGCAGGGGGCTCACTCGGCCGCCGCCTCCTCGTAGGCCGCGAGCAGCGCCGCGCCGGCATCACCGGCCTTGGCGAGATAGGCCTCGGAGGCCGGGCCCCAGGTCAGCTCGCGCAGCTCGGCGCGCTCTTCGGGCGCTGCAACGCGCACATTGGTGCCAGCCGCTTCGATCACTTCGAGCGCCTCGGCAACCGCCGCTGCCTTATGCGCGGTCAGCTCGGGGATCACCTCGGCAAAGGCACCTTCGATCACGTCCTGATACTCGACCGGCAGGCTGTCCCAGAACATCGGATTGAACAGCACCACATCTTCCATCGCGCCGTGATCGGACACCACGAGGTTCTCCTGCACTTCGTAGAACTTCATGTTCTTGATGGTGTCGAGCGGGTTCTCTTCGCCGTCGACGACGCCGGTCTGCAGCGAGGTGTAAAGCTCGCCGAAGGGCAGCGCGATGGCCGAAGCGCCAAGCGCGTTGAACTGTTCGATGAGGATCGAGCTGTCCATCACGCGGAACTTCTGGTCGGCAAAATCGGCAAGGTTGTCGAGCGGCTTGTTCGAGGTGAACTGCTTCTTGCCGTTGGGCCAGAGCATCAGCGCCACCATGCCCTTGTCGGCGAAGGTTTCCAGCAGCGCCTGACCGAAGGGACCGTCGCGCAGGGCCTGCGCCTCGGCGGCATCCTCGGGCAGCAGATAGGGGATATCGAGGATCGAGACCGCCGGGTTGAAACCGCCGAGGAAGGCGGCGGGGGCCACGGTGCCCTCGATGGTGCCAAGCTGCACGCCTTCGTTCATCTGGCGCTGGTTGCCCAACTGGCCCTGCGGGAAGATCTGCAGTTCGACCGCGCCACCGGTCCGCTCTTTGACCAGCTCCGCCACCTTCTCGAGGTGCACGTGACGGCTCTGCGCCGTGCTCTCGAGATGGCCGATCTTGGCCACGAATTCCTGCGCCGAGGCGGCACCGGAAACAAGCGAAAGGGCGAGCGCGAGCGCGGCGCCGGCAAAGCGGGTCGTGACCATACGGGTGTTCTCCAGAAATTTTCGACGGCACTAGCTACCGGGCGGAGCGGGCGCAAGTCAAAGTGAACGCGCTGTGAGCGGCAGCGGTGGCGCGTAGCAGGTCGGCGGTGGGCAGTTTTTGGGCAGAGTTTTCGCGCTAAGATAAGCCCACGCATCCCCCGGCCAGAAAAAAGCGGCCCGCTTGCCAGGAAACGGGCCGCAGTCGGATGCACTCCCCTCTCAAAAAAGTGCACCTAGCTCAGTGAAGGCGCCTCAGCCGCGACAGCGGTCCTGCGATGCGGCAGCCCGGCGGCGGCGCCTTTGCAACATTATGCTGGACGGCCAGCCACTTCTCGCATTGCTCGACCAGCGCGCAGCCGCGGCAGGCGGCCACCATAACCTCGTAATCCTCGGCCCTCAGACGTCCCTCGCGCAGCGCCACGCTGAGGTTGACGCCCATGACCCGTGCCACGCTGCGGGTCATCCAGAAATGCCGCGCCGTGTCTCCAAGCATCGCTCACACCTCTTGGACGAGTTCACCCTGCAACGCCGCGAAAGTGCGGCTGTTCACGCAGTCCTCGGGGCAGGCCCGCGGCGCATCGCCCTCGGATCCGGCCTCCATCGGTTCGAGATGACCAAGCCAGCGGTCACAGCCCTCGGCCCAGAGGCAGCCCCGGCAACGCCCGACCATCGCGGCCCAGTCGCTCTGCGGCAGCAGCCCATGATCCTGCGCCGCCACCAGATCAACGCCGGTGGCGCGGGCCATCCGCTGCACGCGCCAGAAATGCGCGCGCTCATCACCCAGCGGCATCGGGCGCGGACCGCGTTTCATGCAGGCAGAGATCATCGCCTTACCTCCCTGCAAGCTGCTGGAAGAGATCGGCGTTGCGGCAATAAGAGGGCGTGGCCTCGGCCTTGCCCTTCTGCGCCGCGATCCAATGTTCGCAGGTATCGGGATGGGTGCAGCCGGTGCAGGCAAACACCGCATCCTCCAGCGCGCTGAAGCTGAGCTTGCCGCGCATCATCTGCTCTTCAAGATCGACCCCCACAGCGCTTGCCATATGGTCGACCAGCGCGGCGTGGCGTTTGAAATCCCTTGCTCCGGGCATGGCATATCTCCCCGTTGTTCGGCCCTGATGGCCGTTTCCTCGGGGTGATCCTATCAAAGGCTGCCGCTGCCGCCCTTGATGCACATCAACGTCAGACCCCGCCGCCGGCCTGAACCGCCGCGACAGTGCGGCGCACGGCGTCGATTCGCGCGGAATTCGGCGGATGGGTGCCGAGGAAGCGGTTGCCGGGATCGGGCAGACGCTCGAAGAACCGGGCACCGCGGATCGGATCGAAGCCCGCGCGCATGGTGATCACCGTGCCCAACTCGTCCGCTTCCAGCTCATAGTTCTTGGTGAACGTGCGCGCACCGACAGAGGCGCCGAACTCTTCGGCGCTGCGCACCGAAGCCTCGTCGGCACCGGTCATCGCGGCGATGCCCGAGAAGATGATCGCACCGATGGCGGCATCTTCCTGCACCCGGTCGAGATGGCCAAGAATATGATGCGACGCCTCATGCCCCATGACGAAGGCCAGCTCGTCAGCATTCTGCGCCTCGCGGATCAGCGCGAGGTTGAATGCCAGCACCGGGCGGCCCTGACTGTCGCGGGTCTGAAAGGCGTTGGGTTCTTCGTCCGGGCGGTCGTCGACCACGATCAGGAAGTCGCAGTTCGACCCTTTGTAAGAGATCGACCGGCACTGCTGCTCGGCCACCGGCTCGACGCGGTCCACCACGTCGACGAATTGCTGCGCCGCGCGCGATCCGGTCCCGGCAAGCGGATCGCCGCCCCCGGGCACCGACGAGATCGGCACCGCCGTACAGGCAGAGATCAGGACAAACAGAAGGGGCAGAATTCGGCGCATGTGGCGGCTCGCTCCGGGTCTGGACATAAGGTCACGATAGGGGCCACCGGCGGGGCGCGCCAGTGCAGCCGTCAACAGATGGCAGCATTGTGCCTTAAACGTATCGCCCCAATGCCGCCGGCTCCATGCAGGCTGGGCTTTGCACCGCTCAAAGGCCTGCCCAGCCTCGCTTACGCAAGTTTCCGTGACGCGACCAAAATTCCGGATTGTCTGCCGATGCATTACGCGTCTAGGCTGAGACCATGTTCAGTATCGAGCACGAATTCGACGCCACCGTTGTGACCCTCGTGGACGAGGGCGAACCGCATCTTCAGGAAGACGTGGTCGTCTCGAGCTTTGAGGAATGCGTCACGGTCGAGCAATATGACCCGCGCACCGACAAGGTGAATAAAATCACCCTTTCGATGACGCAGATGCGCGACCTCGCCGCCGCGATCAGCCTTCCCGAGGGCGTCTATACAAGGCAGGGCAGCGACACCGACGAGTGATCAGCCCTCGACCCGGAAGGCCTTGTCGCGCGACGTCGCGCCGCGGATCAGCGTCAGCCGGGATTTTGGCACCCCCAGCGCCTTTGACAGCAGCTTGACCACAGCGTCATTCGCCTTGCCGTTCTCCGGCACGGTGGTGACATAGACGCGGATCTGCCCATCCTCCTCGCGGACCTCGTTGCGCGAGGCCTTTGGGGTCACGCGGACCTCCAGCACCGCCCCGGGCGCGGCGAGATGGGTGAGGTCGGGTTTGGCCATGACGGGGGCTCCTCGCAGCTTTTCCGCTCTTCCTATCAAGTCATCGCGCCGGGCGCATCCCGCGCCACACCCGGGCTCGGCGCGCATCGCAACCGGTTGAAACCGCGCCGCCAAAGGCAGACATAGGAGGCGACTGAACGAGGAGACGGCGATGCCCACCCCCAATCCGCAGGCCATGGACTTCCTGCTCAGCCGGCGCTCGCGCCCGGCCAAGACCCTGACCGGCCCCGCACCCGACCGCGAGGCGCTGCTGCCGCTGCTCACCGCCGCCGCGCGCACGCCGGATCACGGCAAGCTGGAGCCGTGGCGCTTCATCGTGCTGGAGCGCGGTGCGCTCGACCGGCTGGCAGCTGCCGTCGGCCCGCGCGCAGAGGCGCTCGGCGTGGACCCGGATCAGGCCGCAAAGGCACGCGCCGCCTTCGCCGACAGCCCGCTCTGCGTGGCGGTGATCGAGGTGCAGAAAGAAAGCCCGAAGATCCCGCCGCTCGAACAGACCTATTCCGCCGGTGCCGTCTGCCTCGCGCTGCTCAATGCCGCGCTGGCCTCGGGCTGGGGGGCCAACTGGCTGACCGGCTGGGCCTCGCATGACCGCGGGTTCATTGAGGAAACGCTGGGGCTCGCCGCAAACGAAAGCGTCGCAGGCTTCATCCATATCGGCACCGAAACCTCGGCCCCGCCGGAGCGCCCGCGCCCCGACCTAGACGCGATCACCACATGGATGGACGCATGATCCCGGCGTCTTTCCTCGCCGCCATAGGACAGATCGGCGACGCGCGCTTCCGCTCGGTGCTGATCAAAGGGCTCGGCCTGACGGTCGGGCTCTTCGTGCTGATCTATTTCGTCTTCGTCACCGCCGTGGGCTGGCTGGTGGGCGACACCGTTACCCTGCCGTGGATCGGCGATGTGACATGGGTCGACACCGCGATCAGCTGGGGCGCGGTGCCGCTGATGCTGCTGCTGTCGGTGGTGCTGATGGTGCCGGTGGCCTCGGCCATCACCTCATTCTTTCTCGACGACGTGGCGCAGGCGGTCGAAGACCGGCATTACCCCGCGCTCGGCCCCGCCATGGAAGTGAGCTGGGGCGAAGCGCTGCGCGACACGCTGAGCTTTCTCGGTGTGATGATCGCCGCCAACCTCGTGGCGCTGGTGCTCTACGTGCTGTTTGCGCCCTTCGCGCCCTTCATCTTCTGGGGGCTGAACGGCTTTTTGCTGGGGCGGGAATATTTCACGCTGGCCGCCATGCGCCGGGTCGGGCGCGAACAGGCCGCCGTGCTGCGCCGCCGCCATCTGCCGACGATCTGGGTCGCGGGCGTGCTGATGGCGCTGCCGCTTTCGGTGCCGCTGGTGAACCTGCTGATCCCGATCCTCGGGGCGGCGACATTCACCCACATCTATCACCGGATCCACGGCGAACGGCCGGTAGGCTGAGGGCTGAGGGGCTGGCGGCTCAGTCGCCAGCCGTCACCGGCGGCCCCATGCGGTTGAACATCCAGCTGTCGATGTCGCGCACGCTGATCATCCCGCTGAGAATGATCGAGGCGAAGATCGCCCATAGCACGGCAGAGATCCCCGTGGTGATCCATGCCTTGCGCTTGAGGTTGTGCACCTCCGGGCTGCCCGCGTGGGTGCCCGGCACCACCTCGCCGACGTCGCCTTGGGTCTTCAGCCGCAGGGGAATCACGCACAGGAAGGTCATAAACCAGATGACTGCGAAAAGAACGATGCCCGATGTGATCGCCATGATGCGCCCTCAGACCTGTTCCAGCTCGACCAGCGTGCCCTGAAAATCCTTGGGGTGCAGGAACAGCACCGGCTTGCCATGCGCACCGATCTTCGGCTCGCCATTGCCCAGCACCCGCGCGCCCTGCGCCTTCAGATGATCGCGGGCTGCAAGGATGTTATCCACCTCGTAGCAGACATGGTGAATGCCGCCCGAGGGGTTCTTGTCGAGGAACCCCTTGATCGGCGACTCGTCTCCCAGCGGATAGAGCAATTCGATCTTGGTGTTGGGCAGTTCGATGAACACCACCGTCACGCCGTGGTCCGGCTCATCCTGCGGCGCGCCGACCTTTGCACCCAGCGTGTCGCGGTACATCGCCGAAGCCGCCTCCAGATCGGGCACGGCAATGGCGACATGGTTGAGACGACCGATCATGACACTCTCCCTCGAATCCTCGCGTCGCCCGGTTATCGCGCGCCCGAGCCCCCTGCCGCAAGCGGGTGCGTCCATTAACCGCCCATTAGCTACGGCGCGTCAGGATGGCCAAGACCACCAGTGAGTATCTGCGATAGTGCCAGCAGCGAGCGTGACCTAGAGGGACAGTGACTATGAGCGACAACCATGAGTGCCAGCCATGAGTGCCAGCCATGAGTGACAGTGACCGCCTCCCGCCACAACCTCCCCGCCCCACCGCGACCCGACCGTTGCTGGGGATGACGCTGCTGGCGGTGGAAGACAGCCGCTATGCCTGCGACGCATTGCGCCTGATGGCGCTGCGCAGCGGGGCCCGCATCCGCCGCGCCGATTGCCTGCAGGCCGCGCGCCGGCACCTGTCTCTCTACAGGCCGACCATCGCCGTGGTCGATCTTGGCCTGCCGGACGGGTCGGGCGCCGAGCTTATCAAAGACCTCGCCGAACAGAGCCCGCGCCTGCCGGTCCTGCTGGGCACCAGTGGCGATCCTTTCGCCGAACCCTTGGTCGAGGCTGCGGGCGCGGACGGGTTCCTCGACAAACCCCTGCACAGCCTGCTGCACTTCCAGAACGCCATCATCGCGGCGCTGCCGCCCGGTCGCCGACCCGGCGGCATCAGGCTGGTGCCCGATGATCCGATCCGCCCTGATCCTCTCGCGTATCAAGACGATATCGCCCATGCGGCAAGCCTGCTCGACGGGATGCCAGCGCCGCAGCTTGCCGATTATCTGGCGCAATTCCTTGGCGGTTTGGCACGCAGCGCGGGGGATGCCGCGCTCGAGAGTGCCGCGGCGCATCTTGCCGAGGCCCGCTCAGAAGAGCGCCCGGTGGAGAGCGCATTGGCCCATTTGGCGCAGGTCCTGCGCGAACGGCTCGACAGGCGCATGGCGATCTGAGGTGATCGCGGGGAACCCCCGCCCCTCTTTCCGCGTTGCTGGGCCGAACACCTAGCCACGGAGCTAGTCACTCAGCCACCTGCACGCGGAGAGCCCCATGACCTCGATCTACGACGCCATCACCAAGGACCATGAACACCATCGCACTCTGCTGGACCGCATCGACAAGACCGAGGGCGACAGTCCCGAGCGGCGCGAAGCTTGGGGAGAGTTCTACCGCGAGATCAAATCCCATTCCGCCGCCGAAGAGGAAGAGTTCTACTCGGCTCTGATGAAAGAGACCTGGGGTCAGGACGCCGCCCGCCACTCAGTGCATGAGCATGCCGAGATGGATGAAATCCTCGAAGAGCTGAACGAGATGGATATGTCCTCTTCGGGCTGGCTCACCCGTTTCCGCACGCTCAAACATGATTACGAGCATCACATGGAAGAGGAAGAGGACGAGGTTTTCACCCGCGCCCGCAAGGTCGTCGGTGAGGAAGAGAACGACGCCTACGGCAAGCGGTTCCTCACCCGCAAGGAAAAGGAACTTGGCCTCATCGAGAAGAAGAAGGCCGATCACCTCGAAGACTGAACGCAAGTCTTTGAGGCGCCATTCGGGGGTGTGACTGAGCCAGCCCCTTTGAAGTGGTCCACCCACGAAGCCTGAAATCCGATAGGATTTCGGCGAACAGGAGGACTACGGAATGGCTGGAAAGCGTGAGAAGCCGGAAGACATTGTCACCAAGCTGCGTCAGGTCGAGGTGTTGCATGGCCAGGGCCTGTCGATGGCCGATGCGGTGCGGCAGATCGGGATATCGCAGCATACCTTTTACCGGTGGCGGAAGCAGTATGGTGGGATGAACCGGGCACAGTTGTCGCGGCTGAAGGAACTCGAGAAGGAGAACCTGAGGCTGCGGCGGGCGGTATCTGACCTGACGCTCGAGAAGCTGATCCTGACCGAGGCTGCCCAGGGAAACTTCTAAGCCCTTCGCGCCGCCGCGAATGCGTGGAGCATGTGCGCCAGACACTCGGCATCTCCGAACGCCGGGCCTGCCGGGTGCTCGGCCAACACCGCTCCACGCAGCGCAAGCCACCACAGGGCCGGGAAGACGAGGCGCGGCTGACCGCCGACGTCATCGATCTGGCCCGGGAGTATGGCCGCTACGGCTACCGCCGGGTCGCCGTGCTGCTGCGGCGTGCCGGCTGGCAGGTGAACCACAAGCGGGTGGCGCGCATTTGGCGGCGCGAAGGGCTCAAGGTCCCACACAAGCAGAAGAAGCGCGGCAGGCTCTGGCTGGACGATGGCTCTTGCGTGCGGCTGAAGCCCGAGCACCCCAACCACGTCTGGTCCTACGACTTCGTGCAGGACCGGACCAGTGACGGCCGGACCTACCGGACGCTCAACATCCTCGATGAATATACGCGGGAGGCGTTAATGATCCGTGTCGACAGGCGACTGAACTCCACCGATGTCCTGGACGCCCTGACCGATCTCTTCATCCAGCGCGGCCCGCCGCGGTTCATCCGGTCCGACAACGGCCCGGAGTTCATCGCGCAGAAGGTGCGCGACTGGATCGAGTTGGTGGGGGCGAAGACCGCGTACATCGAGCCGGGGTCACCCTGGGAGAACGGTTATTGCGAGAGCTTCAACAGCAGGTTCAGGGACGAACTCCTCAATGGCGAGGTCTTCTACTCGTTGAGGGAGGCGCAAATCCTCATCGAACAATGGCGAAAGCACTACAACACCGCTCGGCCGCATAGCGCTCTTGGATATCGGACACCGGCACCGGAGACTTTCATCCCCATAGATCGAAGGCCGACCATGCATTAGCATTTAACCCGGACCACTCGATGGGGTCAGCTCAGCAAGGAAAAGGAACTTGGCCTCATCGAGAAGAAGAAGGCCGATCACCTCGAAGACTGAACGCAAGTCTTTGAGGCGCCATTCGGGGGTGTGACGCTGCGGCGTCGCGCCCCTTTTTCGTGTACGATCTGCATTCAAGCTGTTCCATTTTTGTTCGCAATGCCGCACAACGCGCAAATGCGCCATGCAAGCCACGAAAGCCGCGTGACAAGGGGGCGTCTGGAAGGCTATATTTCGGTAATGACACAAAGCGCAGCGCAACATTTGTCCGAGTTTCTGGGGGATGATCGGTTTGGGACCGTCATGGCGGATCCGCCGTGGCGTTTCACCAATCGCACCGGAAAAGTCGCCCCCGAACACAAGCGCCTTGCGCGCTACCCCACGATGACGCTCGAGGATATCTGCGCACTGCCGGTGGCCGACCACCTGCAGGATATGGCGCATTGCTATCTTTGGGTGCCCAACGCGCTGCTGCCCGAAGGCCTGCAGGTGCTGAGTTCCTGGGGCTTCGAGTATAAGTCGAACATCGTCTGGCACAAAATCCGCAAGGATGGCGGCTCTGACGGGCGCGGCGTGGGCTTCTACTTCCGCAATGTGACCGAGCTGTTGCTCTTCGGCACCCGCGGCAAGAACGCGCGGACCGAAGCGCCGGGCCGCCGTCAGGTCAACATGATCCAGACCCGCAAGCGCGAGCATTCGCGCAAGCCGGACGAGCAGTACGAAGTCATCGAGAGCTGCTCGAAAGGCCCGTATCTGGAGATGTTCGGCCGCGGTGTGCGTGAGGGTTGGACGGTCTGGGGCAATCAGGCCGACGCCGACTATAAGCCGACGTGGAAGACCTATTCCTACAACTCGGGCGTCGCGGCGGAGTAATCCGCGGCGCGACGCGAGCCGGGCGAGCGCTGGCCCGTGGGGTGGCGCTGCGACGGCTGTGGTCTGCGCTTTATGCCAGCCAAATCCGCGCGACCCCCGAACGCCGTGCTGAAATGACAAAGCGCCAGCCCGTGGGGACGGGCCAGCGCTCGCCCGGCGGCCTTCGGCCTTGTTCCGGGCGGATCAGCACTTCGATCCCAGAAAAATCCGGCCCCTAGCCCTGAAGGATCGCGTCCGGCAGACCGATCAGCACCAGCGGGCAGGGATTGCCGACGCCGCGGCGCACGCGTTCTTCGAGCTTTGACCAATGGGTGGTGGCGGTGCCGAATTTGTCGGCGACGAACTTGCGCGCAAAGGCTTCGGGGAACGTCATGCCCTTGGCCACCTGCGCCTCGACCGCAGCGCGCTGCTTGGCGGTGCGATCGCCGATGCCGAGCCGCTGCAGGTCTTCTTCCGACTGCAACCCGTTCGCTTCCAGCCAGCTGCGGATGCGCGGCAGCATGCGGTCCTGCAGCGTCGAGCCACGCGTCACCACGATCCCCAGCGAGATCGCCGACTGCGCGTGCAGACGCTGGAAATTCTCGAGATCGCGGTCGAAGAAAGGGTCCTTGTTGTTCCACTCGATCTCGAGCGCCAGCCGCCCAGCCCCGGCGCGGCGCACGTGGTCGATCTCATGCGAGATCGAATCGCGCTCCACACCGTCGACGATGGTCTGCACAAGGAAGTTGTGCTTCTCCCAGCCACGGGCGCTGAGCGCGCGCCGCAAGCGCTGGGTCTGCCCCGACTCGCCGCCGCCACCGGCGATCAGCTCGGAAAGTTCGATACTGAACTCCGAAAGCGTCTCGACCAGTTCGGCGGTTTCTTCGGGGAAGTCGACGCTCAGAATCGCCGCGGCATGGTTGCGCACTTCGACATCGAAGCCGCGGGATCTGAGCGTCTCGAGCATCTGGATCACTCCTGCGGGATGACCCGCAGCGACAGTTCCATCAGCTGGTCCGAGCTGGGCTCGGAGGGGGCCTGCATCATCAGGTCTTCGGCGCGCTGGTTCATCGGGAACATGATGACCTCGCGGATGTTCTGTTCATCCGCCAGCAGCATTACGATCCGGTCGATACCCGCAGCGCAGCCACCGTGCGGCGGAGCGCCGTAGTGGAAGGCCTGATAGAGCGCGCCGAAGCGGCTCTTCACTTCTTCCTCGCCGTAACCAGCGATCTCAAAAGCCTTCAGCATGACGTCGGGCTTGTGGTTCCGGATCGCGCCCGAGACCAGCTCGTAGCCGTTGCACGCAAGGTCGTACTGGAAGCCGCGCACGTCGAGCGGATCGCCGTTGAGCGCGTCCATCCCGCCCTGCGGCATCGAGAACGGGTTGTGCTCGAAGTCGATCTCGCCGCTCTCCTCGTCCTTCTCGTAGATCGGGAAGTCGACGATCCAAGCAAAGGCGAAACGGTTCTCGTCGGTCAGCTTCAGCTCGGCACCGATCACGTCGCGCGCCTTGCCCGCCACACGCTCGAAGCTCGAGGGCTTGCCGCCGAGGAAGAAGGCCGCGTCGCCCACATCCAGACCAAGCTGCTGCCGGATCGCCTCGGTGCGCTCGGGGCCGATGTTCTTGGCGAGCGGGCCTGCAGCTTCGATGCCTTCGCCCTGATCGCGCCAGAAGATGTAGCCCATGCCGGGCAGACCCTCTTTCTGGGCAAAGGCGTTCATCCGGTCGCAGAACTTGCGCGAGCCGCCGGTGGGCGCGGGGATGGCGCGGACCTCGGTGCCTTCCTGCTCGAGCAGTTTGGCGAAGATCGCGAAGCCCGAGCCGCGGAAGTGCTCGGAGCAGTCCTGCATCTTGATCGGATTGCGCAGGTCGGGCTTGTCGGTGCCGTACCACAGCGCCGCGTCCCGATAGGAGATCTGCGGCCATTCGGAGGGCGCATCAACGTTCCGGCCACCGCCGAACTCTTCGAAGATGCCCGCGATCACCGGCGAGATCGTGTCGAACACGTCCTGCTGGGTGACAAAGCTCATCTCCATGTCGAGCTGGTAGAAGTCGGTGGGCGAGCGGTCGGCGCGCGGGTCCTCATCGCGGAAGCAGGGCGCGATCTGGAAGTATTTGTCGTAGCCCGACACCATGATCAGCTGCTTGAACTGCTGCGGTGCCTGCGGCAGCGCGTAGAACTTGCCCGGGTGCAGACGCGACGGCACGAGGAAGTCGCGCGCGCCTTCGGGCGAGGACGCGGTGATGATCGGCGTCTGGAACTCGCGGAAGTTCTTGTCCCACATCCGGCGGCGGATCGAGGCGACCACATCCGAGCGCAGGGTCATGTTGCGCTGCATGCTCTCGCGGCGCAGGTCGAGGTAGCGATAGCGCAGGCGGGTCTCTTCCGGGTACTCCTGCTCGCCGAACACCATCAGCGGCAGTTCGTTCGAGGCGCCCAGCACTTCGATCTCGCGGATGAACACCTCGATCTCGCCGGTGGGCAGCTTGGGGTTCACCAGCTCGGGATCGCGGGCTTTCACCTCGCCGTCGATGCGGATGCAATATTCGGCGCGGACCTTCTCGACATCCGCGAAGGCGGCGCTGTCGGGGTCACAGAGAACCTGCGTGATCCCGTAGGTATCGCGCAGGTCGATGAACAGGATGCCGCCGTGATCGCGAATGCGGTTCACCCAACCGGAGAGGCGGACGGTTTCGCCGACGTTGGCGTTGGTCAGATCTGCGCAGGTATGGCTGCGATAGGCATGCATGGGTCTTGCCCTTCGGAAACTGCTGGAAAGTTAGGCGCCGATACACCGCTAGAGCGTGGGGAAGTCAAGGGACGCCACTTGGATTTGCCATATTTCGTTCGTGTTGTAACGTCTGGGAACCTTTTTTCGATTCCAAACGTTTTCAACCGTTTTCAAACAAATCCGAGTTAAGGGGGTCTGATTATGTGGGTATCCATACTCGAAAGAATGTTGAAACGGCTGATCGTTGAGGGTCGGCTGAAGATCACGGCCCCCGACGGAGCGCTGCATGAGTTCGGACCGGGGGGCGGCCCCGAAGCCGAGGTCACGATCACCGACACGTCGATCATCAAGGATCTGTGCCAGCATCCGGTGATGGCGCTTGGCGAGGGCTATATGGATGGCCGCATCGACTGCCCGCCGCATAAGCTCTACGATTTCCTCGCGCTGCTGATCCGCAATCAGCAATCCGGGCAGATGCCCTCGTGGTTCGTTGCGATGGACAGGATGCGTGTGGGGCTGCGCGGGCTCGAACAGCGGAACAACCCGCTGCGTTCGCAATCGAACGTTCAGCACCATTACGATATCTCGGATGACCTCTACCGGCTCTTTCTCGACGAGGACATGCAGTATTCCTGCGCCTATTTCCGCGACCCGGAGATGAGCCTTGAGGACGCGCAGCGCGCCAAGAAAGACCACATCGCCCATAAGCTGCTGCTCAAGCCGGGCATGAAGGTGCTGGATATCGGCTGCGGCTGGGGCGGCATGGCGCTGACGCTGGCCCGCGACTACGGCGTGCATGTCACCGGAGTCACCCTGTCAGAGAACCAATTGGCCACCGCCAAGCAACGCGCCGAAGCGGCGGGACTGGCCGATAAGACCGAGTTCCGTCTGCTCGATTACCGCAAGATCGAGGACAAATTCGACCGCGTGGTCTCGGTCGGCATGCTGGAGCACGTGGGCTTCCCGCATCTGCAGGACTATTTCGCGAAGGTGCAGGACGTGCTGAAGCCCGATGGCGTGGCGCTGATCCACTCCATCGGCCACACTGCGCCGCCGGTGCCCACCTCCCCTTGGATCGACAAGTATATTTTCCCGGGCGGCTATATCCCCAGCCTGTCGGAGGTCTCTGCCTCGATCGAGAAATCCGGTCTGTGGGCGGCTGATGTCGAGGTGCTGCGCGGCCACTATGGCCCGACGCTCAACCACTGGCGGCGGCGTTTCGAAGCGGCGCTGCCGAAGGTGCGCGAGATGGGCTATGACGAGCGCTTCATCCGCATGTGGCGCTTTTACCTTGCGGTCTGCGAGGCGGCCTTCGAGGAGACCCGGCAGGGCGTCTTCCACCTGCAGATCGCGCACAAGCAGTATGCCGTGCCGACGACGCGCGACTATCTTTACGGCCACGACGCGCAGGAACTTCTGCACGCCGCGCAGTGACTCCGCGCCGTCTTCGGCCTTGGGAGCATCTTGCCTAACCGGGCGGGATGTTTCGCTGATTCCGCACATCAGACCCCGCCCCTGAAAAGCTGGCGACATGACGCCGCGACACCTGCGATGTCGCGCGGCTGTCACCGAGTTTTGCTCTGAGGAGGAAAACAAGGCGGATCTGGGGTTGCGTGGGCAAAGCTTCTGTCTATAACGCACGACAATTTGCGGGGAGCGGCGACTCCGTCGCGTGCTGCCCCCTGCCCGACCGTGATCGACATGACATAAAGGTGCCCCCATGCCTAAAAGAACCGATATCAAATCCATCATGATCATCGGAGCGGGGCCCATCATCATCGGGCAAGCCTGCGAATTCGACTACTCCGGCGCTCAGGCCTGTAAAGCGCTGCGCGAAGAGGGTTACCGGGTCATTCTGGTGAACTCGAACCCGGCTACGATCATGACCGACCCCGGGCTCGCCGATGCCACCTACATCGAGCCGATCACCCCCGAGGTCGTCGCCAAGATCATCGAAAAAGAGCGCCCCGACGCGCTGCTGCCCACCATGGGCGGTCAGACCGGCCTCAACACCTCGCTCAAGCTCGAGGAAATGGGCGTTCTGGAAAAATTCGGCGTCGAAATGATCGGCGCCAAGCGCGAAGCCATCGAGATGGCCGAAGACCGCGCGCTGTTCCGCGAAGCGATGGACCGCATCGGCCTTGAAAACCCGGCGGCGACCATCGTCACCGCCCCCACCAAGCCCGACGGCAAGGCCGATCTCGACGCTGGCGTGCAGATCGCGCTCGAGGCGCTTGAAACCGTCGGCCTGCCCGCGATCATCCGCCCCGCCTTCACCCTCGGCGGCACCGGCGGCGGCGTTGCGTACAACCGCGAAGACTACATGCATTACTGCCGCTCGGGCATGGATGCCTCGCCGGTGAACCAAATCCTCGTCGACGAGTCGCTGCTGGGCTGGAAAGAGTTTGAGATGGAGGTCGTCCGCGACAAGGCGGACAACGCGATCATCGTCTGCGCCATCGAGAACGTCGATCCCATGGGCGTGCACACCGGCGATTCGATCACCGTGGCCCCGGCGCTGACGCTGACCGACAAGGAATATCAGATCATGCGCAACGGCTCGATCGCCGTGCTGCGCGAGATCGGCGTCGAGACCGGCGGCTCAAACGTGCAGTGGGCGGTGAACCCCGAGAATGGCCGCATGGTCGTGATCGAGATGAACCCGCGCGTGTCGCGCTCCTCGGCTCTGGCGTCCAAGGCCACCGGCTTCCCGATCGCCAAGATCGCGGCGAAGCTGGCCGTGGGCTATACGCTGGACGAGCTGGACAACGACATCACCAAGGTGACTCCGGCCTCCTTCGAGCCGACCATCGACTATGTTGTCACCAAGATCCCGAAATTCGCCTTCGAGAAGTTCCCCGGATCCGAACCCTATCTCACCACCGCGATGAAATCGGTGGGCGAGGCGATGGCGATCGGCCGGACCATCCACGAATCGCTGCAAAAGGCGCTGACCTCGATGGAATCGGGCCTGTCGGGCTTTGACGAGGTGGACATCCCCGGCGCCCCCGAGAAATCGGCAGTGATCAAGGCGATCAGCCAGCAGACCCCCGACCGCATGCGCACCATCGCGCAGGCGATGCGGCACGGCCTGTCGGATGACGAGATCCACGGCGTGACCATGTTCGACCCGTGGTTCCTCGCCCGTATCCGCGAGATCGTCGAGGCCGAAGAGCAGGTGCGTCAGAACGGTCTGCCGACCGATGCCGAGGGCCTGCGCGCGCTGAAGATCATGGGCTTCACCGATGCCCGTCTCGCCGCGCTCACCGGCTTTGCCGAGAAGGATGTGCGCAAGCGCCGCACCGAGCTTGGCGTCGTCGCCAGCTTCAAGCGCATCGACACCTGCGCCGCCGAGTTCGAGGCGCAGACGCCCTATATGTATTCGACCTACGAGATGCCCATGATGGGCGAGGTGGAATGCGAGGCGCGCCCCTCGGACCGCAAGAAGGTTGTGATCCTCGGCGGCGGTCCCAACCGCATCGGCCAAGGCATCGAGTTCGACTACTGCTGCTGCCACGCCTGCTTTGCGCTGACCGACGCGGGCTATGAGACCATCATGGTCAACTGCAACCCCGAGACCGTGTCGACCGACTACGACACCTCGGACCGCCTGTATTTCGAGCCGCTGACCTTCGAGCACGTGATGGAAATCCTTCGCGTCGAGCAGGACAATGGCACGCTGCATGGCGTCATCGTGCAGTTCGGCGGCCAGACCCCGCTGAAGCTGGCCAATGCGCTCGAGGCAGAGGGCATCCCGATCCTCGGCACCACGCCCGACGCCATCGACCTCGCCGAAGACCGCGAGCGCTTCCAGGCTCTGGTCAATCAGCTTGGCCTCAAGCAGCCGCGCAACGGCATCGCCTCGACCGACGCACAGGCGCTGGCCATCGCCGATGAGATCGGCTTCCCGCTGGTGATCCGCCCCTCCTACGTGCTGGGTGGCCGCGCGATGGAAATCGTCCGCGACATGGCACACCTCGAGCGCTACATCGCCGAGGCCGTGGTGGTTTCCGGCGACAGCCCGGTGCTGCTCGACAGCTACCTCTCGGGCGCCATCGAGCTTGATGTCGACGCGCTCTGCGACGGCGAGGGCGTGCATGTGGCGGGCATCATGCAGCACATCGAAGAGGCTGGCGTGCACTCGGGCGACAGCGCCTGCTCGCTGCCGCCCTTCTCGCTCTCGGCCGAGACCATCGACGAGATCAAGCGTCAGACCGAGGCACTGGCCAAGGCGCTCAACGTCGTGGGCCTGATGAACGTGCAGTTCGCCATCAAGGGCGGCGAGATTTACCTCATCGAGGTGAACCCGCGCGCCTCGCGGACCGTGCCCTTCGTCGCCAAGGCAACCGATAGCGCCATCGCCTCGATCGCCGCGCGCATCATGGCGGGCGAGAAGCTCTCGGCCTTCCCGCTGCGCGAAGCCTATCCGGCAGATGCCGATTACGACACGGCGCTGCCGCTGGCCGATCCGATGACGCTGGCCGACCCGAACATGCCGTGGTTCTCGGTGAAGGAAGCGGTGCTGCCCTTCGCCCGCTTCCCCGGCGTCGACACGATCCTCGGGCCGGAAATGCGCTCGACCGGCGAAGTCATGGGCTGGGACCGCTCGTTCCCGCGCGCCTTCCTCAAGGCACAGATGGGCGCAGGCACGCATCTGCCGACCGGAGGCGCGGTATTCATCTCGATCCGCGACGAGGACAAGACCCCGCAGATGATCGAGACCGCGCAGACGCTTGCCGGCCTCGGCTTCAAGATCCTCGCCACCGTCGGCACCGCCAGCTTCCTCAAGGACGCGGGCATCACCTGCGAGGTGGTCAAGAAGGTCTACGAGGGCCGTCCGAATGTGGTCGATCTGCTGAAGGATGGCGGCGTGCAGCTGGTGCTCAACACCACCGAAGGCGCGGCGTCGATCTCGGACTCGCGCGAAATCCGCTCGGTCGCGCTCTATGACAAGATCCCCTACTACACCACCGCCGCAGGCGCCCACGCCGCTGCACTGGCGATGAAGGCCCGCGAAGAAGGCGAGCTGGTCGTGAAGTCGCTGCAGGCGTAAGCCAGCGGGATCAAGGTTCTGAAAGGGGCGGGAGTTTTCCCGCCCCTTTTTTTGTCCCACCGCAGCCGGGCGAGCGCCTGCCCGTGGGGTGGCGCTGCAAGGCCGGAGCTGCGCGCTTTATGTCAGCCAGATCCGGACGACATGCGAGCGTTGCTTGACGATGAAGAAGCGCCAGCCCGCCCCGCGCGCCAAAGGCGCGTGACACTGCAATTTGCGCACCTACGGTGCGACGGGCAGGCGCTCGCCCGGCGGCTTCGCCTTGACTCCGGTCGGGCTCACACCCCGAGATAGCGCTCCGCGACCTCGCCTTTCACCTCGGCGAACACCCCGTCCCAGACGGATTTCCCGCGCTCAAGGATCACCGCGCGGTCGGCAACTTGCGCCAGTTCCGCCAGGGCCTTGTCCACCACGAGGATCGACAGGCCGCTCTCGCGCTTGAGCACCGCCAGCGCGTCCCAGATTTCCTGCCGCACCAGTGGCGCAAGCCCTTCGGTCGCCTCGTCCAGCACCAAGAGCCGCGGGTTGGTCATCAGCGCACGTCCGATCGCCAGCATCTGCTGCTCGCCCCCCGAAAGCGTCCCCGCCACCTGCCCGCGCCGCTCGGCAAGCCGGGGGAACAGCGCCTCGACGCGCGCCTGATCCCACGCGCCAGGGCGCGCCGCGGCGATGAGGTTCTCGGTCACCGAAAGATCGCGGAAACAGCGCCGCCCCTCGGGCACCAATCCCACCCCCAGCCGCGCCACCCTGTGCGAGGGCAGTTTCGCGATGTCCTGCCCGGCAAAGCGGCGCGTGCCCCCGGCGGGCATCATCCCGCACAGGCAGCGCACCGTGGTGCTTTTGCCCATGCCATTGCGGCCCATGAGCGCGAGCACCTCGCCCTCTTCGATCTCCAGCGACACCCCAAAGAGCGCCTGCGAAGCCCCGTAAGAGGCGGTGATGTCGTGCAGTTCCAGCAGGCTCATGTGGCATCCCCCAGATAGGCGTCACGCACCTCGGGGCTGCGGCGGATCTCATCGACCGTGCCGGTGGCGATGATACGCCCGTAGACCAGCACAGAGATGCGGTCGGCGAGGGCAAACACCGCGTCCATGTCATGTTCAATCAGCAGGATCGGCGCCTCCGCGCGCAGGGCCGAGAGCACGCCGGTCAATTGCTTGGAGCCTTCGCCTCCCAGCCCCGCCATCGGCTCATCCATCAAAAAGGCCTTGGGCTGCAGGGTCAGCGCCACCGCGACCTCAAGCTGGCGGCGCTGGCCGTGGCTCAACTCGCTGACCACGGTGGCGGCGTGATCGGCCAGCCCCATGCGCTCGAGCGCGGCCATGGCCCGGTCCCTCAGCTCGGCCCGTTTCAGCGCAGGCCGGAAGAACCGATAAGGCGAGCCCGTCGCCCCCAGCGCGCCCAAGAGCGCGTTCTGCAGCACGGTGTCCTCCATCGCCAGCGCCGAGACCTGAAAGGTCCGCGCCAGCCCCATGCGCGCGCGGGCCATGGTGCTGAGCCCGGTGACATCTCGCCCGAGGAACTGCACCGTGCCCTCATCGGGCACGAGATTGCCCGAGAGCTGCTTGATCATCGTCGATTTGCCCGCGCCATTGGGGCCGATCACCGCGTGGATCTCTCCGGGGCGCAGGTCGAGCGTGATGCCGTCCGAGGCGCGCAACGCGCCGAAGGATTTCACCAGCCCGCGGGTTTCCAGAACCGGCTCAGTCATGCGCCTTCCCCCGCCCGACCAGCAGCCCGACGAGGCCACCGCGCGCAAAGAGCACCACCGCCAGCAGCAGGATGCCCAGCCAGATGTGCCAGAACTCGGACATATCGCCGAGGAAATGCTCCAGCATCACAAAGACCGCCGCGCCGACCACCGGACCGAACAGCCGCCCGACGCCGCCGAGGATGATAAAGACCATGATCTCGCCGCTCGTCTGCCAGCTGAACATCGTCGGGCTGACGAAGCGGTTGAGATCGGCGAAAAGCGCCCCCGCCAGACCGGTGATCGCGCCGGAGATCACAAAGCCCACCAGCCGCAGGCGTTTCGGGTCGAGGCCCACCGCACGCACCCGCTCGGGGCTCTGCCGCGCCGCGCCAAGCGCGAGGCCGAAGGGGCTGCGCGCCAGCAGATGTGCGCCGAAAAGCACCGCGCAGAGCACCGCGTAGCACAGGCCGAAGAACTGGATCGGATCGAGCGTGTTCAGCCCCGGAAAGCCGTTACGCACGTAGATCGACAGCCCGTCCTCGCCGCCATAGGCGCTCCACGAGATCGAGAAGAAGTAGAACATCTGCCCGAAGGCGAGCGTGATCATGATGAAGTAGACGCCCGAAGTGCGCAGCGCCAAGAGGCCGATGAGCCATGCCGCCAGCGCCGAGGCCAGAACCGCCACCAGCCAGATGAAGGGCATCGAGGTGGAGCCTTCGAACAGGAACGGCCATTCGAACATCGGCTCGTAGTTCTGCACATGGCTGGCGAGGATGCCCATGGCATAGCCGCCGATGCCGAAGAAGGTGGCGTGGCCAAGGCTCACCAGCCCGCCGATGCCGAGCGCGATGTTCAGCCCCACCGCGGCCAGCGCGAGGATTGCGGCGCGGGTCGCCAGCGTGATGGTAAAGGGCTCGCCCATGACATGCGCCGCCAGCGGCACGAGGCCGAGCGCCAGCAGCACCACCGCGCCGAGGATACGTTCGCGGCTCATGATTTCGCTCCGAAGAGGCCGGTGGGTTTCCAGACCAGCACCGCCGCCATCAGCACGTAGATCGCCATCGAGGCCAGCGCCGCCCCGGTCTGCGTGGCGGCGGCGGGGTCCATGAACAACCCGAAAATCTGCGGCAGGAAGATGCCGCCCAGTGTATCCGTGAGCCCGACGAGGATCGCGCCGACCAGCGCCCCTTCGATCGAACCGATGCCGCCGATCACGATCACCACGAAGGCAAGGATCAGCACCGGCTCGCCCATGCCCACCTGCACCGACTGGATCGCCCCCACCAGCGCGCCCGCCAGCCCGGCGAGCGCCGCGCCGAGGGCAAAGACCAGCGTGTAGAGCCGGGCGATGTCGACGCCGAGCGCGGCGATCATCTCGCGGTCGTTCTCACCGGCGCGGATGCGGATGCCGAGCCGCGTGCGGGCGATCAGCCAGAACAGCAGCGCGGCCACCACAAGGCCCATGCCGATGATGAACAGCCGGTAAAGCGGGTATTGGATGCCGCCCGGCAGGGTGACCGGCCCCGAAAGCGCCTCGGGGATATCGAGATAGAGCGGGAAGGATCCGAAAATCCAGCGCGTGCCTTCCGAGAAGATCAGGATCAGCGCGAAGGTGGCCAGCACCTGATCAAGGTGGTCGCGATCATAGAGCCGCCGGATCACCAGCCGCTCGACCATTGCGCCCGCGGCGGCGGCGGCGGCCAGAGCGGCAACCAGCGCCAGCACGAACGAGCCTGTGGCGGCTGCGGTCGCGGCAGCGGTGAATGCGCCGACCATGTAGAGCGAGCCATGGGCGAGGTTGATCAGCCCCATGACGCCGAAGATCAGCGTCAGCCCGGCGGCCATGAGAAACAGCATGACGCCGGATTGCAGCCCGTTCAGCACCTGCTCGGCGATGAGGATGGGGGTCATTCTTTAGTCCGTCTCAGGTCAGCGGCGGGCCGTGGTCCGCGCGCCCGGCATAGGTACCGAGATGTACCAAGGTCGGGCGCGGCCCACCCCGGATCGCTCCGAGGGGCCGCGCCCGGCAGGGTCACATCTTGCACTCATCCTCATAGGCGTGGCCGCGATCCTCGATCGCCGTGCCGACGATCTTGTTGGTGAGGATATCGCCTTCCTTCACCACCTCGCGGACATAGATGTCCTGAATCGGGTGATGGCTGGCCGAGAACTCGAACTCACCGCGGACCGAGGCGAAATCGGCCTCTTCCAGCGCCGCGCGGAAGGCGTCCTTGTCGCTGACCTCTGCCTTATCCAGCGCCGAGAGCAGCAGCAGCGCGGTGTCATAGCCCTGCGCCGAATAGAGCGACGGCAGGCGGTCGTATTTGGCCAGATAGGCCTCGACGAAATGCGCGTTGCTCTCGTTCTCGAGGTCCTTGTTCCACGAAGAGGTGTTCTTCACGCCAAGCGCCGCGTCGCCCACCGCCTGCAGGATGTTCTGGTCGAAGGAAAACGCCGGACCGATCAGCGGCAGTTCCACGCCACTGTCGGCATATTGCTTGAGGAAAGAGATCCCCATACCGCCGGGCAGGAAGAAGAACACGCTGTCTGCGCCCGAGGCGCGGATCTGCGCGATCTCGGCGGCATAGTCGGTCTGGCCGAGTTTGGTGTAGACCTCTCCGGCCAGCTCGCCCTCGAAGAACCGCTTGAAGCCGTTGAGCGAATCTTTCCCGGCCGGGTAGTTCGGCGCGAGGATGAAGGCGTTCTTGAACTCGGCGCTGGTGGCATAGGCCCCCGCCGCCTCGTGCAGGTTGTCGTTCTGGTACGACACCGAGAAATAGTTCGGGTTGCAGCCGCGGCCCGCCAGCTGCGCCGGTGCGGCGTTGGTCGAGAGGTAGAACAGCCCCTGCGCCGTCGCCGAAGGCACCACCGCCATAGCAAGGTTCGACCAGACGATGCCGGTCAGCACGTCGACCTTCTCCGACTGGATCATCCGGTCGGCGATCTGCACCGCCACATCGGGTTTGCGCTGATCATCCTCGACCACCACTTCCAGATCGTCGCGGCCCGCTTCCTCGATCGCCAGCATGAAGCCGTCGCGCGTGTCGATGCCAAGGCCTGCGCCGCCGCCCGAAAGCGTGGTGATGAGCCCGACCTTGGTCTCGGCGGAACCTGCCGTCGCGCAGGCGACGAGCGCCGCCGAGGCGAGAAGCTGTTTGAGCATGGGTATCTCCCTGTTGTCCCTTCGGGCGGCCTCTTGCGGGCTGCCGTTCTTGATTGCGGCCAGTCTTGGACAGACGTCGGGGAAAGACAAGTGCGCGTGAACGCGGCGCGCGCGTCAAGGCGGGATCGTTGCACCGGCGCGCCCGAAACGCCCGAAATACCCGGAGGCGCAGCCCGATCCGCCGCTTGCCAGCTTCGTTTGGATGCGGGATGACTTGCGCATGTGCGAGACACCTCCAGACAGCGCGCCGCGGCTGCGGCTGCGCATCCTCTTCGGCACCGACGCCATGCTCGGCCCCGGCAAGGCCGACCTGCTGGAGCATATCCGCGAGACTGGCTCGATTGCCGCCGCGGGCCGTGCCATGGCCATGAGCTACAAGCGCGCGTGGAGTCTCGTCGAGGAAATGAACCATGCGTTCCGCGACCCGCTTGTGGCCAGCAGCCGCGGCGGCACCAAGGGCGGCGGCGCGCATCTGACCGAGACCGGCGAGGAGGTGCTGGCCAACTATCGCGCGCTCGAAGAGACCATTGCCGAAGCCGGGGCCGACCGGATCGAGACGCTGCAGAGCCTGCTGCGTGGGCAAGACGGTCCGTCCGATATTCCCGAAGGGAAATAACGCTTGCCCGGGCGGTCCTCGATTGCGATATGTTTTGCCGAACATATCAGGCCTTCAGGATTTTCCCCTATGCCCTTTTCCCGATATTTTGCCCGCCTCGCGGGGTCTGCCCTGCTTGCCAGCCTGCCCTTTGCGGCGCAGGCGGATGAGGTGACGGTTTTTGCCGCCGCCAGCCTGAAGAACGCGATGGACGAGATCAAAGCCGCCTATGAGGCCGGATCAGACGACAAGATCACCGTTTCCCTCGCCGGGTCCTCGGCGCTGGCCCGGCAAATTCAGCAGGGCGCGCCCGCGGATATCTTCATCTCGGCCAATGAGCAGTGGATGGACAAGCTGGAGGCCGAAGGGCTGCTCGAGCCGGGAACGCGCAGCGACCTGCTGCGCAATTCGATCGTGCTGATCGCGCATGGACATGACGCCGCCACGGTCGAGATCGGCTCGAGCCTCGACCTGCAAGCGCTGCTTGATGGCGGGCGGCTTGCGATGGCGCTGGTCGATGCGGTGCCCGCGGGCATCTACGGCAAGGCCGCGCTGGAAAGCCTCGGGATGTGGCAGCAGACCGCCCCCGACGTGGCACAGGCCGACAATGTGCGCGCCGCGCTGGCGCTGGTCTCGACCGGGGAGGCGCCGCTCGGCATCGTCTATGCCACCGACGCCGCCGCCGACGACAACGTCAGCGTGATCGGCACCTTTCCCGAAGACAGCCATCCCCCGATCATCTACCCGGTCGCCGATATCGCCACCCGCGACACGCCCGCCGAGGCGGCCTTCCTCGACTATCTGCACGGCCCCAAGGCCCGCGCCGCCTTTGAGCGGCAGGGCTTTGTCATGGCCGGTCCTGCGAAGACAGGCGGCTGAATGGATTGGCTCGGCCCCGAGGAATGGCAGGCGGTGCAGCTTTCGCTGCGGGTCTCCTTCTGGGCCACGCTGGGTGGGCTGCCGCTGGCGGTGTTCACCGCCTACGCACTGGCGCGCTGGCGCTTTCCGGGCCGCCAGTTGCTCAACGGGCTGGTGCATCTGCCGCTGATCCTGCCGCCCGTCGTGACAGGCTATCTGCTGCTGCTGACCTTCGGCACGCAGGGGCCGGTGGGCTCGGTGCTGAATGAGATCGGCGTGGTCTTCGCCTTCCGCTGGACCGGCGCGGCGCTGGCTGCCGGGGTGATGGCGTTTCCGCTGCTGGTGCGCGCCATCCGCCTGTCGCTGGAGGCGGTGGATCCCAAGCTCGAACAGGCTGCGGCAACGCTGGGCGCGCCGCGCGCGTGGGTCTTTGTCACCGTCACCCTGCCGCTGATCGCCCCCGGTATCATCGCCGGAGCGGTGCTCGGTTTTGCCAAGGCGATGGGTGAGTTCGGCGCGACGATCACCTTCGTGTCGAACATCCCCGGCCAGACCCAAACCCTGCCCTCGGCGATCTATGCGTTTCTGCAGGTGCCCGGCGGCGAGGGCGCGGCGCTGCGCCTGGTGGCGGTCTCGGTCGCTGTGGCGATGTCGGCGCTGCTGCTGTCGGAATGGCTGGCGCGGCGGGCCCAACGGCGGGTGGCGGGCGCATGACGCTGTCGGTCGCCTTGCAGCACAGGTTCGAGGGGTTCGAGCTCGACGCGCGGTTCGAGGCCCCGCCGGGGATCACCGTGCTGTTCGGACGCTCGGGGTCGGGCAAGACCACCATCGTCAACGCCGTCGCCGGTCTGCTGCGCCCCGAGGCCGGGCGCGTGGCGTCGGGCGATCTGGTGCTGATGGACAGCGCGCAGGGCCTGTGGCTGCCGCCGCACCGCCGCCGCATCGGTTACGTGTTTCAGGAAGGGCGGCTGTTTCCGCATCTCACGGTGCGGCAGAACCTGCGCTACGGCCAGTGGTTCGCGCCGCGGGGCGCCTCCCCGGCCAGCTTCGACACCGTGGTCGAGATGCTAGGCATCGGGCCGCTGCTGTCGCGCCGCCCCGGCGCGCTCTCGGGCGGTGAGAAGCAGCGCGTCGCGATCGGACGCGCCCTGCTGTCAGCGCCGCGCATGATCCTTGCCGACGAGCCGCTGGCCTCGCTCGACGAGGCCCGCAAATCCGAGATCCTGCCCTATTTCGAGCGGCTGCGCGACGCCGCGTCGGTGCCCATCCTTTTCGTCAGCCATTCCGCCGCCGAAGTCGCACGGCTCGCCACCACCGTCGTGGCGCTGGAAAAGGGCCGGGTGACGCGGCAGGGCCCCGCCGCCGAGGTGCTGGGCGATCCGGCGGTCACCCCGCTCGGCGCGCGGGCCGCTGGCGCGCTGCTCACCGCCCATGTGGCCTGTCACCACGAGGACGGGCTGACCGAACTGCGCGCGGGCGACACGCCGCTGCTGATCCCGCGCCTTGGTGCCGCGCCGGGCACGCGGGTGCGGGTGCGCATCGCGGCGCATGAGGTGATCCTGTCCCGACAGCGCCCAGAGGGCCTTTCGGCGCTCAATATCGTCAGCGGCCGGGTGCATGAGATCCGTTCGGGCGACGGGCCGGGCATGATGGTCTCGCTCGACACCGGCGCCGGACGCATCCTTGCCCGGATCACCCGCCGCTCTGCCGAAGCGCTCGGTCTGGCGCCGGGTGTACCCTGCCACGCGGTGATGAAAAGCGTCGCCGTCGCGCCCGAAGACATCGGCGGTCCGGCGCGAAAGCGAACGCCATTGTCGTAATCCATCCCTCGGGTTAGCATTCACCTGTGTAAAAGGTGATTTTGTAATGATGGATTTCCGGGAGGAGTTCTCCCCGGCCCCCGCGTGCGATCTTTCACCCGCGCATGAGTTGGTCCGGGCCCTGCGGGATGCGATCTCGCGAAATCGGTTCAGCCCCGGTTTGCGGCTGAACCTGACCGAGCTTGCCGAGACCACCAGTTTTTCACGTGAATCAATCGAAGCCGCGGCGCTGCTGCTAGAGGACGAAGGGCTTGTAGCCCGCCTTACGGCGACCGACGTCAAAGTGCGGGCGATTTCGGAAATCCACGCACGCAACGCCCATTTCCTGCGCGAGCAGACCGAGGTCGCGATCCTGCGCCGGGTCGCCGAGATCGCCGACACGGCGCTGCTGACCGACCTGCGCGAGCAGATCATGCGGCAGAAGCTGGTCAGTGCCCGCGGGCCGCAGGACCTGCTGCGCCTCGACGACCGGTTTCACCTGACGCTGTGCGAGGCCGCTGGCTATGGCAGTCTCTGGCCGCAACTGGAGCGCTGGAAGCGCTGCACAGATCGGGTGCATTTCACCATGGGCACCTATGATTCCTCTCCCGAGGCCGCGATCGAACAGCATGCCGCCATCGTCGATTGCCTCGCCATGCGGGACGGCGACGGCGCGGCGGCGGCGATGCGCTACCATCTGCAGCAGGCGAAGCGGCTCTTGGCGGAGTTTCTGCACGACGAGACCAAGCGGCCTGACCCCACTTAAGCCGCACTTACCTAGCCCTGTGGCGTCATCCCCGGGCGCGCCTTGAAACGCTTCAGCCCAAGCGCGCGCTCGCGCAGGATGATGGCGATGCCCGAGGCGATCACCACCGCCGAGCCAAGCAGCATCAGCGGCGTCGGCATCTCGCCAAAGACCACGTACCCGATGAGAATGGCAAAGAGGATCGACGCATAGTCGAACGGCGCCAGAAGCGCCGCCTCGGCGCCCTTATAGGCCGAGGTCAGGCAGATCTGCGCCACCCCGCCCAACAGCCCCGCGCCGATCAGCATGGCCGCCTCGGTCGGGCTTGGCATCACCCAGCCAAACGGCAGGGTCAGCAGCGACAGCCCCGTCGCGGTCAGCGAGAAATAGAACACGATGGCCGAGGTCTGTTCGCTCTGCACCATGCGGCGGATGTGGATCTGCACCAGCGCCCGCAGCACCGCCGCGGTCATCACAAAGCCGATCCCCCAAAGCACCGCCGGGCTCACCTCAGAGACGGTCAGCAGCGGCGCCATGACGATGGTCACGCCCAGCAAGCCGATAAGAACCGCCGAGGTGCGGAAAAGCCGGATCTTCTCGCCCAGAAGCAGCGCCGCGAAAAGCACGGTGAGCGGCGATGCGGCATAGCCGAGCGCAGTCACTTCGGGCAGCGGCAACAGCCCCAGCGCGGCGAAGGTACAGCCCATGGCGCCGACGCCGACAATGCCGCGCAGGAAATGCGCCATTGGGCTCGCGACCCGCAGCCCCGAGCCAAGATCTCCGCGCCACATCAGCCAGCCGAGGATCACCGGAATGGCGAAGAACGAGCGGAAGAACACCGCTTCGCCCGTGGGCACCTGCTCCGAGGCGGCCTTGATAAGTGCGGACATGATGACAAAGAGCACCACGGAGGTGAGTTTCAGCGCAATGCCGCGCAAGGGGGACATGAAGGACTCCGCGGCGACGCGCCGAAAGAATAAAATCCTGCGCAGACTGGCCACTGGCGCCCGGAAGGTCAACCTGCGGACGGGCCCGCAGACCCGTTTAGTACGGTCTTATCCACCGGTCTCGAGGCAATGGCGCCGGAACGCCCGCTTGAGCATGTCGAGTTCTGCCCGCAACAGCGACATCTCGGCCCGGAAGTCGCTGCCCAGAGCCTCGCCGGCGATCAGCGTGAAACTGTCGAGCATCTGGTCCGAGCCTGTTTCGCGGATCATGAAGGTCTGCACCCCGTCGCCCACCGCTTCGACCGGCACCGGCACATCCAGCGCCCATTGTCCGGGCGCGCCCATGGCGGCCAGCGTCACACCGCGCACCGCCGCCCCTTCGAGAGTGACCGAAATCTCGGGCTGGCCGTCCGCCGGACCGCTCAGCAGCCCCTGCCATATCCCCTCGCGAAAGCGCGTCTTGGTCAGCGTGTAGTCACTCATCTGCATCCCCGGCTCATAGTTCCGCCCGCGGGCGTCGGCTGAAGGTGAGGTCCCGCAGGATCACCTCGTTCATCTCCGGCCCTTCGAAGATCAGGTCAAGCCACATGGCATCGACCCGCTTCTCGTTCAGCCGCGTATAGGCAAGGTCGAACTCGACGTTGATCTCTTCGGCGTTCAGCGGCAGTTCCCGCACGACCTGCTCGGTGTTCGGCCCGTGACGGATGTTCAGCCGTGCAAAAAGCTCCAGCGGCTTTTCCATCTCGGCGATGGTCTCAACCCGGAGCAGATGCCGCCGGGTGAGCCCCTCGCAGGCCTCTTGCGGCAGGGTCACCGCCAGCGACAGATATGAGCCACGAAAGCGGAACACGTCGAGCCGCAGCCCGTAGGGCGCAAGATCGGATTCGCGCAGGTTGCGGATCTGGCGCAGCGTGATCTCTGAACGCGGACAATCGTGAAACAGCGTCGCCTCTTCGCCAAGCGGTGCCTTGCCGGGCACCGAGGCGATGCCGGGCTGCGGCAGCGGGCCGCGCCAAAGCTCGGGCCGCCATGCCCAGTCGGCATCCGCCGGGCGCGGAAAGCTCTGATTGCCGATCAGCGGCAGCGCCAGCCGTTCCTCGGCCACGTAAAGCAGCCTGTCGAGTTGCTGGCGCAGGCGGCGGGCCGCGCCGCGCAGGTTGCGCAATTCGGAAAGCGGCGTGTCCGGCGCGGCGGCGGCGGCCCGTGTCCAGCGGCGCAGAACGATCGCCTGCAGCGCGCGGCGCGCCAAGCGGCTGCTGGTCTTCTCGCTCATCTGCCCTGTCCCATAGCGTCGCGTCTCCTTGGCCCCGGTGCCGGGGCAACTGCCCGCGTTGTTATGGCAAATCCCGAAGATCGAATAAACGGGGGCGCTGCGCGTGACCGGCTCAGCGTTGCGCGGTCGCCTCGGGGCTGAGCGCGGCGATCCGGGCGCGCACGGCCCGCAACATCCCCGCGCCGTCCGAACCAGCCAAGGCGCTGCCCTTCGGCGCATAAAGCGCGAGGATCACCAGGCGACCGTTCTGATGGAAAGCCCCGCGCCAGTAACGCGGATCACCCGCGTCGAGCATCCGGTTGCCGCCTGCCGCAAGATGCACCAGCGACAGACCGTCCCGCACGCCGCCACCAGAAATCTCTGACTGGCCCGCCTCGGCGGCCATGACCTCGGGCGATGGCAGGCGGCGCCCGGCGCCCGCCGGGCCGATGGTCACCGTCAGCATCATCGGCTCGACCACCGCGCCTTCGCCGCCGCTCAGGATCTGGCACGAGGCAAGCAGCGCAAAGCCCTGCCCTGCCCGCCGCTCGAGCGTGACCGGGTCGATGCAATAGCCTTCGGGCCCCGCAACAACGATGGCGCCGCCCTCGAACTGCGCCTGCCGGAGCGGCGTCGGCGGGGTGCCGAGCTGCCCTTCGCAGGCAGCCAGAAGACCCGCCGCCAATATCAGCACAGAGGATCGCCAGCGCCGGGCGCGGGGTTTTGCGGGGCTCAAAATCATCCCCTTGGGTTAGCGAAGCCCCTGCGAGTGCACAAGAATGAAAGCCCGGAGTTCACCTTCACGTCACGCGCCCGGGAATTGACAGAATCCGCCGCGCGCTGGAAACTTGGCAAAAATCGGACAACCAAAGTGTTTCGCTCGACCATTTTTCCAATCAGAGCCGCGATATTGGGCTCGCTCACCGACAATGACGCGCCGCGGCATAGATCGCGGCACGGGTCACAGCGATGAGCTATCGCCCCTTCGTCATGCTGACCGCTACCGCCCGCCGCCCCGAGCTTTGGCGTCTTGCCCTTGGGATTTGCGTCGCGATCGCGGTGAGCTTTGTGCTGGGCCAGATGCTCTTTGCCATCGTCACGCTTTTCCTGCCGCCGGGCAGCGACAGCGCGCTGGCCGATGCGATCCGCCGCGCCGATGCGCCAGCGGGAATGCTTTTGCTGCTGGCCTCGATGGTCACCATGGGCGTCGGGGCAATCGCCGCGGCGCGGGCGCTGCACGGGCGCAGCGCGATCACTCTTATCGGCCCGCCGCCCGTGGCGCTTCATCAGTTCATCCGTGTCGGGCTGGCGGCGGGCGCGGCGGCGCTGGTCGCGGCGGCGGTCACCATCTGGGCACAGAGCACGCCATTGAACCCGGGGCTCGCGCCGCTGCGCTGGCTGGCGCTGCTGCCGCTGACGCTTCCGGCGATCCTGTTGCAGACCGCCAGCGAGGAATTGTTCTTTCGCGGCTACCTGCAAACCCAGCTTGCCGCGCGGCTGCCGCAGCCTTGGGTCTGGCTCTGCCTACCTTCGGCGCTTTTCGCGCTGGGGCACTACGCGCCCGGAACCTATGGCAGCGCGGCGATCTATGTGGCGCTCTGGGCCTTTCTCTTTGGCCTTGCCGCCGCCGATCTGACGGCGCGCTCGGGCACGCTGGGTCCGGCGATGGCGCTGCATTTTGCCAACAATCTTGTGGCACTGGCGCTGGTTGCGCCCGAAGGGCAGATGTCGGGCCTTGCGCTGATGCGCTGGCCGTTTGCGCTGGATGACACCGCGATGCTGATGCGGATGCTGCCGCTTGATCTGATCACCCTGCTGATCACCTGGCTTGCGGCGCGGTTGGCGCTGCGCCGCTGAAGCCCCGGCTCCCCCCGACCAGCGTGGAAAGCAGGCCGTGATTGCATTTCCCTTGCCGCTTGCTTAAGTCAGCGCCAACCCAAAGCCCCTGACGCCGCAGGGCACGCTCGGAAAACAAGGGCAGCACCGCAATGAACTGGATCACCAACTACGTCCGTCCCCGGATCAACTCGATCTTCTCGCGCCGCGAGGTCCCCGACAATCTGTGGACCAAATGCGATTCCTGCGGGACGATGCTGTTTCACCGCGAGGTGACGGACAATCTCGGCGTCTGCACCAACTGCAGCCACCACATGAACATCACCCCGCGCGCGCGCTTCGACGCGCTGTTCGATGGCGGTGTGTTCAACGAGGTCGCCGTGCCCGAGCCGATCGCCGATCCGCTGCAGTTCCGTGATCAGAAGAAATACCCCGACCGGATGAAGGCCGCACAGCGCTCGACCGGCGAGAAGGACGCGATGCTTGTCGCCTCCGGCGAGATCAACCGTACCCCGGTGGTGGCCTGCGCGCAGGACTTCACTTTCATGGGCGGCTCCATGGGCATGTATGTCGGCAACGCCATCGTCGCCGCAGCCGAGGAAGCGGTGAAGCTCAAGCGCCCGCTGATCCTGTTCTCTGCCGCCGGTGGCGCGCGGATGCAGGAAGGCATCCTGTCGCTGATGCAGATGCCGCGCTCGACCGTGGCGATCCAGATGCTGCGCGAGGCGGGCCTGCCTTATATCGTCGTGCTGACCCATCCGACCACAGGCGGCGTCACCGCCTCTTACGCGATGCTGGGCGACGTGCAGATCTCCGAGCCGGGCGCATTGATCTGCTTCGCCGGTCCGCGGGTGATCGAGCAGACCATCCGTGAAAAGCTGCCCGAGGGCTTCCAGCGCGCCGAGTACCTGCTCGAGCACGGCATGCTCGACCGGGTGACCGACCGCCGCGAACTGCGCGGCGAGCTGACCACCATCCTGCGCATGCTGATGGGCATGCCGCCCGCCGTCGCGGGTGATCTGCCCTCGCCCGCTGCCGACGCGCCTGCCGAAGCCGCGCCCAAGGCAGAGGCCAAAGCTGACAAGAAGAAGAAATCCGCCAAGTGACCAGCGTGAGCAGCGCCGCCAGTTCCGACGCCATCCTCGACCGGATGATGTCGCTGCATCCCAAGATCATCGACCTCACGCTCGACCGCGTCTGGCGGCTGCTCGAGGCGCTGGACCATCCCGAGCGCGCCCTGCCTCCGGTGATCCACCTTGCCGGAACCAACGGCAAGGGCTCCACGCAGGCGATGATCCGCGCCGGGCTGGAGGCGCAGGGCAAGCGCGTGCACGCCTATGTCTCGCCGCATCTCGTGCGGTTCCACGAGCGTATCCGGCTGGCGGGTGAGTTGATCTCCGAAGACGCGCTGAGCGCCGTGCTCGACGAATGCTGGGAGAAGAACCAGCGCGCGCAGATCACCTATTTCGAGATCACCACTTGCGCCGCGCTGCTGGCATTCGCCCGCACGCCCGCGGATTACACGCTGCTGGAGACCGGCCTTGGCGGGCGGCTCGACGCCACCAATGTGGTGGAAAAGCCCGCGCTGACGATCCTCACGCCGATCTCGCTCGACCACCAGCAGTACCTCGGCGAGACCCTTGCCGAGATCGCCGGTGAGAAAGCCGGTATCCTCAAGCGCGGCGTGCCCTGCGTCGTCGGCCCGCAGCCCGAGGAAGCGATGGAGGTGATCGAGGCCCGCGCCGCAAAGCTCGGCGTGCCGCTGCTGGCGCACGGCCAGCACTGGCATGTGACCGAGGAACGCGGGCGGCTGGTCTATCAGGACGAGACCGGTCTTCTGGACCTGCCGCTGCCGAACCTGCCCGGACGCCATCAGCTGGCCAACGCCGGCGCGGCGCTGGCGGCACTGCGCCACCTCGGGTTCGGCGAAGAGGCCTGCGAGGCCGCCGTCACCTCGGCGGATTGGCCCGCGCGAATGCAGCGCCTCACCCATGGCCCGCTGCTGAAAGCGGCACCACTGGCCGAGCTCTGGCTCGACGGCGGGCACAACCCGGCGGCTGGCGAGGCTCTGGCCGAGCACCTGACGCGGATGCCGCGGCGGCCCACGCATCTGATCTGCGGCATGCTGAACACCAAGGATGTGGGCGGTTACCTGCGTCCGCTGGCGCGCGTTGCCGACAGTCTCACCGCCGTGTCGATCCCCGACGCCCCGGCGACGCTGGAGGCCGAAGAGACCGCACGCGCCGCACGCGCCTCCGGGCTGCGCGCCCATGCCGCTGCGGATGTGCCCGCTGCCCTTGCTGCGATCACCGCCGAAGAGCCCCGCGCGCGCATCCTGATCTGCGGATCTCTCTACCTCGCGGGCACGGTTCTGCGCGAAAACGGCTGACGTAGAGGCACCATTGGTGGTGGTGCGAGAAAAATGGACTCTTAGGGTTCGTTTAACCAACTATATCTTGACGGATTGTTTCCCGCTCCCCTAGGATTAGGGTACAAGGTTTAGCTTCACCACAATCTGCGCGGTGCGAGCGACGGGACAGACAGAGCGTTACGGGACGGCGCTGATCCAAGCCAGCGCTACAGGGACAGGATTGGCGGCATCGACCATCTGATGCGGCTTACCACCGACACCTCTGCCTTGCCCACGGCCCCTTACTTGGGCCGGAAGTGGAATTTCTATCGCAGGCAGAAGACTTTATAAAACGAGCAGTATTGAAGGGTCCTTCGGGACCCTTCTTTTTGCGTTGTGCTAGGAAGCGACCGGTCCGCGCGCCTCAGTCGATCGGCTTGCCCCAGTCCGCATCCTGCATCTCGCGCAGGCGGCTTGCGGTGCGCTCGAACTCGAACGCGCCCGCGCCCTCCACATAGAGGCTCTCGGGCTCGTCCACCGCGCTGACGATCAGTTTCACCTTGGCCTCATAGAGCGCATCGATCAGCGTGACGAAGCGTTTCGCTTCATTGAAATTGCCGCGCCCGAGCCGCGGGATGTCCTCGATCACCAGCACCCGCACCGCATCCGCCAGCGCAAGATAATCCGCCGGGCCAAGCGGCTGGCCGCAGAGATCGTAGAAGCGCGCGCGTGCGACGCCGTTCCAATAGCGCGGCAGTTCGACCTTGCGGGTCTTGATGTGCAGCGTCAGCGCCTCTTCGTTGCCGTGGGTCAGCTCATGCCAGACGCGGTCGATCTCGGCGCGGGTCTCGGGGGTGACGGGGCAGAAATAGACCTGCGCCCCCTTCAGCCGGTCCTGCCGGTGGTCTTTCTCGGAGGCAAGCTCGCGCACCTCGAGCCGCGCTTTGATCAGCTTGATGAACGGCAGGAAGAGTTGCCGGTTGAGCCCGTCCTTGTAAAGATCATCGGGCACCCGGTTCGAGGTGGTCACCACCACCGTCCCCGCCGCGAAAAGCTGCTCGAACAGCCGACCCACCAGCATCGCATCGGCAATGTCGGTGATCTGCATCTCGTCGAAGGCCAGAACCTTCACCGCGTCCGAGACCTTCTTGGCCATCGGCACCACCGGATCCTCGACCCCCTGCTCGCGCAGGCGGTGCAGCTCGCTCTGCATCTCCTGCATGAAGGCATGGAAGTGCACCCGGCGCACCGGCACATGCAGGCTGTCGACGAAGAGGTCCATCAGCATCGACTTGCCGCGTCCGACCCCGCCCCAAAGGTAGAGCCCCTTGGGCGGCTCCGGCTCCTTGCGGCGGAACAGCGATTTCTTCACCGGCTTGGCAAGCTCGGCACGGATGCGCTCGAAGTGCGGCAACGCCTCTTCCTGCGCCGGGTCGCGCAGAAGGTGGCCATCCGCCACACGCTCGTCGTAGAGGTCCATCAGCGTGGTCATAGAAGCGCCATAGCGCGCCGCAGCACGATTGTGTAGAGGCCGCGAAACCCTGCCAACCCATTGCCCACACATCAGGCAACGTGATGCCACAAATCACGAAAGCCGAATTGACCCTGCGTTCAAATGCCGCGAGGGTGCCGCGGTGCAGCAGGAGCCTCCCCACATGACCCGCACCCCTCTTTTCACGCCCGTCCTCGTGGTGGGCTGCCTGATCATTCTGATCTCTTTCGCGATCCGCGCCAGCTTTGGCGTGTTCCAGATCCCGATCGCCGAAGAGTTCCACTGGCCGCGCGCCGAGTTCTCGCTGGCCATCGCCATCCAGAACCTTGCATGGGGCATCGGCCAGCCGATCTTTGGCGCGCTGGCCGAGAAGATCGGCGACCGTAAGGCCATCGTCATGGGCGCGGTGATCTATGCCGCGGGCCTCGTGCTGTCGAGCTTTGCGGTCAGCCCGCTGCAGCATCAGATGTACGAAGTGCTGGTGGGCTTTGGCGTCGCGGGCACCGGCTTTGGCGTGATCCTCGCCGTTGTGGGTCGCGCCTCCTCGGATGACAACCGCTCGATGAGCCTTGCCATCGCCACCGCGGCAGGCAGCGCCGGGCAGATCTTTGGCGCGCCGGTTGCGGAATGGATGCTCAGCATGATGAGCTGGCAGGAAGTGTTCCTCGTGTTCACCGCCGCGATCCTTGCGGTGCTGCTGTTCCTGCCGCTGATGCGCGCGCCCGCGGCAAGCAAGGCCGAGATCGAAGAGAGCATGGGCACCATCCTGAACCGTGCGTTCCGCGACCCCTCGTTCTCGCTGATCTTCCTCGGCTTCTTCTCCTGCGGCTATCAGCTGGCCTTCGTCACCGCGCATTTCCCGGCCTTCGTCACCGAGCTCTGCAGCCCGATCGCCGCCGGAAGCGTGCTGCACAACATCGGGGTGACCACCACCTCGGCGCTCGGCGCGGTGTCGATCGCGGTGATCGGCGTGGCCAATGTGGGCGGCACGCTGCTGGCCGGTTGGGCGGGCAAGCGCTGGCCGCGCAAGTATCTGCTGGCGATGATCTACACCGGGCGGACCATCGTCGCGGCGCTGTTCATCATGCTGCCCATCACCCCGGTCAGCGTTCTGGTCTTCTCGGTCGTCATGGGCGCGCTGTGGCTGGCCACCGTGCCGCTGACCTCGGGCCTCGTCGCGCATCTCTACGGGCTGCGCTACATGGGCACGCTCTACGGCATCGTCTTCTTCAGCCACCAGCTTGGCGGCTTCCTCGGCGTCTGGCTGGGCGGGCGGATGTACGACATCTACGGCGACTACACGCTGGTGTGGTGGATCGGCGTCGGTGTCGGCGCGCTGAGCGCGGTGCTGCATCTGCCGGTGCGCGAGAGCCCGCGTCTTGCGGCGACGCAGCCGGCCTAAGCCCCAAGCAAACGCCGAAGCGGGCCGCTCAGGCCCGCTTCATCGCCGCATCATGATCGGCCATAAGTGCCGCCAGTTCACGCGCATGCGTGTGCGGCAAGCCATGCCATGCGTCGGGAATAATGTCCTGCTCGACCCGCGGGTTCCACGCGTCGAGCTGTTCAACCGCCCCCGCACGCACCATCCGGTCCTGCGCCCCCCAGATCGCCATCACCGGCACGCTCAGCTTCGCGATACGCTGGTGCACCGCTTCCTGCGGCTCCTGCAGACAGCCGCGCAGGCTCGACAGGACCGAGCGTATGAAGCCGCGCCGCTTGAGCTCATCAAGGTGCAACTGGTCGATCTCGGGCACTTCGCTGCGATTGTCAGAGCCCTCGATCACGTTCTGCCGGTGCGCCTTGGGAAACACCATGTGGAACAGCCAGCTGCCGCAGATCGGGTGCTGCAGCGTCCAGTCGACCATCGAGGAGAGATCCGATTCGATGCCCGCAGGCGCGACCAGCACCAGACGCGACACGCGCTTGGGGTTCTCGGCGGTGAAGGCCGACGCCACCACCGCGCCAAGCGAATAGCCCAGCATGGTCATCGGCCCCTTGAGGTCGAGCACGGCCAGAAGCTCTTCGAGCTGCTGCATCAGGAAGGCCGGGGTCTGCGCTCCGCGCGGACGGTCGGAAAAGCCGCGTCCGTAAAGATCGTAGATCAGCACGCGCTTGCCCTGCGCCACCAGATGCCGGGTCAGCGCGTGGAACACCGCCGATGGCGCGGTCAGCCCGTGAATGCACACAACCAGCGGCCCATCCTCGGGCCCCTGCAACTGATAATGCGTCCGGCCATGGCTGAGACGGACGCATTTGCCCGGCGCCTGCGAGCGGCGCAGATCAGTGAGCGGTCGGCGGCGAAGCTCGGCGACGACCGGCAAAGCGGCGATGACGGGAATCGCCGCGGCGATAACGCCAAGGGTGTAGCTCATGCGGCATCGCGCTCCGGCAAGAGCCCGTGGCCGACCAGACAGGCCGCAAAGCCTTCGGGTCCACGGAACGGATGCACCTGCCAGCCGCGCGCGGCGGCGGCGGCGATATTGTCGTCGCGATCATCGGTGAACAGCAGCTGCTCGGGTGCAACGCCGGTCTCAGCCTCGAGCCTTGCGTAGATCTCGGCATCGGGCTTGGTCACGCCCATGTAGCCCGAGATGAACCGCTGATCGAACTCCGACAGGAAGGGATAGACCTTCTGCGCCACCTCGAAGGTGCCGATGCCGAAATTGCTCAAGGCAAAGACCGTGACGCCACGGGCGCGCAGCGTCCGCAGGATCTCGACAGAGCGCGGAATCGCCGGGCTCGCAAGCTCGATCCAATTGTCGTGCCAATGGCGGATCTCGTCCCGCCACCGGGGGTGGCGCTCGGCGAGGGCATAGACTTCGTCGTGAAAGTCATGCCCTGCGTCGACGCGCTCGTTCATCTCGTGCAGATCCACCTCAGAGAACATGGCGCGGCGCCTGTCCTCTCCCATGAGGCGATCAAAATATCGTTCTGGCTGCCATTCGATCAGCACATTGCCGATGTCGAAGACGACGGCTTGGATAGTCATTTCCTAGTCCCCTGCAGCGCGTACCTCGCGCTCTAGCGAATTTAGGAAACGGCTTCGGTCGTTCTTTGTAAAGCTTTTGACTTTCCCGCCTGAGTAGAATGGATCCGAAGCGCGGATATCTTGCATCAGGTCACGCATCGCCAACTGCGCACCGATGTTGCCGGAGGTGAAAATCTCGCCATCCGGGCGTAGCACCCGCGCGCCGCCCTCGATGCAGCGCGCCGCCAGAGGAATGTCATTGGTGACAACGACATCGCCCTTGCCTGCACGCTCGGCGATCCATTTGTCGGCCTCATCCGGTCCGGCAGAGACGGTGACCACCTGCACCAGCGGGTTGCGCGATGGACGCAACCCGCCATTGGCCACGAGCACCATCGGCAGGCGATGGCGGGTCGCCACGCGCTCGGCCTCTTCCTTCACAGGACAGGCATCGGCGTCGATATAGAGCGTCACCCCAGCAGCGCCTCGGCATGGAAGGCGACATGCTCTTCCATGAAGGACGAGACGAAGAAGTAGCTGTGGTCATAGCCCTTCTGAATGCGGAAGCTGCCCTCCTGCCGCCTCAGAGCCATCGCCTCGGCCAGCGCCTCGGGCTTCAGCAGATGCAGGAACTGGTCATCGCCGCCCTGATCGATCAGCACCGGCCCGTCAAAGCCGGTCCCGCGCATCAACAGGGTCGAATCATGCTTGGCCCATGCACTCTCGTCCTCGCCGAGATAGGCGCCCAGCTGCTTGCGGCCCCAGTCGCTCTGCGTCGGGTTGGCGATCGGCGCGAAGGCGGACACCGAGCGGAAGCGCCCAGGCAGGTTCATCGCCAGCGTCAGTGCGCCATGGCCGCCCATCGAGTGCCCGGTGATGCCCTGCCGCTCCATATCCAGCGCGAACTCGGAGCCGATCAGCGCGGGCAGTTCCTCGGCCACGTAGTCCCACATGCGGAAATGCGGCGCCCAGGGGTCTTGGGTGGCGTTGACGTAAAAGCCCGCGCCCTGCCCCAGATCATAGGCCTCGTCATTGGCCACGCCCTCGCCGCGCGGCGAGGTGTCGGGGAAGACGAGCGCGATGCCCGCCTCGGCGGCCCAGGCCTGCGCCCCGGCCTTGGTCATGGCGTTCTCATGGGTGCAGGTAAGGCCCGAAAGGTACCACAGCACCGGCACCTCCATGTCCTTGGCCAGTTCGGGCAGGAACAGCCCGAAGGTCATGTCGCAGCCGCAAGCCTCGGACGCATGGGTATAGACGCCCTGCGTGCCGCCGAAGCAGCGGTTTTCAGATTTGGTTTCCATGGCGGTACTCCTGTTTGACGCAAGGGCTACCGTGCCGGGCGTCGCTGGCGCAAGGCCGACGAACGTGGCGCAGGCGGCACTGCGTGCTCAGGGATGCACCCAGGCGATCACCGCGCTGACGGTGAGGATGCTGGCGGCTGTGGAAATCAGGATCGCCGCCGAGACCCGCTGCGGCGCGATGCCGTAATGCTGGGCGAGGATAAAGACATTGCCCGCCACCGGTAGCGCCGAGGCCGAGACCATCACCGCCGCCTGATAGGGGGTGACCGGAAAGACGAAATAGGCCGCCAGCGCCACAAAGCCCGGATGCAGCACCAGCTTGCAAAAGCTGATCCAGCCCGCCACCGCCAGCCGCTCGGCGCTCTTGGTGGCCAGCGAGGCCCCGATGGCGAACAGGGCACCCGGCGTAGCGGCATTGCCCAGCGTGGTGAGGAAGGATTCCACCGGCGCGGGCATCGGCAGGCCGCTGGCCGAGACCGCCAGCCCCGCCACGATCGACACGATCATCGGGTTGTTGATTAGCCCGCGCGCCACCGTGCCCAGCAAGGCCGGCGACAGCCCGCCGCCGCGCGCCCCCGACACGAGGATCACCAGCAGCGAAGAGAACACGATCAGATCGACCGACAGCATCAGGATGATCGGGCCCACCGCCTCTTGGCCCAGCAGCACCGCCAGCATCGGCACGCCGAGAAAGCCGGTGTTGCCGATCGAGGCCGATTGCGCCTCGATCGCGGTGGTCTGCACGTCCTGCCGCCGCAGGAATCCCGCCACGGTCGCCACCGAATAGACCGCCGCCGTGCCCAGCAGATAGGCCGACGCGACATTGGGATCGAAGATCTCGGAGAACGACAGCGTCGCGGAGAAGCGGAACAGCATCGCCGAGAGCGCGAAGTAAAAGACGAAGCGGGTGATCGCCGCCACCGACTCTTCGGAAAAGAACCGCACTTTCGCGGCCCCGTAGCCGAGGCCGATCAGCGCGAAGAACGGCAGAACCTTGAGAAGGACGGCAATCATGAACGAGGGTCAGCGGGCGCGGCGGGCGCTCAGACCTTGCCCTCGAAGTCCTTATGCACGTAGCGCGCATCGCAATAGGGGCATTCCACAACGCCGGTCTCATGCGAGACCGAAAGCCAGACGCGCGGGTGGCCAAGCGCCCCCTCGCCGCCGTCACAGGCGATGCGGTAGCTGTCGACGAGCTTGGTCTCGGGCGCCTCGGTGGTCATGCTCCGGTTCCCTTTTCACTGGCTTTGCACTACCTGCGTTATGAGACAAGTCACGCACAGGAGCAAGGCGCATGAGCGACGACGCGATCCGCATCGAAGGGCTGACCAAGACCTACGCCGGGGGCAAACAGGCGCTCAAGGGCGTCGATCTGAACGTGCCTCAGGGCTCGATCTTCGGCCTGCTCGGCCCCAATGGCGCCGGCAAATCGACGATGATCAACATCCTCGCGGGGCTGGTCACGAAAACCGCTGGCAAAGTCTCGATCTGGGGCTGGGATCAGGATCGCAACCCGCGCCAGTCGCGCGCCTCGATCGGGGTGATGCCGCAGGAATTGAACCTCGATCCCTTCTTCACCCCGCGCGCCGCGCTCGAGGTGCAGGCCGGGCTTTACGGCGTGCCCAAGGCCGATCGCACCACCGATGAGATCCTCGAAATGGTCGGGCTGGAAGACAAGGCCGAGGCCTATGCCCGCACCCTCTCGGGCGGGATGCGGCGGCGGCTCTTGCTGGGCAAGGCGCTGGTGCACCATCCGCATATCCTGGTGCTCGACGAGCCCACCGCCGGGGTCGACATCGAACTGCGGCAGATGCTCTGGCGCAACGTCCGCCGTCTCAACCGCGAGCGCGGCATGACCATCATCCTCACCACTCACTACCTCGAGGAAGCCGAGCAGATGTGCGACGAGATCGCCATCATCAACCACGGCGCATTGGTGGCCCGCGACAGCACCGCGAACCTGCTGGGCGGGATCGACGCCAAGACCATGGTGATCACCCCCGAGAGCATGCCCGAGACCCTGCCCGAGGCGCCCGGCATTACCGCCGAGATCCGCGACGGCGGGCTGATCGCGCTCAGCTACCGCAGCCGCGAGACCTCCGCCGAAGACGTGCTGGGCCTCGTTCGGGCGCATGGCATCAGCCTGCGCGACGTGCGGACCGAGCAGGCCGACCTCGAAGATGTCTTCCTCGAACTGACCCGCAGCCGCCCCGCTGCCTGAGCGCTGTTCCTGAGACGCCTCCGGCGGGAGTATTTGCGGAAAGATGAAAAGGCGGCACCGATCCAACGGCGCCGCCCTTTTGCGGTCTGGGGTCTTCCCGGCCTGGCGTCTTCCCGGTCAGGCTTCTTCTCTTTGAAAATACGCCCGCCGGAGGCGGTCCGGGAACAGCCGCCCGTGCCGACCTGCCAGAATAGAGCGCCTCAGCCCTTTTCCAGCATCCGTCCCAGCGGACGGCCCGCAAGGATATGCACGTGCAGATGCGGCACTTCCTGCACCCCGTCGACACCGGCGTTGGAGATCATCCGGAAGCCATCGGCGGCGACGCCCTCCATCTCGCAGACCTTGCCGATGGCGCGAGTGTAATCGACGATCTCGGCGTCCGAGGCGTTTTGCGCGAAATCGTCGTAGCAGACATAGGCGCCCTTCGGGATCACCAGCACATGCGTCGGTGCCTGCGGGCGGATGTCGCGGAAGGCGAGGCTGTGCTCGGTCTCGAGTACGGTGCTGTTGGGGATCTCGCCGCGCAGGATCTTGGCGAAGATGTTCTGGTCGTCGTAGCTGTAGGCCATGGGTGTCCTCTATGGGTTGCTCAGTCGCAAAAGAGTTGTTCGTCGGAGGCGATCGCCCGGGCTGTCTCGGGGGCGACCGACAGGAATTGCACCAGCGCGCGCACCTGCGCCTCGAAAGGATCCCGCTCGCGCAGATGCAGGTGGCCCGGAAGATTGGCGTCGCGCAGCTGATCGCTTTCGTGTTCGATGTCGTTGCGGATGGTGGGGATCAGCCGCGCCATGGCCGCCTCGGAGGTGCGTTCCCCGGCCAGCCCGATGCGCGTGGCATGGCCCGCAAGGAAGGCGTCCGAGAACTGGCAATCAAGCTGCAGCAGCCGCGTCACCGCGCGGTCGCGGCAGAAATCCTCGATCAGATCGAGGCTGCCGGGGTCGATGCAGACCACCATCCTCTCTTCGCCGAAGTAATCGAAGAGCATGCGCATCAGCGCCCGGCGGTGGCGGTGGCGCTTGTCCATGGTCGACTGCACGCCCCCCAGATCGGGCAGCGGGCAGCTTTCCTCGTTGAACAGGTAATCGACGCAGGGCAGCGTGGTCTTGTCGCGGATATGCCCGATCAGCCGTTTCGCCACATGCCACTTCTTGCTGACCACGATCAGCAATTCGCGCTCGCGCCCCAGCGAGCTTTCGGTTTCCCAGAAGCGCGGCGCGAACCGGCGGCCGATGCGCCCCTTGTCGGTGAGGAAGCGATAGAGCGAGCGGCCTTCGTCCGAGACCCGGAACTGCGCCCCTTCGGTGGCGTAGAGCACCCCCAAGCGCCGCCGCAGATCCTGCGCGTCAGGGCTGATCTTGCGGGCAAAAAGGAAGTCCTGCGCCAGCAGCAGATCATAGTGATCGTTATAGAAGGTGACCGGCATCCCGTAGTCCGAGAACATCAGGAAGGTCAGCGTGCGGCTGTCGATCTCGCGCTCGGGCACGAGGTGGCGCACCAGCGTCTGAAAGAAGGTCTCGTCGGGGATCCAGGTGCTGCGAAAGAAGCGCATGACGTCAGGCCGCCCCGCGATGAAGCTCTGGATCGCCTCCACCGTGCGCCGCCGCAGACACCACCATTGCGAGCCGATCATCACCTCTAGATCGGCGGGGATCCGGCGGGTCAGCCCCAGCCGCTTCTGCGCCTCGAACATCGCATAAAACCGGCGTTTCTGCGTGCGCTCGTTGAACATGTGGCGATAGATCAGCCGCTCTTCCTTCCAGCCGGTCTTGATCCAGTCGGATTTGAAGAAGTCGAAGCTTTCGATGTAATCGGCCTCGCGCGCGTCCAGAAACTCATGCGCGTGCTGGGCCGATTTGATCGCCATGCAATCGCCCGAGAGCATGTAGAAATGCGTCGCCCGTGGGAAAGCCTCAGTCGCCGCCTCCAAAGCGTTCAGCGTGGCCTGCACCAGCGACCATTCCCCCCAGCCGCATTTCACCCGCCGCCGCGCGAAGGTCACGTTGGGATCCTCGGCCAGCGCGTCGCGGATCTTCTGGTAGTCGGCCAGCGGCGCGCGCGCATCGAAATGGATCGCCATGCAGTCGCCAGCAGCGGTCAGGCTCTGCGCCTGCTTGATGATCGCATCCGGATCCTTGTGGCACAGCAGTATGAAGGCAATCTTCGCCAAAGGATGAGGTCCGCCCAAATTTCGCCTGCTTCTTCACCTTTACCCCGGCGAAGACATTGAACAGGCCGATGTCTTTTGCTTTTTTGCATGTCCATGGAGCCTGCGACAAGCCGGGCCGAGGCGGGGAGAGAGAACAATGGGGTTTCCGGGCACCTGGATGACAGAGAGCGAGAGCATGATCTACCGGGTCGTGCCGAAATGCGCCTGCTCGACCATCGGCCAGATCATGTATTACTCGGACCACGGCGCGTTCTTCGACGGCGACATCCATGACGCCGAGCGCGGGCTGCACAAATGGAACCGCGACGAAAGCCAGAACCCGATCAAGGCCAATGTGAAGACGCGCAACGCCCCCGCCTTCACCTGCGTGCGCAATCCCTACACGCGCATCCTGTCGAGCTTCTTCGACAAGATCTGCGGCGTCCAGCGCAACGGCAACCGCTACCGCGGCAATATGGTGCCGATGCTGGTGCAGAAATACGGGATCGAGGTCGGCGGCGAGGACGGCAAGGAAGAGTTCGACCAGATCCGTTCGTTCCGCCGGTTCCTGCTGTTCGCCCGTGACAGCATCCGCTGGCGCCGCCCGATGGAGCCCGACATTCACTGGTCGTCGGTCTCGGGTCATGTGTCGACCTTCATCGTCAATGGCGGGCGCTACGATCAGATCTTCTGGACCGAGAAGTTCAACGAGGGCATGCAGAGCGTTCTGGACAAGGTGCAGACGCGGCACCCGGTCGACCTTTCAGCGATCCCCCGCTTCAACGAATCCGAAGGCCATGGCCCGAAGCGCGCGCATCCGGTCGAGGATTATTTCGACGATCTGTCGATGCATCTCGTCTATGAGATCTACAAGCGCGACTTCGATCTCTTCCGCTATGATTTCGAGAACCCGGCGAACAAGCTGCCGATCGGCGAGATCGACCTCGACGAGGTGCATGCCAAGCTGGGCGACTGAGGCTCAGGCGCCCTTGGACGCAGGTGCGTCGGGCGCGATCCCCAGATAGCCAAAGACCGCCGGGCGCAGCCGCGCCTCGATGGCCGCAAGGTCGCAATCCTCGGCAAACAGCGCCGCATGCACCATGCCGCGGCACAGCGCCGAAAGATCGCGCGCGGCGACCTCGGGCTGCGGCACCGCGAAATGCGTGAGCAGGGCCACCATCGCGGCGTCCACCCCGGCTCCCGCCGCGCAGACATCCGGGCCGAGCGGCAGCTGCATCTCTGCCTTTTCCAGCTCGCGCGACAGCACCGGCGCGCGGGCATGATGGCGGATCGAGGCGTGCAGCACCGTCCGCGCCGCCTCGCGCAGGTCCAGATCATGCGCCGCCGCGACGGCCTGTCCCATATCCTCGAAGAACTGCGCCTTCTGCCGCCGCACCAGTTCCGCAAGGATCGTCTCCTTGTTGGGGAAATACTGGTAGAGTGTGCCGATGCTCACCCCCGCCCGCTCGGCCACCGCATTGGTGGTCAGCGCGCCGATCCCGCCCGCCTCGAGAATCTGAGCCGCCGCCGTCAGCATGGCCTCGACCGAGGCGCGCGACCGGGTCTGACGCGGTGATTTTCGGGGGGATAGCGCGGCGGCTTGGGTCATGGCGGAATGCGAGTATGAAACCTGAGGGAATGCTCGCATTCTATCGCAGCCCAAAGCTCGCACAAAGGAAAACCGCCATGTCCGCCTACTGGAAAGGCCGCAAAGTTCTGCTGACCGGCGCGACGCGCGGCATTGGCCGCGCCATGGCCGAAACGCTGGTCGCCGAAGGGGCGACCGTGCTTGGCGTTGCCCGGAATACCGCCGCGCTGGAGGAGATGACACGCAGGCTCGGCCCGCGATTCGACGGGCTGGAGGCGGATCTCGGCGATCCCGAGATTCCGCGCGGCGTGGTGAACTGGGTGGCCGATGCGCATCCCGACTGCTCGGTGCTGATCAACAACGCGGCGGTGATGAGCCACCCGCTGCTCACCGACAGCGGCAACCACGACGTCGGCATCGAAGAAGAGGTGCAGATCAACATGATCGCGCCGATGCAGATCGCCACCGCCCTGCTGCCCCGGCTTGCCGCGCAGAAAGGCGCGCGGATCGTCAATGTCACCTCGGGACTGGCGGTCGCGCCGAAAACCGATGCGCCGATCTATTGCGCCACCAAGGCCGGGATGCGCAGCTTCACCCGCAGCCTGCGCTATCAGGCCGAAGATGCCGGGCTGCACATCGGCATTTGCGAGGCGCTGCTTCCGGCGGTGAACACCTCGCTGTCGCGCGGCAGGGCCGAGCGCAAGATGCCCGCGCCCGAGGCCGCCGCTGCGATCCTTGCCGGAGCCGAGGCGGGCAAGGCGGAGATCTGGATCGGCAAGACCAAGCTGCTGCGCCGGGTGATGCGCCTGTCGCCCGCGCTGGCCCATGGCCTCATGCGCCGCATCGAGGCCTGAGCGTCAGCCCTCAAGCTCCTGCGACGGAATCATCGGAAAGAACTCTCCCGACGACCATAGCCCGAACCAGCGCGCGCCCTCATGCTCGTGATGGGCGCCAAGCTCGACCAGCCGGTAGAAACTCTTGCGGTCGATCAGCGCCTCGAGGTTGGCGCGCACGTGGATATAGGGCGACGGCTCGCCGCTTTGCGGATCACGCACCACGCGGATCGGGTGCTCTGGCCCGGCCACGGCGAAATCGCCCACATGGGTCTGAAAGGTCAGCACCTGATCGGTGCCCGCGCCTTCCGCTTCGAAGTCGATGGCGACGAAAGGCGCGTCATCGACGGTGATCCCGACCATCTCGACCGGGGTCACGAGGAAGTATTTCTCGCCGTCTTTCCTCAAAATCGACGAAAAAAGCTTCACCAGTTCGAAGCGTCCGATTGGCGTTCCGAGGTAAAACCACGTGCCGTCACGGGCAATTCGCATGTCGAGATCGCCGCAGAACGGCGGATTCCACCGCTCCACGGGCGGCAGCCCACGCCCCGAAGCGGCGCGCGCTGCAGCAGCTATGCCCTCGGCAGAGGGAGTCACGTAATTTTGTGTGCGCATTACTTTTGCCATTTTCCACCCCCGCGATACACTCGCTTCGTAAAGGATTTACGCAAGGGAGTCTCCCCCATGGCCGAAGACCTGGTTGCCGAGATCGAGGCGCTGGAAGAAAAGCTCGCCGAAGCCAAGACGGCGATCACCCGGCGCTTCATCGGACAGGAGAGGGTCGTGGACCTGACCCTTGCCGCATTGCTCTGCGGCGGTCACGCGCTGCTCATCGGCCTGCCCGGCCTCGGCAAGACGCGTCTGGTGGAAACGCTCTCGACGGTGATGGGCCTCAACGGCAACCGCGTGCAGTTCACCCCCGATCTGATGCCCGCCGACATCCTGGGCTCGGAGGTGCTGGAAACCGCCGCCGACGGCAGCCGCGCCTTCAAGTTCCTACAAGGGCCGATCTTCTGCCAGCTGCTGATGGCCGACGAGATCAACCGAGCCTCGCCGCGCACCCAGTCGGCGCTGCTGCAGGCCATGCAGGAGAAATCGGTGACCATCGGCGGCGAAACCCGCACGCTCGATCTGCCGTTCCACGTGCTCGCCACGCAAAACCCGATCGAGCAAGAGGGCACCTACCCGCTGCCCGAGGCGCAGCTTGACCGTTTCCTCGTGCAAATCGACGTGGCCTATCCCGACCGCAAGACCGAGAAAGACATCCTGCTCGCCACCACCGGCACCGAAGAGGCACAGGCGCATCAGGTGTTCGATCCCGCCGCGCTGATGGCCGCGCAGCACCTTTTGCGGCGGATGCCCGTGGGCGATGCGGTGGTCGAGATGATCCTCGATCTGGTGCGCGCCTTCCGTCCCGGCGATCCCTCGGCCTCGGCCCGTGTGCGCGACACCGTGGCATGGGGCCCCGGCCCGCGCGCCGCGCAGGCGCTGATGCTCACCGTGCGCGCGCGCGCACTGCTGCAGGGGCGTCTCGCGCCCTCGCCCTCGGATGTGATCGACATGGCCCGCCCGGTGCTGGTCCACCGCATGGCGTTGACCTTCTCGGCCCGCGCCCGCGGCGAGGATCTGGGCGCGATCATCGACGAGGTCTGCGCCACGCTCACGCCCTCCGAGGCTGCGGCTTGATCACGCCCATTGCCCAGCTCCGGCAGAGCGCACAGGAAGAAGCCAGTCGCTTTCCCGCGCTGCTCGCAAGGGCCGAGCATCTGGCGGGCACCGTTCTGCTGGGCGAACATGGCCGCCGCCGCTCGGGGCTGGGGGATGACTTCTGGCAATACCGCCCGCTGCGCCCCGGCGACACCTATCGCAGCATCGACTGGCGGCGTTCGGGCCGTGGCGACGAGCAGTTCGTGCGCGAGCGCGAATGGCAAATCGCGCAGAGCGTGCAGCTCTGGGTCGATACCGGCGCGTCGATGCGGTTTTCGTCGAACAAGGACCTGCCAAGCAAGGGCGACCGCGCCCGGCTGATCGCGCTGTCGGCGGCCATCCTGCTGATCCGCGGCGGCGAGCGTGTGGGGTTCACCGGCTGGTCGCTGCCGCCGCGCAACGGTGATGTGCAGATCCTCCGGCTCGCCGAGGCGATGAGCGAAGACGGCACCGAGGATTATTCCGAACCCGAGGCGCGCGGCATGATCCCCCACGCCCGTGCTATGTTCGTCTCGGATTTTCTAAGCGATCTGGCCCCCGTCGAGGCGGCGCTGACCAAGGCCGCCGACCGCGGTGTGCGCGGTGTGCTGCTGCAGGTGCTCGACCCGTCGGAAGAAAGCTTTCCGTTCAAAGGGCGCACGATTTTCGAAAGCGTCGGCAAGACCTTGGCGCATGAGACTCTGAAGGCGGGCGACCTTCGCGAGCGCTATCTGGAACGGCTGGCCGAGCGTAAGGCGCGGCTTGCACATCTTGCCCGCTTAACGGGTTGGCAGTTTTTATGCCATCATACCAGTGACAGCGCGCAGAACGCCCTGCTGTGGGTGTACCGCGCGATGGACGGAGGGCACGGATGACCGTTCTCGGCCCCCTGGGCTTCACGGCCCCTTGGTTGTTGCTTGGATTGCTGGCCCTGCCGGTGCTCTGGGTGATCCTGCGCGCGGTGCCGCCCGCACCGATCCGCCGGCTGTTTCCCGGCGTCGTGCTGCTGCTGGGTCTCAAGGATGACGATCAGGTCACAGACCGCACGCCGTGGTGGCTTTTGCTGCTGCGGATGCTGGCGGTGGCCGCGGTGATCATCGGCCTCGCCGGGCCGATCCTGAACCCCGAAGACGACGCGCAGGCTGCGGGCACCGGGCCGCTGCTGGTGGTGATGGATGCCAGCTGGTCCTCGGCCTCGGATTGGCGCGCCCGCGAGGCGGCGCTCGACGCGCTGCTCGCACGGGCCGAGCGCGAGACACGCCCCGTGGCCATCCTGCGCCTGACCGAACCCGAGGCGCCGCAGTTCCAAGAGGCCGCCGTGCTGCGCAGCCGTCTTGGCGGCCTGCAGCCCGAACCCTGGGAGCCGGGCGACGCCCAGACCTCCCGCGCCATGGCGCTGCTGCCCGAGGAGGATTTCGACAGTTACTGGATGTCCGACGGGCTGGCACGCGACAGCCGCGAGCCGCTGCTGAACGCGCTGATGGATCACGGGCAGGTCACCGTCTTCGAAAGCCCGCGCAACCTCACCGCCCTGCTGCCCCCCACCTTTGCCGACGGCAATGTGCAGATCACCGCGCGCCGCCTGCATGGCGGTGCGGAACGCGAGATCTCGATCGCCGGGCATGGGCTCGATCCGGCGGGCAACCCCGCCGTTCTGGTGCGCGCGCCGCTGACCTTCGAGGATGGCGCCACCGAAGGCACGCTCGACCTCTCGCTGCCCGCCGAATTGCGCGCCCGCATCACAAGGTTCGAGATCGACGGCGCCCGCAACGCCGGCGCGGTCAGCCTGCCCGATGACAGCCTGCGCCGCCGCGAAGTGGCGCTGATCGCTGGCAATGAAAACCGCGAGGGGCTGGAGCTGCTGTCGCCGCTCTACTACCTGCACAAGGCGCTGGAGCAGGATGTCGATATCCTCGACGGCGCGCTGACCGACGTGCTGCCCGCCAATCCCGACGTGATCGCGCTTGCGGATGTGGCCACGCTCAGCCCCGCCGAAACCGACGGGGTCACCGAATGGCTGCAGAGCGGCGGCACGCTGCTGCGCTTCGCCGGGCCGCGCCTCGCCGCCTCCAACCTGTCGCGCGACCGCGAAGACCCGCTGATGCCCGTGCGCCTGCGCGCGGGCGGGCGCTCGGTCGGCGGCGCGATGAGCTGGGGCGAGCCCAAGACATTGGCTCCCTTCCCCGCTGGCAGCCCGTTCGAAGGGCTGCAGATCCCCGAGGATGTCAGCGTCACCAGTCAGGTCATGGCGCAGCCTGATCCGACGCTGGCCGACCGGGTGATCGCACAGCTCACCGATGGCACTCCGCTGGTCACCCGCAAGCGCGTCGGCGCCGGGCAAGTGGTGCTGTTCCATGTGACCGCCAATGCCGAATGGTCGACGCTGCCGCTCTCGGGTCTCTTCGTGCAGATGCTCGAGCGGCTGGCGATCTCGGCCATGCCCGCCACGCCCGAGCCCGCCGACCTTGCAGGCACCATGTGGCAGCCCCTGCGCGTGCTCGACGGCTTCGGCGCGGTCACCGACGCGGGCACCCTGCCCGGCGTCGCGGGCGAGACGCTGCTCACCGATCCGCTCGGCCCCGAATTGCGCCCCGGCCTCTATCAGGGCGAAGAGCGCAGCCTTGCGCGCAATGTCGTCACCGCCGAGACCGTGCTGCAGCCCGCCACTTGGCCCGACACGGTGCCGGTCGAAGGGCTGAGCCGCCCGCAGGAAACCCCGCTCGCGGGCTGGCTGCTGGCCCTCGCCATCGCGCTGCTTCTGGCCGATGTCATCGCCTCGCTGGCGCTGTCCGGACGGCTGCGCGGCGCCCGGCCCAGCAGCACCGCCGCCGCCGTGCTTCTGGCGCTGGCACTCGGTGCGAGCTCTGCGCCCGGAACCGCGCAGGCCCAGCAAAGCCAGCGCAGCAGCGCCGAGGCGGACGCCTTCGCCGAAGCCGCCACCGGAGAGCTGACGCTGGCGCATGTGATCACCGGCGATACACAGGTCGACGATCTGGCGCAGGCCGGGCTGCGCGGCCTGTCGGACACGCTGTTCTTCCGCACCTCGGTCGAGCCCTCCGATCCCATGGCGGTCAATCTCGAGACAGACGAACTGGCCTTCTTCCCGCTGCTCTACTGGCCGATCGTGCCGTCGCAGCCCACGCCCTCGCCCGCCGCCTATGCCAAGCTCAACGAATATCTGCGCTCGGGCGGGATGATCCTCTTTGACACGCGCGACGCCGATGTGGCGGGCTTTGGCGCCGCCTCGCCCGAGGGCCGCAAGCTGCGTGAGATCGCCGCACCGCTCGACATTCCGCCGCTGGAGCCGGTGCCGCAGGACCATGTGCTCACCCGCACCTTCTATCTGCTGCAGGATTTCCCCGGCCGCTACACCAGCCGCGACGTCTGGGTCGAGGCCGCGCCGCCCGATGCCGAACTGATCGAAGGGATGCCCTTCCGCAACCTCAACGACAATGTCACCCCGGTGGTCATCGGCGGCAACGACTGGGCCGCCGCATGGGCGGTGGACCCGCGTGGCAACCCGCTGGTGCGCATCGGTTCGGGCTTTGCTGGCGAACGTCAGCGCGAGATTGCTTACCGTTTCGGGGTGAACCTCGTGATGCATGTGCTGACCGGCAACTACAAATCCGATCAGGTGCACGTCCCGGCTCTGCTCGACAGGCTCGGCCAATGATGCGCGCGGCATTTGGGACAATGAACAGGCAGGCTTCATGACCGGCGAAATCGTCTTCGACCCGCTTCTGCCCTGGCCGCTGATCGCCGGGCTTGGCGTTCTGGCGCTGGCCTCGGTGCTGCTGGCGCTCTGGCGCGGCATGCCCGGCTGGGCGCTGCGGCTCTGCGCCGGGCTGGTGCTGGTGGCGGCGCTCACCCAACCGTCGTTTCAGGAAGAGGACCGCGCGCCGCTTTCGGACATCGTGCTGATGCTCGAAGACCAGAGCGCCTCGCAGCGCCTCGGCGACCGGCTGGAGACCACCTCCGAGGCCGCCGATGCGATGGAAGCGCGGCTCGCCGCCCGGCCCAACACCGAAGTGCGGCGGATCACCGTGCCCGACGGCGATGGCGACAGCGGCACGCTGCTGATGACCGCCCTGTCGGAGGCGCTGGCCGAAGAACCACGCGGCCGCATCGCCGGTATCTTTCTGCTGTCGGACGGGCGGCTGCACGATCTGGAACGCGCGCCCTCGCTCCCCGCGCCTTTGCACCTGCTGCTCACCGGGCGCGAGACCGACTGGGACCGCCGGTTGATCGTCAAGAACGCCCCGGCCTTCGCCATCCTCGGCGAGCCGGTCACCCTGACGCTGCGGGTCGAGGATGATGGCGCCGCGCCACGGGAAAGCGAGACGGACCTGCAGATCTCGGTCGACGGCGCCGAGCCCGAAAGCTTCCGCGTGCCGCTCGGTCAGGACATCGAACTGCCGGTCACCCTGCCCCATGGCGGGCTCAACGTGATCCAGTTTACCGTGCCCGAGGGCGCGGGCGAGCTTACCGACCGCAACAACACAGCGCTGGTGCAGATCAACGGCGTGCGCGACCGCCTGCGCGTTCTTCTGGTCTCAGGAGAGCCGCACTCCGGTAGTCGCACATGGCGTAACCTGTTGAAATCAGACAGTTCCGTCGACCTCGTTCACTTCACCATCCTGCGCCCGCCTGAAAAGCAGGATGGCGTACCGGTGACCGAACTCTCGCTCATCGCCTTCCCGACGCGCGAGCTCTTCCTCGAGAAGATCGAGGATTTCGACCTGATCATCTTCGACCGCTACAAGCGCCGCGGCATCCTGCCCGCCATCTACCTCGACAACGTGCGCAACTACGTCGAGAACGGCGGCGCCGTGCTGGTTGCCGCCGGCCCCGATTTCGCCAGCGCCGACTCCATCTATCGCTCGCCCCTGTCCGAGATTCTGCCCGCCGAGCCCACCGCCCGCGTCATCGACGAAGGCTACCGCCCGACGGTCACCGAGCTTGGCGAACGTCACCCGGTCACCGCCGGGCTCACCGGCGCGGACAGCTGGGGCCGCTGGATGCGGCAGGTCGAAGTGACGCCGAACGAGGGCGCCGAGGTGGTCATGTCCGGCGCCGAAGACCAGCCGCTGCTGGTGCTCGACCGGGTCGGCGAGGGGCGCGTGGCGCTCATCGCCTCGGATCAGGCGTGGCTCTGGTCGCGCGGCTTCGAGGGCGGCGGTCCGCAGCTCGACCTGCTGCGGCGTCTGGCGCATTGGATGATGAAAGAGCCCGAGCTCGAAGAAGAGGCGCTCTGGGCCGAGGCCACCGGCCAGTCCATGCGCATCATCCGCCGCACGCTGGAAGAGGGCGTCGGCGCGGTCACCGTGACCCGCCCCGATGGCACCGAAGAGCAAGTGCCGCTCGAAGAGGTTTCGCCCGGACGGTTTGAGGCGATCTATCAAGGGCCGGAAATCGGGCTCTATCGCCTCAAGGAAGGCGAGCAGGAAGCGGTCATCGGCCTCGGACCGGCGGCACCGCGCGAGTTCGAGCAGACCATCGCCAGCGGTGAGGCGCTGCAGCCGGTGGTGGATTCGCTGCGCGGCGGCGAGGCCCGGATCGAGGAGGGCCTGCCCAGCATCCGCACGATCAGCGCCGGACGCCCCGCCGCCGGTCGCGGCTGGATGGGCATCACCCCGCGCGAGGCGTTCGAGACCATGGATGTGACCCGCATTCCGCTGCTTCCCGCGTGGCTGACGCTGCTGCTGGCGGCGGGCTTCATCGTCGGCGCGTGGCTGCGCGAGGGCCGGCGCTGATCAGCGCAAATCGAGCGGCAGGCGGGTTTCACTCCAACCATCGATCAGGCAGCGCGCGCGGATGTAGACGCGCGCTGTCCCCGCGGGGACAGCGACACCGGACAAGCTGCGGGTGAAGGGCTGCTCGGTCTCATGCGGATGCGCCAGAACGCGGGTGCCGAGCACGGTGCCCGCCTCATCCTCGATCCGCCAGCCGTCGGCGTAATGCTCCCAGCCGGTATCGGGATGGGCCAGCGTGACCGCAAAGCTCCAACCCTCCCCCGCGCGGCGGGCTTCGGCCTTCAGCACCTCGGGGTCAGCGGCGGCAAGCGGCGTCGCCGCAAGACTGAGCAGCAGGACACAGATCGGTTTCATGCGCGGCAGTATGGCACAAATCTCTTCGAAGAGATTTGCAAAAGCCTTCGAAGGCTTTTGCCTACTCGTCTTCAGCCGCCAGCAGCACCTCGCGCGACTGCGAGGTGAACTCGCGCCGCAGGATCACACCAAGCGTGACCACCGCCGCCACCACCAGCGGCCAAGCCCCCAGCAGCCATGCCGAAGATCCGATGCCGAAATAGACCGAGCGCAGCCCGCGATTGTAGCTGCGCGCGGCAAAGATATTGATCTCGGCGGCCTTGGCGGCGCGGGCGTAGGCGGTGGCGCTGTTGTCGTTGGGCGTGGCGCCCATCATCACCGAGCAATAGCCGAAAAGCCGGTTCGACCAGACGAATTTCAGGAAGGCATTGGCCGCGAACACAAGGATCAGCAGCAGCTTGGCTTCCCAGACGATCGCCGGGGCATCACCGCCCGCCGAGAGATCCTCGGCGACGCCGCGCACCTGCTCGGGATTGCCCAAAAGCGCGAAAATCCCGCCGATGGCGATCATTGAGGTGGAGGCAAAGAACGCGGTGCTCTGCCGCAGGCTGCCGACGATCTGCGAGTCGAAGATGCGCGGCTGGCGGGTGACGAAATGCTTCATCCACTGACGCCGGTAGCGCGCCATCAGCACGGTCACCGACGGGCGGCGTTTGGGCGGGTTCTCGATGAACCACGAGCCGCCCAGCCAGCAGATCAGCAGCAGCGCCACACCGGCGAAATCAACCGGCGAAAACGAGGTGAGCGTGTCGAGCCAAGGACCCATGGTCAGAACGGCTTGGTCACGACCAGCCACAGGATGGCGATCGTGCCGACCACGCTGATCTCGTTGAAGATGCGCAGGAACATATCCGACTCGCGGAACTCGCCGCGCTTGGCGCGGCCGACCAGAACGCCGGTCCAGACGTAATGCGCCGCCAGCAGCACCACGAGGCCGATCTTGGCGTGCAGCCATGCCGGAAAGCCCCAGAGCACGCCAAGCCAGATCCCGGTGATCACCGCGATCACCGCCAGTCCCGCCGAGAAGCGGTAGAGCCGATAGGTCAGATCGCCGAGCGGGCCGAAGGCGCCGGTCGTGGCGTAATCGCGCTTCCAGTAAATCAGCGCGCGCGGCACGGCGAAGATGGAGGTCATCCACCCCATGACGCAGAGAATATGTATGATCTTCAGCCAGTCCATGGGTTTACCTGCTACCATTCCCGCGCGCCGCGCAAGGGGCGCAACGCGGCTCTGCAAGGGCTGTGGCAAAATCTCTTGGCCTCGGGTGGAATTGGTTATATGAGTTTACCAATTCGAGGAGGAGGACCCCGATGGAGATGCCAGCCCCCAATGCCAGCATCCTCGCCCGCAAGGCGCGGATCGTCGCGCGCCTGCTTGAGGTGCTGCCCGCCACTGCGGTGATCTCGGAAGAAGCCGAAACCCGCGCCTATGAGTGCGACGCGCTGACCGCCTACCGCTGCCCGCCGCTCTGCGCGGTGCTGCCGTCGAGCACCGAAGAGGTCTCGGCGGTGCTGAAGATCTGCCACGAAGAAGGCGTGCCGGTCGTGCCGCGCGGTGCGGGAACCTCGCTCGCCGGGGGCTCGCTGCCCACCGCGGATTCGGTGATCCTTGGCGTGGCGCGGATGAACCAGGTGCTCGAGACCGATTACGCCAACCGGGTGATCCGCGTGCAGACAGGCCGCACCAACCTTTCGGTCAGCGGTGCCGTTGCCGAAGAGGATTTCTTTTACGCGCCCGACCCCTCGTCGCAGCTGGCCTGCGCCATCGCGGGCAATATCGCGATGAACTCGGGCGGCGCGCATTGCCTGAAATACGGGGTCACCACCAACAACCTGCTGGGCGTCACCATGGTGCTGATGGACGGCACGGTGATCGAACTGGGCGGCGCGCATCTGGATGCGCCGGGGCTGGACCTCTTGGGCGTCATCTGCGGCTCGGAAGGGCAGCTTGGCGTGGTCACCGAGGCCAGCCTGCGCATCCTGCGCAAACCCGAGGGCGCGCGCCCGGTGCTGATGGGGTTCGCCTCGAACGAGGTTGCCGGGGCCTGCGTGTCGGACATCATCAAGGCGGGCGTGCTGCCGGTGGCCATCGAGTTCATGGACCGCCCCTGCATCGAGGCCTGCGAGGCTTTTGCCCACGCCGGGTATCCGATGTGCGAAGCGCTGCTGATCGTCGAGGTCGAGGGCTCGGAGGCGGAGATCGCCGAACAGCTGGAGAAGATCATCGAGATCGCCGAGCGCCACAACCCGGTGGAGCTTCGCGAGGCCAAGGACGAGGACGAGGCGGGCCGCATCTGGCTGGGCCGCAAATCCGCCTTTGGCGCCATGGGGCAGATCAACGATTACATGTGCCTCGACGGCACGATCCCGGTCTCGGAACTGCCCTTTGTGCTGCGCCGCATCGGCGAGCTGTCGCAGCAGTTCGGCCTGAAGGTGGCCAATGTCTTTCACGCCGGCGACGGCAATATGCACCCGCTGATCCTGTTCAACGCCAATGAGGAAGGTCAGCTGCAGCTCTGCGAGCGGCTCGGGGCGGAAATTCTGAAGCTTTGCGTCGAAGTCGGCGGTTGCCTGACCGGCGAGCATGGGGTGGGGATCGAGAAGCGCGACCTGATGCACACGCAATACGCGCCCGCCGATCTTGAGGCGCAGATGGCGGTGAAGGATGTCTTTGACGCGGGCTGGCTGCTGAACCCCGCCAAGGTCTTCCCGCTGGACGCCTCGGAAGCGCGGCGCAGCGCGGCTCTGGCCGCCGAGTGAGCACGCCCAGAACGCACTAAAAAGCGGGGGCCAGCCCCCGCACGCAGGACCAAGCGGGGGCCAGCCCCCGCACCCCCGGGATACTTCTGCCAAGAGGAAGATGCATGAGACCTGAGACCGAGGCAGAGCTTGCCGAGGCCATTGCCGGTGCGAATGGCGCCCTGTCGATCCGTGGTGGCGGCACGCGCGCCATCGCCATGGCGGAGGGTGAAGCATTAGAGACCGGCGGGCTGAGCGGCATCACGCTTTACGAGCCCGGCGCGCTGACGCTGGTGGCCAAAGCGGGCACGACGCTTGGCGAGATCGAAGCCGCGCTGGACGCCGAAGGCCAGCGACTGCCCTTCGAGGTGCCGGACCTGCGCGCGCTGCTGGGGCGCACTGGGGAAACGACCATTGGCGGCATCACCGCTGCCAACGCCTCGGGGCCGCGGCGCATCGCCTCGGGCGCTTGCCGCGACTTCCTGCTTGGCGTGCGGTTTGTCGATGGCGCGGGCACGGTGGTGTCGAACGGCGGGCGGGTGATGAAGAACGTCACCGGCTATGATCTGGTGAAGCTGATGGCGGGCAGCCATGGCACTCTGGGCGTGCTGACGGAACTGAGCTTCAAGGTGCTGCCCCGGCCCGAAACCTCGGCCACGCTGGTGCTGCAGGGGCTTTCGGATGCGGCGGCCGTAGCGGCCATGTCAAAAGCGCTCGGCTCGCCCTTCGACGTGACCGGCGCGGCGCATGATCCCGCCGCCGGGCAGACGTCGCTGCGCATCGAGGGGTTCGAGAAATCCGTCGCCTACCGGCTGGAGCAGCTGCGCGCGCTTTTTGCCGATACTCCGGACGATGTGGCCGAAGACGGTGCCGCGCATTGGGCCGGGATCCGCGATGTGGCGCCGCTGCAGGGCCGCGCCGGGGATGTCTGGCGCATCTCGTGCAAGCCCTCCGACGCGCCGGACCTGGCCGCGACGCTTGGCGCTGAGGCGCTGCTTTACGATTGGGGCGGCGGGCTGATCTGGGCGCTGATGCCCGAGGGCACGGATGCGCGCGCGCGGCTGGGAGCTTTCGCGGGCCATGCCACGCGCCTTCGCGGCAGTGGGGCCGCCCCTGCCTTCCACCCCGAGCCGGCGCCGGTCGCCGCGCTGAGCGCCGGGCTGCGCGCCCGCTTTGATCCGCGCGGGGTGCTCAACCCCGGCCTGATGGCCTGAGCCGAGGAAGAGACATGCAGACGAATTTCACCCCCGAGCAGCTGCGCGATCCGGCCATCGAGCGCTCCAACGAGATCCTGCGCTCCTGCGTGCATTGCGGATTCTGCACCGCCACCTGCCCGACCTACGCGGTGCTGGGCGATGAGCTCGACAGCCCGCGCGGGCGCATCTACCTGATCAAGGACATGCTCGAGAACGAGCGGGTGCCGGACGAGAAGACCGTCAAGCACATCGACCGCTGCCTGTCGTGCATGTCGTGCATGACCACCTGCCCTTCGGGCGTGCATTACATGCATCTGGTGGACCATGCCCGCGCCTATATCGAGAAAAACTACACTCGCCCGTGGCACGACCGGGCGCTGCGCTGGGTGCTGGCGCGGATCATCCCCTATCCCACCCGCTTCCGCCTCGCGCTGGCGGCGGCCAAGCTGGGCCGACCCTTTGCCGCGTTGATCCCCGACGCGCGGCTGAAGGCGATGCTGGAGATGGCCCCCAAGCGCATCCCGCCGGTCAGCCGCAATGACGATCCGCAGAGCTTTGCCGCCACCGCGCCGCAGCGCAAACGCGTGGCGCTGATGACCGGCTGCGCGCAGAAGGCGCTGAACACCGACATCAACGACGCCACCATCCGGCTGCTGCGGCGGCTTGGCTGCGAGGTGGTGGTGGCCAAGGGCGCGGGCTGTTGCGGCGCGCTCACCCATCACATGGGGCGCGAGGCCGAGGCGCATGGCTCTGCCGAGGCCAACATCCACGCGTGGAAGGCCGAGATCGACGGCGCGGGGCTGGATGCCATCGTCATCAACACCTCGGGCTGCGGCACCACGGTGAAGGACTATGGCCATATGTTCCGCAATGGCCCGCTGGCCGCGGCGGCGGCAGAGGTGTCGGGCAAGGCGATGGACATAAGCGAGCTGCTGCGCGATCTGGAGATCCCCGCCGAGATGTTGACGAGCGCGCCGAAAGACCTGCGCGTGGCCTATCACGCCGCCTGCTCGCTGCAGCATGGGCAGAAGGTCAAATCCGCCCCCAAGGACCTGCTCAAGCGGGCCGGTTTCGAGGTGGTGGAACCCGCGGACAGCCACCTGTGCTGCGGCAGCGCCGGGACCTACAACCTGCTGCAGCCGGAGATCTCGCAACAGCTGCGCGCCCGCAAGGTCGCCACGCTGGAGGCGAAAGCGCCGCAGGTGATCGCCGCGGGCAATATCGGCTGCATGATGCAGATCGGCTCGGGCACCGGCGTGCCGGTGGTGCATACGGTGGAGCTTTTGGACTGGGCCACCGGCGGGCCGAAACCAAGGGCGCTGGCCGAAGCGGACTGAAGCCCGGACTGAGGACCGGCCGAAAGCGGCACTGCGCCCAAATTTCGCCTCAGACGTTCCCTAGCGTGATGGGGCGAACAGGGAGTCACCGGCGTGAAATACCTTATTGCGCTGCTCTTGCTGCTGGCCATGCCGGCCTTTGCACAGAGCGGCGGACTCTTCTCCATGGAAAGCCGCGAGGATGGCCGGGGCTGGGAGGCCGTCGGTCGGCTCGAGATCGGCGGCAAAGCCTTTTGCACCGGCGCGCTGATCGCCCCTGACCTAGTGCTCACCGCGGCGCATTGCCTGTTCGACGCCAGCACCGGCGCCCGTGTGCCGGTCGAGCAGATCCAGTTCCTAGCGGGCTGGCGCAATGGCCGCGCCGCCGCCTATCGCCGGGTGCGCCGCGCGGTGGCGCTGGAGGATTATGATTTCATGGCCCCCGCCAGCCCCGAGCGCGTGCGGCACGACGTGGCGGTGATCGAATTGCAGCTGCCGATCCGCAACAGCGCCATCGCCCCTTTCGGCCTTGGCCCGCTGCCCGAGGCTGGTGACGAACTGGGCGTGGTGTCTTACGCGCATGACCGCTCGGAGGCGCCCTCGCTGCAGGACTATTGCGGCGTTCTCGACAAGCAGGACAGCATGCTGGTGCTCGATTGCTCGGTGGATTTCGGCAGTTCCGGATCGCCGGTGTTTTCCTTTGCCGAAGGCACGCCGCGCATCGTGTCAGTGATCTCGGCCAAGGCGCAGGCGGGCGGCGAGCCGGTGTCTCTGGCCACCGGTCTTGATACGCCTCTGGCGCGGCTGCGCGGGGCGCTTGACGAGGACGACGTGTTCAACCCGCTCAGCGCAGGCAGCCGCCGCGACACCGGCGCGAAGTTCATCAAACCATGAGGCTGCGTTTCCTGCTGACAGCCGCCCTGATCGGCCTGCCCGCGCTTGCGGGCGCGCAATCTGGCTCGGAAGGGGGCGGCGCCAATTTCGACGTGCTCGACCGGCGTGGCGAGTTGCTTGGCTGGGAGGCGGTGGGCCGGGTCGAGGGCAAGGACTCGATCTGCACCGGCGCGCTGATTGCGCGCGACATCGTGCTGACCGCCGCCCATTGCCTTTATGAGGAAAACGGCGCGCCGCGCCCGCCCGAGAGCCTGACCTTTCGCGCCGGCTATCACCACGGCACGCAGATCGTCGCGCAGCGCGTGCGCCGCTGGGTGACGCCGGAGCGCTATGCAAGGCGCGCCAAGCCCAGCCATGAGATGGTGGCGCTGGATGTGGCGCTGCTGAAGCTCGAGGCGCCGGTGACCATCGCCGAGGCCGATCCCTTCCGCCTGCTCGATCACGCGCCCGACGGCAGCGAGGTGACGGTGCTTTCCTACGGGCAGGGTCGTGAGGAGGTGCTCTCGCGCGAGCCGTCCTGCGCCATCACCGCGCATTACGCCGACGACGTGCTGGGGTTCGACTGCGATGTGACCTTCGGCAGTTCCGGCGCGCCGGTCTTTTACCGCGACAACGGGCGGCTGCGCATCCTGTCGGTGATTTCGGCGTCCGGGATTTCGGCCTCTGGCGGCGCGACCGCCTTCGGTCCCGGTATCTCGGCGCTGGTGCCCGCGCTGGCCGCGCGGCTGCGCAGGGAGGACGCGCGGCCCGTCGTCAGCAGCGGCGCGCGGCGCATCACCGTGGGCGGCGGGCGCGAGGGCACCGGGGCCCGCTTCGTGCGGCCCTAGCGGCGTTTGGCAGACCGGCTAGCGAGGGTCTTGAAAGCGGCAAAATCCCTCCCCATCTGAAGGTTACCGGGGCGCCTGAGACAGGGCTCCGGCCAACCTAAGCGCCTGTTCCCCAAGGAAAGGCGCGACTTGATGGTATCGCTCAACGGAGGATTCCCATGCGACATTTCGATCTTGCCCCGCTCTATCGTGCCACCGTCGGTTTCGACCAGATCGCCGACATGATGGACCGGGTTCTGGCCAGTGACGTGGCCCAGCCCAGCTACCCGCCCTACAACATTGAAAAGACCGCCGACGATGCCTACCGCATCTCGATCGCCGTGGCCGGCTTTGCCGACGAGGATCTGTCGGTCGAGGTGAAGGATCACGCGCTGGTGGTCTCGGCCAAGAAGTCCGACGAGGGCGAAGGCCGCAGCTATCTGCACCGTGGCATCGCCACCCGCGCCTTCGAGCGCCGCTTCACCCTTGCCGATCACGTGCGTGTCGAAGGCGCGACCCACGAGAACGGCATGCTGCACATCGACCTGCGCCGCGAAATTCCCGAGGCGCTGAAACCGCGACGCATCGCCATCGCCCGCCCACAGCGGACCGAAGCGATCGAAAAGGACGTGGTCGACAGCAAGTCGGTGAACTGAGCACCGCATTCTGACGTATTGAGGCCCCGGTGGACCCACCGGGGCCTTTTTCGTGTTCTGGCGAGCGGGCACTCTGGCCGCGGCCTAAATCTCCAGCCAGATCGGGCGGTGATCGCTGGCCCGCTGCACCCGCGCCGAACCGGATCCGTCGATCTCATCCTCAAACGCGTCATGCGCGATCCCCGCGTCCACGACCTCTGCGGCCAGTGCTGGCGAGACGGCGAAATGATCCAGCAGCAACGGCCGGTCCCGCACGTTGTCGACAAAATCGTCAAACCGCGCGGTGAACTGCAGCGCCGGAGAGACATGTCTCAGGATCGGGTGCTGAAAGATCAGTTCCGGGTAGAAGGTGCTTCCAAGCACGATGTCCGCGATATTGTGAGACAGATATTGCCGCTCGAAAAAATCGGGGCCCGGGCCGTCGTTCCAATCGCCGGTGACGATCACCCGCTCGTCGCCATTCGCCTTGATGAGCTCATCGAGATAGGTTCTCAGGCGAAAGCCTTCCGCCGCGATCCGCCGCCGTGCCTTCATCGCCGCGGCAATGAACTCCTGCCGCCGCGCCGGATCGTTGAACAGCACCTGCCCGTTGTGCACATATTTCGATTTCGTATGCAGCACCACGATCCGGAAGGGCACGCCCTCCGCCGGTTTCACATCCACCACCATTGGCACGCGGGTGAAATCATAGGGCTGCAGCAGCAGGTCGCCATCCACATCCGCCCGCCACACGTCTTCCAGCGCCAACGTGAGCGGATCGGTGGCATGGTCGATGATCTCGGCAGCACCGCCCAGCTTGCGCAGCACATAGAGCTTCTGCGCCCCGCCCGCCTTGCCGATCAGCGCCTCGTAGAGCGGCACACCACCCTCAGACAGATGATCGTCGAGAAAGAGCTGCATCTCCTGCGCGGCGCTCGGCCCTTCCTGCACGCAGAGGATATCGGGGCTGGTGCGCCGGATCACCCGCGCGACCTTCTCGGCCACACGCTGCGCCTCCTCGGCGCTCAGCGACCCGCTCCCCCATCTGGGCTCGTGATTCCCCGAGAACCAGTTGTTCATCCATTCGATGTTCCAGTTCATCACCTTCATCACGTCCGCTCCCAGATATGACGGCAAGATCGCTGCCATAGAACGATGGCTTTATGGCAGCGCTGTGAACCCGGATGCGTCACGCCACCTGATCCTGCAGACGCGCGGGCGTCTCCGCCAGCATAGCGCCGCTTGCGGATCCGGGCGACTCTTCACCCACCTGCAGGATCACCGCGCCCGCCCGGTGCCGGGTCTCGACCATTTGGTGCGCCTGCACGATCTGCGCGAGGGGAAAGCGCGCGCCGATCACCGGCGTCAGCTGCCCCGCGCGCCACATGTCCAGCAGGGCCTCGAGAGCGGCGCGGCTGTCTCCGCTGACATGAAGCCGGAGCCGCGGGCCGCCCGCGAGCTTGGCGCGCAGCAAATGCCACAGCTCACGCAGGCCGAAGTTCAGCGGCAGGAACAGCCCCTGCGGCGCAAGCAGGCGGCGGCTGCGCGGCCAGTCCAGCGCGCCCACCGTGTCAAAGATCAAATCGAACCGCCCGCCAGGGCGGTCGCGGGTGTAATCCAGCACCTCCGCCGCGCCGAGCCCCATGAGCAGCTCTCTGCGCCCCGGCCCCGCCACGGCGGTGACCTCGGCCCCCAGCGCGGCGGCGATCTGCACCGCATAGGCTCCGACCCCGCCCGAGGCCCCGAGGATGAGCACGCGCTGGCCGGGCTGCACCCGCGCCACCTCGCGCAGGAACTCCAATGCGGTCAGCGCGCCGAACGGCAGCGCCGCAGCAGCGTCATAGCCCATGCCCTCGGGGATCGGCACCAGCGCGCCGCTGGCCTTGGCAAGCGCGTAGTCGGCGTGCCCGCCGTGGCCCAGCACCGCCAGCACGCGCTGCCCCACGGCAAAGCCCTGCACCCCCGCGCCCAGCGCGACGATCTCGCCCGCCACATCCGAGCCGGGCACCAGATGGCGCGGCTTCCAAAGGCCCGCCACCAGCCGCCCGATCAGCGCCAGCCCGCCGGGAAACGCCGCCGCGCGCAGCCGCCAGTCGGCGGTGGTGACAGAGGCGGCATGGACGCGGATCAGAACCTCCCCCGGCCCCGGCACGGGGCGCGGCAGATCTTCGACACGCAGGGTTTCGACGGGGCCATAACGGCGGGCGGTGACGGCTTTCATGACGGGCTTTCCTTGAAGCGAGATGCGATGAGACGAGATGCCCGCAAGTTACCCGCTGCGGTGACGCATGAATATTGACCCATATCGCAGACACCCCATACAAATACGCATGGATTGGCAGGGATTGCGTTTCGACTGGAACCGGCTGCGGGGCTTTCTGGCCACCGCCGAGGAAGGCTCGCTCTCCGCGGCGGCCCGCGCGCTGGGGATGAGCCAGCCGACGCTGGGGCGGCAGGTGGCGGCGCTGGAGGCAGATCTTGGCCTCACGCTCTTCGAACGGCATGGCACCGGGCTGCAGCTGACCGAGGCGGGCCTGCAACTGGCCGAACACGCGCGGGCCATGGGCGAAGCGGCAGAGCACCTGTCGCGCGTCGCCTCGGGCCAACAGCAGCAGATCGCGGGCCATGTGACGATCACCGCCTCCGAAATTTACGCCGGCTGGCTGCTGCCGCAGGTGCTGCCGCAGATCCGCGCCGCCGCGCCGGGGCTGACCATCGAAGTGCTCGCCTCCAACGCCATCCGCGACCTCAAGCGGCGTGAGGCGGATATCGCCCTGCGCAACGCCCGCCCCGAACAGCCCGACCTCATCGCCCGCAAGATCGCCGAGGATCGCGGCAGCTTCTACGCCACAAAGGCCTATCTCGCTAAGCTGCCGCCGCTCAAGGCGCTGCCCGATCTCGCGGCAGCCGAATTCATCGCCTTCGAGGATCCCGGCCCGCATATGAGCTTTCTGAAGGGCCTCGGCATCCCGGTCACCGAGGCGAATTTCCCCCTGATCAGTTCCAGCCACCTCGTGCACTGGGAGATGACCCGCGCCGGTCTCGGCATCGGTGTCGGCCCGCTTGGCCTCGGCGACGCCGACCCGCGCCTGAGCCGCGCCCTGCCGGATCTCGAGATCCCATTCCCGGTCTGGCTGGTCGCGCACCGCGAGGTGCACAGCTCCCGCCGCATCCGCCTCGTCTTCGACCTGCTGGCCGAGCTGATCCCGCCGCTGCTGCGCAGCCCCTGACGCTTCTTCTCTTTAAAAATACGCACGGCCCGATCTCCCCACGTCGCGCCGCGCATAACAAAGGCGCCGCACGGTCTCCCGCACGGCGCCCTTCAAGCTCAACAAGACGCCGAATCAGTCGAGCTTGAAGCTCCAGAAGAAGGTCTCGCCCGAGCTGTCGTCGACACCGTCATTGTCGGTCGAAACATAGGCGGTGCCGTCCTCCGCGATGGCGAGGCCTTCGACCTTGTCGACCACATAGCCGCCCCAGCCCTTGAGGTCGGGGATCAGGTCGCGCACCTCTTCCTTGCTGACCACCGGCAGGTCGCCACCGAGCGGGGCCGCCACCATCTCTGCCAGCGGGATGCGATAGACCTTCTTGGTCACCGCAGCGGCACCGATCTGGTTGTCACGCTCCACCACATAGACGAAATCGCCATGCGCGGTGATCTCCGACAGTCCGACCCAGCCCTTTTCGGGCGCGGCCTTGGCATAGAGCACGGCGCCCCATTCCTTGGTCTCGGGATTGTAGGAGACAAGCTTCACGTGGTTTTCCGGATCGCCCGTCCACTCGCGCTGCACGGCCATCCACAGCGTGCCATCCACCATGGTGATGCCCTCGAAGCCAAAGCGCTTCTCCTGCGCCAGCAGCTCTGCCGGAAGGCCGACTTCCTCTTCGATCTCCCCCTCGGCGCTCACGTGGTAGAGCGCATGCGGGATCAGCTTCGCGGTATTGCCCTCAGAGGCGAGCCAGAAGCCCCCCTCGCCGTCGAGCGTGATCCCCTCGAGGTCGAGCTTCTGCGCCGGACGGCCCGCGCGGGTCACGTCGAGTGCCTTGGTGATGCGTGCCGGTTTCGACGAAGGGTCGATGGTGAAGATGCGCGGCTGAAAGCCGTAGAAGCTGTCGTTGACCGCGTAGACCATGCCGTCATCGCCCGCGACCATGCCCGAGATCGCGCCCCAGCCGATCAGTTCATCCGCGCCTTCAGAGGTCAGCGTCGGGTACATCGCCGCGCCCTCGGCATACTCGTAGATCATCACATGGGCGCGCACGCCGCCGTCTTCGATCAGGTCTTCTTCGTTGGCGGTGACCAGCAGGTTGCGCTGCGGGATGGCCACGGCACCTTCGGGGGCGATGCCCGAGGGCAGCATCTGCTTCAGCACCGGGGCGGCAGGGTCGGTCATGTCATAGACCCCGGCGACCGAGCCGCGCTCGGAGAGCAGGATCATATAGGGCGTGCCGTCAAAGGTCGCGACCTCCATACCCTCGGGCTCGGCACCCTTGGCGTCCGAGCGCTTGTCCGGGTAGTGGCCGACCTGAACCACCGCGTGTTCGAAGGCGTTGCCGCTGTCGTAAACCTCGGTGCCGTCTTTGTTGAAGACGGTGAAGCTGCGCGAGCCGCCGTCCATGTCGCCCTCATTGGCGATGGCGAAGTGCTCGTCATCCAGCCATTGCACCGAGTCGGGCTCGCGCAGGCGGCCTTCCTGGCTCTCGGTGAAGATCAGCGCGCCGCGCTCGTCGGTGGCGTCGATCTCGGTCAGATCCGTGCTGCCCGCCGAGAAGTGGCTGAGCACCTCCCCCGATTTGTTCAGCACCACGATGTGGTTGTTCTCTTGCAGGGTGACCACGATCTCACCGGCGCCGTTCACGTCGACGAACTCGGGCTCGGGGTCTTCCGGCACGATCTCGGCAAGGCCGGTGACATCCGCCTTCACAAGGCTGTCGCATTGCGCCGCGCCATCCACCACGTCGAGGATCGCCACATAGCCCGCAGGCATCTGCGGCACCCGGCCATCGCCGGCGTCTTCGTCACGCTCGTTCTCGATCGCCACGGTGACAAAGCTGCCGTCCTTGGACAGCGCCACGCTGTCGGGCTGGCCGCCAAGGTCACACGCGCCGACGATCTCGCCGCTCTGCATGTTCACCATCTCGAGCTTGCCCGAAGGCGCCGTGTAGCTCTCGGAGGTGTTCACACCCACAAAAGCGGTGTCGCCCGCGACGGCCACCGAGGTCGGCTCGCCGCCCATCTCGATGTTGCCCAGCGGCTTCGGCGCGCGCGGGTCGGTAATGTCGATACGGCCGATCACGCCCAGCGGGCTGTCGGTGTAGACCAGCGTGTTGCCGTCTTCCGAGGCATAGATGATCTCGGCCGAGGTCACGCGCGCACGGTCCTCGCCCTCGGCCATGTTCTCGGGCGTGGCAAAGCTTGCAATGCGGTTGAAATTTATCTCGGCCTGCGCGGCACCGGCGAAAAGCGCCAGCGCCGAGGTGAGGCACAGCGTGCGGATGGTCATGTGACGTCCCCCTGTTATCGGTCCGCACCGCCATGGGGCCGCAATGTAACGCGCGCGTGATGTCCGTATGACGCCTTGATGACGCTACGGCAAATACCTGCCTACCCAGCCTCTCGGAAGGCCCTCAAAATGCCGAAGAATCAGGCTACGCCTTGGGGAATTAACAACAATTAATGGGTGCGGCGCGGCGCCCCGTTCCATGGCTCGAGTCTTGGCCCTAAACTTTTGAAGTCACGAAGGAGATTTGATGTGTCGATTGCATTTCCCATCCCGCCTTTGGCCTGCTTTTCCAGCCTCCGGCAAACGGCTGCCGCATTTTCGGCATTTATCGCGCTTTCGGGGATCGCCGTCCCCGCTTCGGCGTCGGAAACCCTGCTCACGGTGATCACCGCAGAGGGCGTGGAAACCGCGCTCGACCGCGAGGCGCTGGAAGCGCTCCCGCAGCATGAGTTCAGCACCGAAACCCAATGGACGTGGGAAGAGCAGAGCTTCAGCGGCCCGCTGCTGATCGACGTTCTGAAAGAAGCGGGTCTGCCCGATCCGGCGAACGGCGGGATGATCGAGTTTGTCGCCGACGACGGCTATCACGCGAAGATCGACCTGACCGAGAACGCCCAATATCTGACCGACGCCTATCCGATCGTCACCACGCGGGTGAACGGCGAGCCCTTCCCGCTCGAAAACAACGGCCCGCTTTGGGTGATGTTCCCCTACGATGAACACCCCGAGTTGGACATCGAGCCGGTGCACAATATGACGGTCTGGCAGCTTCTGCAGATCGTCCAACTGGCAGAATAAAGCGGGCAGAGTGAGGGCGCGGCACGCGCGCCCTTGCTTGCGTCAGTCTCCGGTCACGGCCCGGCAGAGCGGGCTGCTGACCTCGGCCAGCCCGTCGATCACGTTGAAATGATGCAGGCCCGGGTCGATCACCACGTCGCAGTCGCCCCCGCTCCACGCTTCGCCCAACCAGCGCGCCTGATCGAGAAACACCGGACGCTCGTCACCGCCCACCCAGACCGTCACCGGCACCTGCGGCGCGGGCTGGTGGATGGGGCTCTCGGCCTCGGCCTCCGCCGCATCCAGCTTCAGCCCGGCGTTCATGTCGGTCTGCATCAGCGGCGCGAGGTCCGAGAGCGGCGAGATCGGCACCACGCCAGCGATCCGCTCGGCCACCGGGGCAGGCAACAGGCCCGGCGCCAACATCCGCGCGACCAGATGGCCCCCGGCGGAATGCCCGGTAAGACGCAGCGGTCCGGCCACTTCGCCCGCCGCCACGGTGACCGCAGTGGCGATCTGCCGGGTGATCTCGCTGATCCGCACCTCGGGGCAGAGGTCATAAGACGGCATCGCCACCGCCCAGCCCTGCGCCAGCGGTCCGGCGGCCAGATGCGACCAGACCGAGCGGTCGAACTTCAACCAGTAGCCGCCATGCACAAAAACCACGAGCCCGCGCGGCGTGCCCTCGGGCAGGAACAGATCGAGCGCCTGCCGTTCGCCTTCGCCATAGGAGAGGCTGCGCAGCCGCCCCGCAGCCTGCATCTCGGCCCGAAAGACCTCCGCCGCCGCCGACCAGCGTGGCGGGTAATCCGCCGCCCCCTCGATATGAGCTGCATTGGCATATGCGTCGCTAAGGTCCATCGTCTTTCTCCGTTCTCGTACTAGACTCGGGAATAACAGATGCACCGACCTCCGCAGCAGAAAACGCGGCGGAGCGCGACACGAACCAAGGAGGCTCCCATGCTCGACCAGACCACCAACCTTCCCGGGCTGCTGAAGGATCCCACGCTGCTCGAGACCCGCGCCTTCGTGAATGGCGAATGGATCACCGGCGCCGACGGCGAGTTTGACGTGACCAACCCCGCGCGCGGCGACGTGATCGCCAAGGTCGCCGACCTCAGCCGCGCCCAGATCGCCGGCACCATCGACGGCGCCTACATCGCGCAGAAAAGCTGGGCGCAATGGACCGGCAAGGAGCGCGCGCAGGTGCTGCGCAAATGGTTCGACCTGATCATGGAGAATCAGGACGATCTTGGCACCATCATGACCGCCGAACAGGGCAAGCCGCTGGCCGAGGCCAAGGGCGAGATCGCCTATGGCGCATCGTTCATCGAGTTCTTTGGCGAAGAGGCCAAGCGGGTCTACGGCGAGACGATCCCCGGCCACGCCCGCGACAAGCGCATCATGGTGCTCAAGCAGCCCATTGGCGTTGCCGCCTCGATCACCCCGTGGAACTTTCCCACCGCGATGATCACCCGCAAGGCCGGTCCGGCGCTGGCGGCGGGCTGTTCCTTCGTCGCGCGCCCAGCCTCGGAAACCCCGCTGTCGGCGCTGGCACTGGCGGTGCTGGCCAAGCGCGCAGGCATCCCGGCGGGCGTGTTCAACGTGGTGCCGACCTCCTCTGCCTCGGAAGCGGGCAAGGAGTTCTGCGAAAACCCCAAGGTGCGCAAGCTGACCTTCACCGGCTCCACCGAAGTGGGCCGCATCCTGCTGCGGCAGGGTGCTGATCAAGTGATGAAATGCTCGATGGAACTGGGCGGCAACGCGCCCTTCATCGTCTTTGACGACGCCGATCTCGACGAAGCGGTGCAGGGCGCCATCGCCTGCAAGTTCCGCAACAACGGCCAGACCTGCGTCTGCGCCAACCGCATTTACGTGCAGGCCGGGGTCTATGATGCCTTCGCCGAGAAGCTCGCCGCCGAGGTGGCCAAGCTCAAGGTCGGCGACGGGCTGGAAGAGGGCACCGATCTTGGCCCGCTGATCACCTCCAAGGCGATCGACAAGGTGCAGGAGCATATCGCCGACGCCAAGGAAAAGGGCGCCAAGGTTATCCTCGGCAGCGAGGCGCATGAGCTGCAGGGGCAGTTCTTCGGCCCGACCATCGTCACCGGCGCCACGCGCGAGATGAAATTCGCCACCGAAGAGACCTTCGGCCCGCTCGCGCCGCTGTTCAAATTCGAAAATGAGGACGAGGTGATCGAGATGGCCAACGACACGATCTTTGGCCTTGCGTCCTACTTCTACGCCAACGACCTGAGCCGCGTGTACAAGGTCGCCGAGGCGCTGGAATATGGCATCGTCGGCGTCAACACCGGCCTCATCTCAACCGAGCTTGCCCCCTTCGGCGGCGTCAAACAGTCCGGCCTCGGCCGCGAGGGCAGCCACCACGGCATCGAGGATTACCTCGAGATGAAATACGTCTGCCTGAGCGTCTAAGCCCTGCGGGGAAGCTGCCTGCTTCCTCTTGGCGAAAATATCCCGGGGAGTGTGAGGGGCAGCGCCCCTCACCAGCCTCGAGTGGACGCCGCGGAACGCTCCACGTGAAACAGCGCTCTTGCCAAAACCGCCTGCCCGCCGCATCTTCGGCAGCGGGCAGGCGATGGCGTCGCCGGTGCCGCTTGGCACGCCCTGTCACCGGGTGAGTTCCCATCATCCAAAGACACAACCGTCCTGAACGCCGGGACCTTGCTTTGTCTCTGCGGCAGGGTCGGGTTCCGCCCCTCCGCATCCAAAGGAGGGCCATATGGACCACCAAGTGAACACCCGCCCCGCCAGCTACCGATTCCACAACGGCGAGAAGGCTCCGCTGCCCTTCGCGCCCGAGGAATATGACGCCCGGCTCAACGGGCTGCGCGCTGAGATGGCGGCGCAGGGAATCGACGCCTGCGTGCTCAGCTCGATGCACAATATCGCCTATTACTCGGGGTTTCTCTATTGCAGCTTCGGGCGGCCCTACGCGCTGGTGGTCACCGCCACCGAGAGCGTCACGATCAGCGCCGGCATCGACGCTGGCCAGCCGTGGCGGCGCTGCCATGGCGATAACATCACTTATACGGACTGGGCGCGGAACAACCTGTGGCGCGCGGTGCGGCAGGTCACCGGCAGCGGCAAGGTGATCGGCTATGAGGGCGATCATTTGACGCTGGCGCAGAAGGCGCTGCTCGATGAGTTCCTCACGCCGGCGCAGAGCCGCGATATCGCCCCCGCCACCATGCGCCAGCGGATGATGAAATCCCCCGCCGAGATCGCGCTCATCCGCCATGGCGCGCAGGTCGCCGACATCGGCGGCTATGCCATCCGCGAGGCAGTGCGGGAGGGCGCGCGCGAGATCGATATCGCCATGGCCGGGCGCGACGCGATGGAACTGGAGATCGCGAAGCGCCTCCCGGATGCCGAGTATCGCGACACATGGGTGTGGTTCCAGTCGGGGCTGAACACCGACGGCGCGCATAACCCGGTGACCGCGCGGGCGCTGCAGCGGGGCGATATCCTCTCGCTCAACTGCTTTCCCATGATCTCGGGCTATTACACCGCGCTCGAGCGCACGCTGTTTGTCGGCGAGGTCGACCCCGCGTCCCTTGCCATCTGGGAGGCCAATGTCGCCACCCACGAGCTGGGCCTGTCGCTGCTGAAGCCGGGGGTGAGCTGCGCCGAGGTGACACATGCGCTCAACGGCTTCCTGTCAGAGCGCGATCTGCTGCAATACCGCACCTTCGGCTATGGCCACAGCTTTGGCGTGCTGTCGCATTACTATGGCCGCGAGGCCGGGCTGGAACTGCGCGAGGATATCGACACCGTGCTGGCGCCCGGCATGGTGGTCTCGATGGAGCCGATGCTGACGATCCCCGAAGGCCAGCCCGGCGCGGGCGGCTACCGCGAGCACGACATTCTGGTGATCACCGAGAATGGCGCTGAGAACATCACCGGCTATCCCTACGGCCCGGCGTTCAACGTGGTCGGCTAGGCTCTGGTCCGGGGGGGCGCTGCCCCCTCGGCGCTTGCGCGCCTCACCCCCGGGATATTTTCGCCAAGAGGAAGTAGGACGCGCGGGCCGTGCAGCGGCGGAGCTTGGGTTGTTTTGCCGCCAGACGGTTGATTTTCCTGCGCCGACAGGTCACCTGAGGAGGAGGCGCACCGCGCCTGCGCGCCGCATCATCAGGAGAGCCCAAGTGACCTATGTGAAATGGACCTTCATCGTGCTCTTCTGGCTGCTCGTCGGCGCCTTCCTGCATTACACGCTGCCGCAGCACGACATCGCCCGCATCACCGACACCTACGAGAAGCGCGAGACACCGGGTTCGGTGAACCGCTGGTTCTGGAGTCAGGCGGGCAGCAAGAGCGCCGCCGCAACCGGCGGGCGCGACGTGTTCTTCATCCAGACCCGTCTGGCGAACGACAAGGTGATGGTCTACCGCAACGAGGACACCAGCTGGGGCTGGCCGCCCTATTTCAAGTTCGACACCTCGAACCTGCAGGCCGAGGCCAATGACCTGCGCTCGGGCGCGGCAGATCCGCAATGGGTGGCGATCAAACATTACGGCTGGCGCAACGAGTTCCTGTCGATCTACCCCAACGCCGTCTCGATCCGGCCGGTCGATGGGCCCGACGTGCGCATCATTCCTTGGACCAACATCATTGTGCTGACGCTGCTGGCGGCCTTCGCATGGGCGGTCTGGGTGCGCTGGCGGCGGTTCCGCCGCGCCCGGATCGACCCGGCGCTCGAAGAGATGGGCGACAATCTCGACGAGGCCGGCGGGCGCATCCGCGGATTCTTTGGCGGCAAGAAGAAGGGCTGAGACCCGCCTTGCACAAGGCTCGCACCAAGGGGCTTTCGGCTCTAAGGTGTCTTAGATTGCGCCGAAACAAAGCCTAAACAGGAACGGAGGCACCGCCATGGGGTTCACCCAAGCCGTAAAGACCTGCCTGAGCAAATATGTGACTTTCTCGGGCCGCGCCGCGCGCTCGGAGTTCTGGTGGTTCGCGCTCTTCGTCTATGGCGGCGGGCTGCTGCTGGGGCTGCTGGATCTGGCGCTCTTCGGGCAGACCACCACCGTCACCACCGAAACCAGCGCCGCCGTATCGTCGCAGACGCAATTCGCGCCTTTCTCGTCGGTCTTCGGGCTGCTGGTGGTGCTGCCCTACATCTCGGTCACCGTCCGGCGGCTGCATGACACCGACCGCAGCGGTTGGTGGTACTGGCTGGCGCTGATCCCGCTGATCGGGATCATCGTCCTGATCGTCTGGCTCGCATCGAAGGGCACGCCGGGGCGCAATCGCTTCGGTGAAGACCCCTTCGGAGCCGTCGCACCGCCAAACTGATCAAACCAGCCTGATCAAACCTGTCTAAGTGTCTAAGGACGCTCAGGCGGTGCCGGTGGCGCGCAGGATCTGCGCCCAGACGCCGGGCACATCGTAGATCGTCCATTCGCGGCGCAGGCCATCGGGGCCGAACTCCACCTGCGTCATACCAAGGATATGCACCGGCGCGCCGGTGGGGGCGCCGAAAGCGCCATGCCCGTCATGAGTGCCGCTGAGCGACCAGCGCAGGCAGGCCCGCGGCGGCGACAGCGGGTCTTCTGCGCCGAGCGCGTGGTCTACCTCGAACCGCGCCGAGGGGAAGGCCGCGCGCAGCCCCAGCCAGAAGGTCTCGGCCTCGCGCGGGCCGCAGCCGGTCTCCGCGCCGGGAAGAAAGAGCTCGGCGGCCGGATCATACTCCTGCGCCATCACCGCCAGTTCGCCATTCATCACCCGCTCCAGCAGATCGGTCAGCGCCGCGCCCCACGGGCTGTCGTTGCCGCGCGCGGTATAGCGCGGCGGGTAGGTCTCGCGCGGCGCGGCGGCCAGCCGCCAGCGGGCGCCTTCGAGCATATCGACGCCGATCTGCCGCAGGATCGCCGCCTCGTCGCGCAGCACCCATTGCTCGTGCAGCTGCCCTGCCACGCAGTGCCGCTCGGTCATCTGGGTGAACTGCACGCGCGCGCGCGACGGAGGGCCGTAGAGCCCCGCCCCGTCGTGCCGTGCGGTGACGTGACACCGCTCGGCGGCGACAAAGGCGTTCTGCGCCGTCGCCTGCCAGAGCCGCTCTTCGGGGAGCAGGCGCGCACCGCTCAGCGCCGCCGCCCGCGCCGCCAGATCCGCGCCCAGCACCTCGGGTTCCACAAGCGCGCCGAGCGCTTCGTGCGAGATCACCTCGGGCGCCAGATACTCCGCGAGACGGTCGAGCCGCCGGGCCTCGTCGAGATCGCCGGTGAGCGCGGAGAGATAGGCGGCCACATCCGGCCAGCGCGTATCGAACCCGGCGAGAAACGGCACACTCAACGACTCCCGTAGTAGAGGCCAACCACATGTTCGGCCTCAGCAAAAAACAACCACCGCGAGACAAGCACGCCCGCCACATGCGAGACAAGGGAAATGAGGGCCAGCAGATGCAGCGCCGCGCCGGGCAGGGAAAGCAGCAACAGTGCGAGCAGACCGGCCAAGGGCAGCAGTACCGCCAGCAGCAGCGCGATGATCCGCAGCTTCAGCGCATGGCGGCGGGCGACCACAAAGACCATCTCGCGGGTGAGGTAATTGCCGCCCGTATGCGGCGCAAAGAGCGCGCGGGGCGTGCCCTGCGGCTCTAGGCCGGTGGCGCTGGCAAGGGTGCTGGCGCTGCGCGCAAAGCGGCTGTCGCCGTCGACCCACACCCAGACCTGCAGTGCGCCGGTGAGGGTCAGCAGCACCAACGCCGCGAGCAGCTGCCCCGCCAGCAAGGCGCCGCCCGCCAGCGCATAGCTAAGAAACAGCGCCGGGGTGGAGCGGTGGTGCCAGCGCGGCACGGTTTTGAGTTGCGCATAGATCATCGCGGTCGCGGTGACGGTGGCCAAAGCCGCCAGCGCGGCAAGCCAGCCGAGCGGCAGGACCGGGGTGCCGATGAGCAGCGTCAGACCATAGCCGCCGCCCAAGAGCAGCGTGATCACCGCCGCCCAAGCCTCGCGCGAGAGCCAGCTGCTGCGCCATTGGCTGAACGCCTTGAGCGCGCGCTCACGGTGCCCCAGATGAAAGGCCGAGGCGGCGAGCCCGGCAAGCGCCAGCGCATAGGCCAGCGCGAGGAAGGCGAAGGCGGTCCAGCCGCTGGGTGGCGAGAGGTCGATGCCGAGCCAGAACAGCAGGCCAAAGCCGAGACCCGAGAGAGTGGTGAAGACCAGAAGCGAGGGCGCCGGATGCATGGTCAGAGCCTCGCAAGCGTGCGGTCGATCCAGCCCAACAGGCCGCGCGGCTCTTCGGCCACCGGCGCGAGGAAGGGCGCCAGCACGTCCACCTCGCCCTGCCACGCATCGCGCGGGCGCGGCGGCAGGTAGCGGTTGACCGGCTTGGTGCCCTGTTCGGGCATCAACTCGATCCCGCCACGTTCCTCGACCAGCAGGCTGACCTCGCTTTCGGGGTCGGCAAGATCGCCGAAATGCCGCGCCCCGGCCGGGCAGGTGCGCACGCAGGCGGGCTCGCGGTCCTCTTCGGGCAGGGTCTCGTTGTAGATGCGGTCGACGCAGAGCGTGCATTTCTTCATCACCCCCGCCGCCGGGTCCATCTCGCGCGCGCCATAGGGACAGGCCCAAGCGCAAAGCCCGCAGCCGATGCAGTCGCTCTCGTTGACCAGCACGATGCCATCCTCGACCCGCTTGTAGCTGGCCCCGGTGGGACAGACGGTGACGCAGGGCGCATCGGCGCAATGCAGGCAGGACTTGGGGAAATGCACCAGCTGTGTGGGACCGGCCTCGGGCGTCACCTCATAGCTGTGCACGCGGTTGAGGAAGGTGCCCGAAGGATCGGCACCATAGGGGTCCTGATCCGACAGCGGGCTGGGCTGGCTCTGGGTGTTCCAGCCCTTGCAGGCCACCACGCAGGCGTGACAGCCGACGCAGGTATCAAGGTCGATCACGAGGCCGAGTTGTCTGTGCGTGTGGTCGGGGTGGTCTGTCATGATCCGGCGTTTCGTCTGAGTGGCGGGCGAGGGACCGGGGCGCTGCCCCGGACCCCGGGATATTTGGGTCTAGACGAAGCGCCTAGGCGGGCCGCCAGAGCGGCGGAAATGCGGGCTGCGCTTCGGGCGGCGGCGGCGTCTTTTCCAGCCGGACGCGCAGGTCGAACCATGCCGCCTGACCGGTGACCGGGTCGGAATTCGACCAGCGGCGACCATCACCGCGCTCGGGCAGAAGCTCGGGAATCAGGTGATTGAGCAAAAAGCCCTTGGTGGCCTCGGGTGCCGCCGCATCGAGACCCCATGCGCCCTTGCGCTTGCCGATGGCGTTCCACGTCCAGACCACCCCCTCGCTTTGCGCCTCCATGCGGGCGGCGGGCACGGTGATCTCACCATGGGCGGAGATGACGCGCAGCCAGTCGCCTTCGGAAAGACCCAGCTCGCGCCACCAGACACCGGGGACATAGAGCGGGTTCACCCCGTGTATCTGCCGCAGCCACGGGTTCTGGCTGCCCCAGCTGTGATACATCGCCATGGGCCGCTGGGTGATCGCATGCAGCGGATACTCGGCCGGATCCTCAAAGCCCTCCGACAGCGGCGCGCTCCACGTCGGCAGAGGCTCCATGGCGGCGGCAATGCGCGGGCGCAGCGCCTCGGGAGGCTGCCGCGTGCCCTGCCCTTCGGCGGCGCGCTGGAAGCGGCGCAGCGGCTCGGACCAGAGCTGCACCAGATAGGGCGCGGGCGTTTCCAGCAGGCCGGTCGCTACCGCCCAATCCTGATAGGCGCGGTTCCACGGTTTGTAATAGGCGGCCTCGGGCGGCACCGGGATGCCGTGCACGCCGCCCTGCGCGATATAACTGTCCAGCTGCGCCGCATTGGGCGTGCCGCGCCCGTCCTGCAACCCGTGCGGCCCCATGCGGAACCCCGCGAGCGGGCCGATGCCGGGCTTACGCTCGTGGTTGGTGATGTAATCGGCGTAATCACCATAGACCGGCGCGCCATCCTGCCACATGCCCGGCAGGCCGAGCCGGGCGCCGAGATCCAGCAGCACCGACTGGAAGGGACGCACATCGCGATCCGGCGCTACTACCGGCCAGCGGATCGCGTCGGCGGCCATATCCGGCTCCGACACCGGGCGGTCGAGCAGCGAGATACAGTCGTGCCGTTCAAGATAGGTGGTGTCGGGCAGGATCAGATCGGCATAGGCGACCATCTCGGAGCGATAGGCGTCCGAGTAGATGATGCGCGGGATGAGATAGTCGCCCTCTTCGTCCTGCGCGGTCAGCATCTCCATCGTGCCGGCGGTGTTCATCGCCGAGTTCCACGCCATGTTGGACATGTAGAGAAACAGTGTGTCGATCCGGTAGGGATCGCCCGCCACCGCATTGGCGATGACCATATGCATCATGCCGTGCACCGAAAGCGGCGCCTCCCAGCTGAACGCCTTGTCGATGCGCAGCGGGGCGCCCGTCTCGTCTACCGCCAGATCCTCGGGGCCGAGCGGATAGCCCAGCGGCGGGCCGTCCAGCGGCTGGCCGGGGCGGGCCTGCGCATGCGGTCTGGGATGGGCCTCGGGCGGTTTCGGATAGGGCGGCTTGAAGCGGAAACTGCCCGGCGTCTCCACCGCGCCAAGAAGGCTTTGCAGCAGATGCAGCGCGCGGCAGGTCTGGAACCCGTTGGAATGCGCCGAGACGCCGCGCATCGCGTGCATCGCCACCGGGCGTCCCGGCATCGTGCGATGCGCCCGACCGCGAAAATCTGTCCACGGCTGGTCAAGCTCCACCGGGGCCTCGAAGGCGGCGCGTGCGAGTTCGGCGGCCAGCCAGCGGATGCGCTCGGCGGGCAGACCGCAGCGCTCGGCCACAGCCTCGGGCGCGTATTCCGGCACCATGTAGCGCGCCGCGATCATCTGCATCACCGAACGGTGGGTGATCCCGGCGCGGCGCAGATGGCCGGTCAGCTTGGGCTCCACCCCTTCGGCATCCCAAGGCGCGGGGCGACCGGTCTGGGCGTCGATCACCTGCATCCGCCCCTCGGCGTCGCGCAGAAAGAGGCCGTAGTTTTCGGACTTCGGATCGCAGTCCACCAGCACCGGCGCGTTGGTGAAATGCGCGAGGAACTGCAGGTCGATCCGCCCGGCCCGCAGCAGCTCGTGCGCCAGCGACAGGATCAGCAGCCCGTCGGTGCCGGGGGTGATGCCGACCCACTCGTCGGCGATGGCGCTATAGCCCGAGCGTACCGGGTTGATGGACACCACCTTGGCGCCGCGCGCCTTGAGCTGCGACAGGCCCATCTTGATCGGGTTGCTGTCGTGATCCTCGGCCACACCAAACAGCAGCAGCAGCTTGGCGTGCTCCCAATCGGGGCTGCCGAACTCCCAGAAGCTGCCGCCCAGCGTATAGATCCCCGCCGCCGCCATATTGACCGAACAAAAGCCGCCGTGCGCCGCGTAATTGGGCGTGCCGAACTGCTGTGCCCACCAGCCGGTGAGGCTTTGCGACTGGTCGCGCCCGGTGAAGAAGGCGAGCTTTTCGGGCGCCGTCTCGCGCAGCGGTTTCAGCCAGTCCACGGCGGTCTGCAGCGCCTCTTCCCAGCTGATCTCCTCGAATTCGCCCGATCCGCGCGGACCCACCCGGCGCATCGGCGCGCGCAGCCGCGCCGGAGAGGTGACCTGCTTGAGCCCCGCCGCGCCCTTGGCGCAGAGCACCCCGCGATTGAGGTGATGATCGCGGTTGCCCTCGATATAGACCGGCGCGCCGTCCTTGAGATGCACGTCGATCCCGCAGCGGCAGGCGCACATGTAGCAGGTGGTTTTGCGAATCTCGTCCGAGATCCGCGGAGAAGTGTCGAGCTGCCGTTCGGTCTGCGCCATGCGGGTCCAAGCTGCGGGTAAAATGCGTTGCCTGACACGACGCTAGGGCACAGGCCCCCATCCTGACCAGAACTTTCCCGATCACCGATCCGCGACCGGCGAAGCGGCGCCCGAAGCGGTCAGCCGACGGCGAGCGCAGCCTCGGCACCCTCGGAGGGCGCGGTCTGAGACGCCTGCTGTCTGCGGGCCACCTGTTCGTGCAAAAGCTCGGCGACGCGCGCGCCCCATGCGTCCCAGTTCAGCCGCTGCTCGTATTCGGTGCGGGTGCTGCGCGTCAGATCCGCGTAGCGTCCGGGCGCATCGAGGCAGCCGAGGATCCGCGCGGCGAACTCTTCGGCGCCACTGCCCGGCGGCAGCGCAAAGCCGTTGATCCCATCGCGCACCGGCACGCCGCCGATGCGCAGGCACAGCGAGGGCACGCCATGCGCCGACGCCTCACAGAAGGCGAACCCGTAGCTTTCGAAGCTCGGCATCACCACGAAATGGGCGCGGGCGTAGAGCTGCTGGAACAGCTCCGCCTGCGCGGGCACGGATTTGTCGAGCTGCGGGTGCACCTCCACATGCGGCGGGGCGCTGCCTTCGGGCGGCACGCAGCCGATCACCGTCAGCCGCGCGTCGATGCCGCGTGCGCGCAGCAGCGCGGTGACCTCGAGCGCCAGCGGCCCGCCCTTGGCCCACCAGTTGCGCCCGACCAGCAGCAGATGCACCGGCTTCGAGCGCGAGATCGCCCGCGGCGCCGGAGCCGGAGGCGGCGCGATATTGGCGCCCCAAGGCACCAGCTGCGCCTTGTCGTCAGGCAGGCCATAGCGCGCCTGCGCCGCGTCCATCAGCCATTGCGACGGCCAGAGCAGCAGGTCGGCGCGGCGAAAGACCTCGGCCTCGGCGCGCTCGACCCAAGCGTCGAACAGCCGCCCGCCGGGGATCAATCCGGGGTGGGCCTGCCCGATCTCCGAGCAGCGGTAGACGCTATGCGTGGCATCGGAGGTGTAGGCGACCGTCATCGGATAGGGCAGCCGCAGGTCTTTCAGGGCCTGAAACGCATAGGCCCCGAAGAGCACATCGAAACGCTCGCGCCGCAACGCCGCCTCGATATTCCGCGCCACCACCGAGGACAGCGCCATCTGTGCCCGCCACCGCAGCCGCAAGCTGAGAGCGTCGGGCAGGCGCAGGATCGCGCGGCGCAGCGGTTCGGCGGCGCCCCAGCCGGTGGGCAGGATGGTCACCTCTCCGGCGTGGTCACGCAGCGCATCGTGAATCCGCGCGTTGCCGCCGGAATAGAGGTTCCGGTCGAGCGGCGAGAAATCACTCAGATAGGCGATCTTGAGAGCGCGTTGGGCCATGGGTCTCGTTCTACACGTCAGCCGGATATCCCCCAAATCCTGCGCGAACAATCGGGCGTTACCGCGGCGCTATGGGAACAATCCGGTGACTTTTGCCGAGATTGAATAAACCCCGGCGCCGCAAAACATCTCCCCCCGGCCCAAGCTCCGCCACGATTGTGCCAATTCTGCCAGCTAGAGCAGGGCAAGGCCCCGGTGGCAGGCGACAGCGCCACGCGGGACTGATATGTTGAGCGGATGGTCTTGCGGCATGGGGGTGCCGCCCGTCCCTGTCCAGAGTAAGCGTTTCACGAGCATCGCGACCCGGTATGCCCAACCCTCTTGCCTTTCTGATGCTGGCGCTCTGGCCGATCGTGACGATTGTGCTGTTCCGCCGCATGGCGCCCGACCGGGCGCTGATCCTGGCATTGCTGGTGGGCTATCTGTTCCTGCCCGAGCCGCCCGCAGTCTTCGACCTGCCGATGTTCCCGCCGTTGACCAAGCACAATATCCCGGCGCTCGCCGCCTTTGCCTTTTGCCTCTGGCGTTATGGCATGCCGGGCGGGCTGCTGCCGCAGTCGATGATGGGGAAGGTGCTGCTGATCACCTATGTGGTCTCGCCGGTGATGACCGTGGTGACCAACACCGAGCCGGTGTTCTTTGGCCAGATCGGCCTGCCCGGGCTGGGCATCAAGGACGCGGTGGCGCTGGTGCTGCAACAGTTCCTGATCGTCCTGCCCTTCCTGCTGGCGCGGCAGTTCCTCGTGCAGGGCGGCTCGCAGCGGCGGCTGCTGGTGGCGCTGATCTGGGGCGGGGTGGTCTATACGCTGCCGATGCTGATCGAGCTGCGCATGTCGCCGCAGCTGAACAACTGGGTCTACGGCTATTACCAGCACCTCTTTGCCCAATCGGTGCGCTCTGACGGCTACCGGCCTGTGGTGTTCCTCTACCATGGGCTCTGGGTCGCTTTCTTCATGATGACCGCCACCGTCTCGGCCTGGGCGCTGTGGCGAACCGAGCGCAACGGCAAGATGCTAATGATCGCGCTGTGGCTGACGCTGATCCTCGTGCTGGCGAAATCGCTGGGGGCGCTGATCTTTGCCATCGTGCTGATCCCCTCGGTGCTGTTCCTGAGCCGCTTGGGGCAAATCCGCGTCGCCATCCTGATCGGCATGGTCGCGATCACCTATCCGGTGATGAAGGGCACGCATCTAATCCCCGAAGAGCGCCTGCTCACCCAGATCGCCAAGATCGATCAGGAACGCGCCTATTCGCTCGACTTCCGCTTCGACAATGAAAACACGCTGCTCGAGCGCGCCTACGAGAAACCCGTCTTCGGCTGGGGCAGTTGGGGGCGCAACCACATCCTCGATCCGGTCAGCGGCAATATCCTGACGGTGACCGACGGGCGCTGGATCATCGTCATCGGCGTCTATGGATGGGTCGGTTTCCTTGCCGAGTTCGGGCTGATCCTGCTGCCGCTGATCCTGCTCTGGCGCGAAAGCACCGCCGCGAACGAGGATATCATTACCCCCTTCATCGCGCCTTTGTCGCTGCTGCTGGCGATCAACCTCTCGGACATGGTGCCCAATGCCACGCTCACGCCGCTCACATGGCTCGTCGCAGGCTCGCTCACCGGCTATGCCGAGGCGCTGCGCGCCGGGCGGCTGAACCGCGCTTCGGTCGAGCAGTCGCGAGCGCTGAAATGGCAGTCCATTCTCTGACCTGATGCCCAAGCTCGCTGTGATGTCCTCCTCCCGTAAACCCCGCGTTCTGGCCATCGCCGAGGCCGCCAACCCCGAGTGGGTCAGCGTGCCGTTGGTCGGCTGGTCGCTGGCCGCTGCGCTGCGCGAGGTGGCCGAGGTGCATCTGGTCACGCAGGTGCGCAACCGCGAGGCACTGCTGCGCGCCGGGCTGACCGAGGGCCGCGAGTTCACCGCGATCGATTCCGAAGCCTTCGCCCGCCCGATGTGGAAGCTCGCCGAGGCTTTGCGTATGGGCGAGGGCAAAGGCTGGACCATGGTGCAGGCGATCAGCGCGCTGAGCTACCCGTGGTTCGAGCGGCTGGTCTGGCAGCGCTTCGGCGCCGAGATCACCGCGGGCGAGTGGGACATCGTGCACCGCATCACCCCGCTCAGCCCCACCACCGCCTCGCCGCTGGCCGGACGCTGCGCCGGGGCCGGCGTGCCCTTCGTGCTTGGGCCTCTGAACGGCGGCGTGCCATGGCCCAAGGGTTTCGACGCCGAGCGGCGGCGCGAGCACGAATGGCTGAGCTACCTGCGCGGCGCCTACAAGCTGATGCCCGGACGCGGCGCCACGCTGCGCCACGCCAGCGCGATCCTCGCCGGCTCGCGGCACACCGCCTCGGAAGTGCCCGCGCGCCATGCAGGCAAGCTGGTCTACCTGCCCGAAAACGCCATCGACCCCGCGCGGTTCAACAAGCGCGCCACCCCCGCGCCGGGCCCGCTGCGCGCGGCATTCGTCGGGCGGCTGGTGCCCTACAAGGGACCGGACATGCTGCTCGAGGCCGCCGCGCCGCTGCTGCGCGACGGGCGCATGGTGCTCGAGATGATCGGCGACGGGCCGATGCGCGCCACGCTCGAAGCGCGGGCGGCGGATCTGGGCATCGCCGATGCGGTCACCTTCCACGGCTGGCTCGATCACCGCGCGGTGCAGGATGTGCTCTGCCGCTGCCACCTGCTGCCCTTCCCCTCGATCCGCGAGTTCGGCGGCGGTGTTGTGCTGGAAGCGATGGCACTGGGGGTGGTGCCGATGGTGGTGGATTACGCCGGCCCGGGCGAGCTGGTCACGCCCGGCACCGGCTTCACGCTGCCCTGCGAGGATCGCGCCGGGATCGTCGCCGCATTTGCCGCCGCGCTCGAGCGGCTGGCGCGCGACCCCTCGGGACTGCCAACCATGGCCGATGCGGCGCGCGCGCGCGTCGAGCAGAGTTTCACATGGAGCCGGAAGGCGCAGCAGATCGCGCAGGTTTATGAGTGGGCTCTGCAGGGGCGCCCGGGTGCGCCGCCGGACCTCCTGTGACCGCCTCGGGCTGCCACGAGATGATCCGCGCCGGAACCCCGGCCACCACCGCCCCGGCGGGCACATCGCGCGTAACCACCGCATTGGCGCCGATCACCGCGTGATCGCCCACGGTCAGCGGTCCGATCAGCTTGGCCCCGGCGCCCACGTCCACATGCCCGCCCAACGTCACCGCCCCGGCCAGCGTGACCTGATGAAAGAGCAGGCAGTTGACCCCGATCACCGCGTCCGAATGCACCACGATGCCCTGCGGATGCGGCATCCGCAGCCCGCCGCCGATCTCGGTGCCCAGATGAATCTCGCATTGCGTGATGACCGACCAGACCCGGTGCACCAGCACCCAGTATTTCGACGCCAGCTTGCCAAACACCCCGCCCCGCGCCCGCGCGGCGCTGTAACGGCGGAGGGCGCGCAGCAGCTTCTGCCCCGGATCCCAGACCCCGCGCAAATCCTCGCGCGTCCAGTCCGGCACCTGCGCCGAAATCCTCTCACCTGCCATGACGGCCCCACCCCACTCAAACGCCACAGGTCTGCCCGACCAGCCGACATTCTTGCCCTCGGCTCGCAGTTTCGCAACACTTATGAGGCTAGGATACCCTTAGCCGCCTTTTCCTTTGCAGCCCGGACAGCGCCGCCGCTATAGTCGGCGCTGTGTTCATGCGGGGCTCATGCGGGGGCGTGAGGCGAGTATGTCATTGTCGAGACCCGGTTTTCTCATGTCAGAACCCGCCCCACTTTCCAATGCTGCACCGCCCGGACCGGGCGCGCCACAGCCGCTGCACACTCCGATGCCCTACCGCCCCGACATTGACGGGCTGCGCGCCGTCGCGGTGCTGGCGGTGGTGCTTTATCACTTCGGCCTGCCATGGCTCGGCGGCGGCTTCACCGGCGTCGACGTGTTCTTCGTGATCTCGGGATTTCTGATCGGCGGCATCCTCTGGCGCGAGCATGAGGCCGAGGGGCGCATCCGCCTCGGCGCCTTCTACCTGCGCCGCTTCCGCCGCCTTGCCCCGGCCTTCTTTGCCATGGCGCTGATCACCGCCGCGCTTGGCGCCGCGCTGCTGCTGCCCTTCGAGTTCCGCGAGTTCGGCAAGTCGCTGATCGCCGCCACGGTCTATCTGTCGAATGTGCTCTTCTACAAACAGGCGGGCTATTTCGACACGGGCGCCGAGATGAAGCCACTGCTGCACACGTGGTCTCTGGCGGTCGAAGAGCAGTTCTATCTTTTCCTGCCGCTGCTGATCGCGCTGCTGTCGCGGCACCGCCAAGTGCTGCTGATGGCGCTGGTGGCGGTCTGGGGCGCCTCTCTGGTCTCGTCGGTCCTTGCCACGCCCAGCCATCCGGGCGCGGCCTTCTACCTCTTCCCGTTCCGCGCGTGGGAGCTTTTGTCGGGCGTGCTTCTGGCGATCTGGGGGCTGGAGACCGGGCGCGTCTGGCGCGGCCGCGCGGCGCTCAGCTGGGCCGGGCTGGCGCTCATCGCGGTAAGCGTGACGCTGATCCCGGCCGGGCCGATGTTTCCCGGATTGCTCGCCCTGCCGCCGGTGCTGGGCACGGTGCTGTTGATCGCCAATGGCACCGGCGCAAACCCGGTCAACCGCGCGCTGTCGCATCCGGTGGCGCTGTTCTTCGGACGCATCTCCTACTCGCTCTACCTCTGGCACTGGCCGGTGGTGACGCTGTCGCTCTACCTGCGCGGCAGCTACAGCGGCCCGCTCGAGGCCGCCGCATGGATCGCGCTGTCGGTGGTGCTGGCGTGGCTCTCCTGGCGCTTCATCGAAATGCCCGTCCGCCGTGCCCGCCTCGCCCCGCCGCTGGTCTTCGGCGGCACGGCGCTGGCCTCGGCGGCGGCGCTGGCGGTGGGCGGCTGGCTCTATCTCGGCGACGGTCTGGCAGAGCGGTTCGGCCCATCGGTGCGCCCGCATATCGCCGCCTCGGCGGATTTCCTGCAGGACTGGAGCCGCTGCACCACCCCTGAAAGCGGCCCGCTCATGGGGATCGAGACCTGCCCGATCGGCCCGGAAGGCGCGCCGCAGGTGCTGGTCTGGGGCGACAGCCATGCGCGCGCCTTCAAAGAGGGGCTCGATCTGGCCGCGCATGAGGCCAATGTGTCCGGACTGATCATCTGGCGCGCGGGCTGTCCGCCGCTCTTTGGTCTGCGCAAGAGCGAGAGCGCCGCCACCCCGGCGCAGGATCACGCCTGCACGCAGGCCAATCTGCAGATCCGTCAGGCGCTTCCCAGCCTCGACAGCCTGCAGCGCGTGGCGCTGATCGGACGCTGGACCTATTACGCCCATGGCAGCGGCATCGGCCTCGACGCGGGCAATAGGATCACCGTCACCCCCACCGATGCGCCGACCCCCGCCGGGGTGCCGCAGGCCAGCATCCTCGCCGAGGCGGAACGCACCACCGTCGCCGAGCTGCGCGGCCTCGTGCCCGACGTTGTGGTGCTGCGCCAACCGCCCGAGATCCCGGGCTACGACAGCCGCCTCGCCGCGCGTGAGGCCGCCCACGCGGGCTGGCCGCTGGCCAAGACCCCTGTCACCGCGCCGGACGTGCCGCGCAGCGCTCTGGCGCAGCGCAGCGCCGAGGCAGAAGCGCCGTGGCGCGCCATGGCCGAGGCCGGACAGATCCGCTGGATCGACACATGGCCCCGCTTCTGCGACGCCGAGGCCTGCCACGCGCTGCACGATGGGCAGGGCTGGTATTTCGACAACAACCACATCACCAACGCCGCCGCGCTGGCGCTGCGCGATCTCTTCGGCCCGATCTTCGGCACCAAGGTGGCCGGGCTGTGAGCCATCCGCTGACCGAAACGCTCTGGGATGCCGTGGTCATCGGCACCGGCATCGGCGGCGGCACGCTGGGGCGGGCCTTGGCCGAGGCGGGACAGAAGGTGCTGTTCCTCGAACGCGGCCCCGCCGGGCAGCGCAGCGCCCGCAACGGCCTGTCCGAGGTGTTCATCCCCGAGGCGCGGCTGGCGCGCGGGCTCTGGCCCGAGCCGCTGCACGCCACGGTGGACGGGGTGGAAAGCTCCTTCTACGCGCCGCTCGGGGCCGGGCCGGGGGGCAGTTCGGTGTTCTACGCGGCCACGCTGGAACGGCCCGAGCGGCACGATCTCGACGATCTGCCCGGCCTGCCGCATCCGGCGGGCGGCTGGCCGGTGGGCTTTGACGCTATGCGCCCATGGTACGACCGCGCCGCCGGGCTCTACCATATCCACGGCACTCCCGATCCGCTCTCGCCCGAGCCGCCTTTGCCGCTGGAAGTGCCGCCGCCGCTCACCAGCACCGAAGAGGCGCTGATGGAGGCGCTGCAGCGCGCCGGGCTGCATCCCTACCACGCCCATACCGCCATCGCGCGCACGCCCGATTGCCTCAACTGCCTCGGCACCAAATGTCCGCGCCACTGCAAGATGGACGGGCGCTCCGCCGGGGTCGAACCGGCGCTGAAGACCGGCAATGCCATGCTGCTGGACCGGGCCGAGGTGACGCGGCTGCTGGGATCGGGCGACACGGTCGAGGGTGTGGAACTACGCCGCGACGGCGAGACCCATGTGGTCCGCGCCCGCAGCTACGTGCTGGCCGCCGGGGCGCTCAACTCGCCGCGCCTGCTGCTGGCCTCGGCCTCCGAGGCATGGCCCGAGGGGGCAGCCAACGGCTCGGGCCTCGTCGGGCGTAACCTGATGTTCCACCTCAACGAGATGTTCGCGCTCTGGCCGCCGCGCGGCACGCCCGACGCGGGGGCGACCAAGGCCATTTCGCTGCGCGATCTCTACCACGCGGGCGGCACCCGCATGGGCACGGTGCAGGCCATGGGCATCCGCGCCTCTTATGGCGAGATTGTCTTTTACCTCAACCGGATGCTGGCCCGCTCAAAGCTGCGCCACCTGCCCGGTGCGTCGCAACTGACCCGCCTGCCCGCCGCCATTGCCGCGCAGCTCTTTGGTCACGCGCAGATCTTTGTCGGCCTGCTCGAAGACCTGCCCTATCCCGAGAACCGCGTGACCTATGATCCGGCGCAGCCGCAGCGCCTGTCGATCGACTACACGCTGCATCCCGAACTGCTGCAGCGCCGCCGCGCATTTCGCCGCGCCATCAGCCGCGCCCTGAAAGGCCAACGGCGCGCGTTTCTTGGCGTCGCGCCAGAGCTGAACTTCGGCCATCCCTCCGGCACGCTGCGGTTCGGCACCGACCCGGCCCGCTCGGTGCTGGATGCCGAGTGCCGCGCCCATGGGCTGCGCAACCTGCGCGTGGCCGATGCGTCTTTCATGCCCAGTTCGATGGGGGTGAACCCCTCGCTGACCATCGCCGCCAACGCCCTGCGGGTGGCCGACTCGCTGCTCAAGGAGCCCCGCCGATGACCCAGCTTCGCCCCTCCGAAGGCATCGCCGTGATCACCGGGGCCGGATCCGGCCTTGGCCGCGCCATGGCGATTGAGCTGACCCGCCGCGGCTTCACCGTCGCGGGGCTTGGCCGCCGCCGCGCCGCGCTGGAGGAAACCCGCGCCCGTGCCGAGCCGGGGCGGTTCCACCTCTTCGCCTGCGATGTCTCGAACCCGGCAGAGGTCGATCAGGCCTTCGCCCGCATCCGCGCCGAGCTTGGGCCCGTGGTCTTGCTGATCAACAACGCCGCCAGCTACCCGCGCCGCGATGTCCTAGACGAAAGCGCGACGAGCTTCATGCAGACCGTCGGCACCAATCTTGGCGGAACCATCGCCTGCAGCCGCGCCGCGCTGCAGGACATGGTGGAGAGCGGACGCGGACGCATCCTCAACGTCGCCACCTTCGCCGATCTCGCGCCGCTGCCCGCGGCCTCGGCCTATTCCGTCTCCAAAGGTGCGGCGCGCATCTTCACCCGCGCGCTGATTGCCGATCTGTCGGACCGTTTCCCGCAGATCGTCATCGGCGACTGGATGCCCGGCATGCTGAACACGGCCATGGGCATTCCGGACGGGATCGCGCCCGAGCAGGCGGCGCGCTGGGGCGTGGCCTTGGCGCTCGACGCCGATCCGGCACTGACCGGCGCCGTGTTCGAGATGGACCGCGAGGTGCTGCCGCCGCGCGGCCTGAAGGGCAAGCTGAAGGATGCGCTGCGTCTGCGCCGGCACCGCCCGCGCCGGATCACGCCCTAGGCCTGTTTCGAGAACAGCCGCAGCAGCAGCGCCCGCACAGTCTGCCCCGGCACGATCGCAAGGCAGCGCAGGTAGCGCAGGCCCAGCCGCCGCGGGTTGCTTGCCGCGCGCCACAGCCATTCCAGCGCCATCTGCCGGGTCCATTCCGGGGCCCGCGCCTGCGTTCCGGCAAAGAAATCCAGCCCTGCGCCGATCCCGGCAAAGCCGACACCGGGTGCAAGCCGCCGTCCCGCCGCGCCAAAGATTTCCTGCTTGGGCGCGCCCAGCGCGACAAAGCACAGGCCCGCACCGGCAGCGGTGATCTCATCGAACACCGCCTCGGCCTCGGGCCCTTCGGGATCAAATCCCATGGGCGGCGAAATCGTCGCGACGACGCTCAGGTCCCGCACCTCGCGTTCGAGGAAGCTTTTCGCGCGCGACAGCGCCGCAGGCGTGCTGCCGACAAGCGCCACACCGACGCCCAGCCGCGCGGCGATCCGCGCCAGCGGCAGGATCGCGTCCGAGCCCGGGATCAGCTCGACCGGACGCCCCGCAAGCCGCGACATCCAGACGATGGGATTGCCGTCGGCCACAACAAAATCCTGCGCCGCATAGGCGGCACGGAACGGGGCGGATGTGCGCAGTTTCACAAGATGGTCGAGGTTGATCGTCGCCAGCGCAAAGCCCTGACGCTGGGCGAGCCTTTCGGTCACCCGCGCCTGCAGCGCGGCCCAGGTCGGCACGTTGACCGCCACCCGGTATCCGGCAATCTTGAATTCCATGCGCGGATCCATCGGCGCGTCTTATCCCCTGTGGCCCGGGCTTGGCTCTCGCCTCTGGTCTCGGCGCGAACCCTGCCGCAAGCCGCATGGGTATCCTAGTTGCCGGTGCCAATTTGCCCGCGACCGTGGCCGCCGTGCCGCACCCGCAAAGCAAATCCGCCGATTTCCCGGCAAAGCGGCAAACTCTCCTGCAACGCGCCGAATTTCGGTCAAATTTCTCTGGTGAATGAGCGTGACGTCGTTTTCATGATCCGTAACCAGGTTGCCGAATGATGCTGTTTCCCGTCCCCCGCCCCGCGCAATGCGCCGGTGCGCCCCGCCGCTTGGCAGGGTGCCGATGACGGGACAGGTCGCCCTTCTCGGCTGCGGCTTCGTGGCGGATCTCTACCTGCGCTCGCTGCAGGCGATGGCGGGCCTCACTGTGCACTCGGTGCATGACCGCGACGCCGCCCGCCTGAGCCGTTTCTGCGCCCATTGGCAGCTGCGCGCCGAGCCGGACCTGCAGGCCTTCATAAACGCCCTGCCCGCCGACTGCATCGTGCTCAACCTGACCAACCCGGCAGAGCATTACGCGCTGAACCGGCGGCTGCTGGAGGCCGGGCACCACGTCTATTGCGAAAAGCCCCTCGCCATGGAAATCGAACAGGCGCGCGCCTTGCACGCTTTGGCCGCAGAGCGGGGCGTGATGCTGGCCTCGGCGCCCTGTTCGGTGCTGGGCGAGGCGGCGCAGACGCTAGGCCACGCGCTGCGCGAAGGCACCGCAGGCACGCCGCGCGCCATCTACGCCGAGCTTGACGACGGTTTCATCCCGCAGGCGCCCTATCAGGGTTGGACCAGCGAGAGCGGCGCGCCATGGCCCTATGAGGACGAATTCCGTGTCGGCTGCACACTGGAACATGCGGGCTATTATCTGACGTGGCTGATCGGATGGTTCGGCACGGTGCGCAAGGTTGTCGCGGCCTCTGCCGAAGTGCTGCCCGACAAGGCAGGCCTCGGCCCGACCGCGCCCGACCTTTCCGTCGCCACGCTGTTCTTCGAGAACGGCCCGGTGACCCGGCTCACCTGCTCGATCGTCGCCAGCCATGGCCACGGCATCCGCATCTTCGGCGACCGCGGCGTGCTCAGCTGCGAGGCCTCGTGGGACAATGCCGCCAAGGTGAAATTCGCCAAGCGCGGCACCCTGCGTCGGCGGCTGGTGGAAAGCCCCTTCCCGCGCCGCATCCGGCTGAAACAGCCCACCCACCCCAAGGTGAAACGCTGGGGCGCGGCGGCGATGAATTTCATGCTTGGCCCCGCCGAGATGCTGGACGCGCTGCGCGAGAACCGCCCGTGCCGCCTGTCGGCGGAGTTCGCGCTGCATCTGACCGAGGTCACGCTGGCGATCCAGAACGCCGGCGAAGACGCAGGCGCGCAGGCGATGACCACGCGCTGCGCACCGCTGGAGCCGATGCCATGGGCGCGCTGAGCAGCCAGACGGCGGGCGCGGGCACGGCGCGCATCCTGCTCACCGGCGCCACCGGCTTCGTCGGGCGCGCGGTGCTGGCCGAGGCGCGCGTACAGGGGGTCGAGCTGGTCGCGGTGCTGCGCGCGGCCCCGCCCGAGGGCTGGGCGCAGATGAAAGGCGTCACGCTCTGCCGCGCCGATCTGTCGGATCCCGCCTGCGTATCCGAGCTGCGCAAGGCCGCCGAGGGCTGCAGCGCGGTGATCCATGCCGCCGCACATCTGGGCGGCGATGCCGAGGCGGTCGAGGCAGCCACCATCGACGGCACGCGGCATCTGCTACAGGCGCTCGACGGGCTGCCGCTGCACCTCGTGCTGGTCAGTTCCATCGCCGTCTACGACACCGCGCGGCTCTCCCCCGGCGACGCGGTGACCGAGAAGCTGCCGCTCGAGGCCGTGCAGACCGCGCGCGATCCCTATGTCGCGGGCAAGCTGGCGCAGGAGGATCTCTGCCGCGCCTCCGGGCTGCCGCTGTGGATCCTGCGCCCCGGCGCGATCTTTGGCGAGGGGCGTACGTGGAACGCCCATCTCGGGCCGGCGCTGGGGCCGCTGCTGATCCGCGTCGGCACCAAAGGCGAGCTGCCCTTGGCCCATGTCGGCCATGTGGCCAAGCGCCTGCTGCAGGCGGCGCGCCGCGCTCCCGGCGCCACGCAGGTGCTCAATATCGTCGATCCCGACCGCCCCGACCGTACCCGCTTTCTGCGCGCCCATGCGGGGTCGGGCTGGCCCAAGCTGGTGCTGCCGCTGCCGTGGCCGCTGTGGCTGGCGGCGGCGCGGATCCTGTCGCCGCTCAGGGCGCATCTGCCGGGGCTGCTGCGCGTCGCTCCGCTGAAGGCGCGGATGATGCCCCTGCGCTACCCGGACCGCGCGCTTCTATCGGCGCTTGGCCCGCTCTCGCTGCCCCGGTTTGAGACGCTGATGGCCCGCGCGTTGCAGGAGGGCCGCGAATGAGCCGCCCCAAGCTGGCCTATCTCACCGGCGAATACCCCCGCGCGTCGGATACCTTCATCCAGCGCGAGGTGGCGGCGCTGCGCGCGATGGGGCACGAGGTGCTGACCTGCTCGATCCGCACCACCGGGGCCGAGCATCTGGTGGGCCCAGAGCAGCGCGCCGAACATGCCCAGACCTTCAAGGTGCTGGAGGCCTGCCGCGCGCCGCTGCGGCTGCTGCGCGCCCATGCCCGCTGCCTGCGCAGCCCTTCGCGCTACCTGCGCGCGTTGGCGCTGGCGTGGCGGACGGCCCCCAAGGGGCTGAAGGGCCGCGTCTACAACCTCATCTATTTCGCCGAAGCGGGGGTGCTCGCCGACCATCTGGCAGCGGCGGGCGTGCAGCATCTGCACAACCATATCGCCAAGGCCTCCTGCACCGTCGCGATGCTGGCCTCCGAGCTTTCGGGCATTCCCTACAGCTTCACCATCCATGGCCCCGACATCTTCTTTGAGCCGCACCACTGGCGCATCGACGAAAAGACCCGCCGCGCCCAGTTTGTCGCCTGCATCAGCGCCTATTGCCGCGCGCAACTGATGTGTTTCGCCGATGCCGCCGACTGGCCCAAACTGCGGATCGTGCATTGCGGCATCGACCCCGAACGCTATGCCCCCGCCGCGCAGAGCGGGCAGAGCCTGCTTTTCGTCGGGCGGCTCGCCGGGGTGAAGGGCGTGCCGGTGCTGCTGCGCGCGCTGGCGGATCTCGCCCCGCGCCATCCCGACCTGCGCCTGCGGCTGATCGGCGACGGGCCGGAGCGGGGCGCGCTCGAACGCAAGGCCGCCGAACTGGGCCTTACACAGCGCGTGGAGTTCCTTGGCTACCGCTCGCAGGCCGAGGTCGCCGAGGCGCTGAGCGCCGCCGACATCTTCGTGCTGCCAAGCTTCGCCGAAGGCGTGCCGGTGGTGCTGATGGAGGCGATGGCGGCGCAGCTTCCCGTGGTCACCACCCGCATCGCCGGGGTGCCGGAACTGGTGGAGCATGGCGCAAGCGGCCTGCTGGTGCCGCCCGGAGAGGCGGGCGCATTGGCCGCCGCGCTCGACAGCCTGCTGAGCGATCCCGACGCGCGCCGCCGCATGGGCGCCGCGGGCCGCGCCAAGGTGATCGCCGAGTTCGACATCAAAACCGAGGCCGCCAAGCTTTCGGCCCTCTTCAGCGAGGGCTCGGCATGAGCGAGGTGGACGTGGTTCTCATCGGCCGCAATGAGGGCGTGCGGCTGGTCGCGGCGCTCGGCTCGGTGCAGGGACAGGCGCGGCAGTTGGTCTATGTGGACAGCGGCTCGACCGACGGCAGCGTCGAGGCCGCACGCAAGGCCGGGGCGCGCGTTGTCCAGCTCGACCTTTCCACGCCCTTCACCGCCGCCCGCGCCCGCAACGCGGGATATGCCGCGCTGGACGATCCGCAGCTGGTGCAATTCATCGACGGCGATTGCGCGCTCGTGCCCGGCTACCTGCAGGCTGCTCGCGCCCATCTGCGGGCCAACCCGCAGATCGGTATGGTCACCGGCTGGCGCTCAGAGATCCACCGCGACGCCAGCCTCTACAACCAGCTCTGCGACGTGGAGTGGCGCCGCCCGGCGGGCGAGATCCTCGCCTGTGGCGGCGACATGATGGTGCGCGCCGAGGCTTTTGCCGAGGTCGGCGGCTTCGATCCCACGGTGATCGCCGCCGAGGATGACGAGTTCTGTACCCGCCTGCGCAAGGCCGGGTGGACGCTCGAACGCATCCCCCACGAGATGACCCGCCATGACGCCGCGATGACCCGCTTCTCGCAATGGTGGCGCCGCGCTGTGCGCACCGGCCACGGGTTTGCGCAGGTCGGCCATCTGCACCCCGAGTATTTCACCACAGAGCGCAAGCGCGCGCTGGTCTATGCGCTTGGCCTGCCGCTGCTGCTCCTGCTTGGCCTGCTGATCGTCGGGCCGCTGGCGCTGCTGGTGCTCGCCGCCTATCCGCTCAACTGGGCCCGCACCGCGCGCGGCCTGCGCCGCGAGGGGCTGCCCGTCCCCGAGGCACGCCGCCACGCGCTGCTGCTCACCCTTTCGAAGTTTCCCAATCTCGTCGGCATGGCCACCTACCATTGGCGGCGCCTGCGGCAGGCACCGATGCGCCTGATCGAGTATAAGTAAGGACCCCCGCCATGCCCCAACCTTGGTCAAAGCCGCAACCCATTCGCGTCGGCCTCATCGGCGCAGGCTATATCGCAAGCTGGCACGCCGATGCGCTGGCCGCGACCGAGGACGCGGTGGTCGCCGCCGTCTGCGACCTCTCGCAGCCCGCCGCCGAAGGGCTGGCGCTGCCGCATGGCGCGCAGGTCTTCGGCACAGTCGAGGCGCTGATCGAAAGCGGTGCCTGCGACGCGGTGCATATCCTCACCCCGCCGCATCTGCATGCCGCCTTGGCGCAGCAATGCCTGAAGGCCGGGCTGCATGTGCTGGTGGAAAAGCCGGTGGCGGTGAGCCTTGACGAAACCCGCGCCATCGCCGCCGCTGCCGAGGCGGCGGGCAAACGCTTTCACCCCGGGCACAACTTCCTTGGCCTGCCCTCTTATGTGCGGATGAAAGAGGCGCTGCGGGCGGGCGATTATGGCCGCGTCTCGCAGGCCGAGATCAGCTGGGCGCTGCCGCTGGCGCCGCTGCGCTCGGGGCCTTTCAACCTGTGGCTGCTGCGCGAGCCCAAGAACTTGCTGCTGGAACTGGGGCCGCATCCCTTCGCCTTCGCCGTCGATCTCTTCGGCCCGCTCGAGGTGCTCTACGCCGAGGCGACGAAACCCGTCCCGCTGCCCGGCGATGATCCGCGCCCGCAGGGTTTCCGCATCCTCGCGCGCGCAGGCGGTGTCGAGATCACCTTCAGCCTGTCGATGGTCGAAACGGTCGATGACCGCTCGGTCACCCTGCGCGGCTCCTCGGGGCGGGCGCGGCTCGACTATGCGGCCGACACGCTTGTGGTGGACCGCGAGAACGCCTCGGACCTCATCGTGAACCCGCTGCGCAGACAGGTGGACCTCGGCTGGCAGCATCTGCGCGAAGGCCTGCGCAACGCCGCCGTGCAAACCGCCTCGCTGAACCAGAAAGGCCCCTATGCGCAAAGCTTCCGGGGCATGTGCGCGGCGGTCTATGGCGCGCTGGCGCGGGGCAAGCCGCAGGACGCCCGCTTTTCCGCCGAGAGCGCGGTGCAGGTGATGCAGGCCATCGACGCCGCCATCGCCAAGCTGCCGCCCGAGGCGCTGGAGGTGAAGGCCCCCGCCGTGCAGAGCCGCAAGCCGCAGCCCACCGCCATGGTGATCGGCGGCACCGGCTTTATCGGGCGCGCGCTGACCCGCAAGCTGGTGGCAGAGGGCCACGACGTGCGGGTGCTGTCGCGCGGTCGCCATGGCCCCTTCCCCGATCTGCCCGATCAGGTCGAGACGGTGGGCGTCTCGCTGCATGATCTCGATGCGCTGACCGAGGCGATGCAGGGCATCGACGTGGTCTACAACCTTGCCCGCTCGCTGGAAAAGACATGGGCCGAGGCGCTGGTGAACGACGTGGGTGTCGCCACCCGCATCGCCATGGCCTGCGAGAAAGCCGGGGTGAAGCGCCTCGTCTACACCGGCACGATCGCCAGCTACGATATGTCCGATCCGGGCGTGCAGATCACCGAAGAGACCCGCTTTCCCAAGGATATGTCGGACCGCAACCTCTACGCCCGCTCCAAGGCCGAATGCGAACGGCAGTTGATGAAGCTGCACCGCGAGCGCGGCCTGCCCGTCACCATCGCCCGCCCCGGCATCGTGGTCGGCCATGGCGGGCCGCTGCAGCACTGGGGCATCGGGCGCTGGCATGGCGCGGGCGCGGTGCGCATCTGGGGGCCGGGCAAGAACATCCTGCCCTTCGTGCTGATCGACGATGTCGCCGAGGGGCTGATGCGGATGGGCGAACATCCCGGCGCGGTGGGCGAGAGCTTCAACCTCGTGGGCGAGCCGATGCTGAGCGCCCGCGACTATTTCGACGCGATCCACGAAACGCTGGGCGCGCGCATCCGCGTCAGTTCAGGCAACCTCAACGTCTTCTACGCCAGCGACGCGGTGAAATACGGGCTGAAGAAATACGCGCTGCGCAAGCGCGGGCTGGTGCGCCCCTCGCGCGCCGACTGGCAAAGCCGGGCGCATTTCTCGCCGTTCGTCAACGACAAGCCCAAGCGCGTGCTCGGCTGGCAGCCCGAGGCGGATCGCGCCGTCTTACTTGAAAAGGCGATCACGCAGGCCAATCTCTTTGGCTTCTAGGCACGCCGAGTCGGCCTCATGGGGCTGCCACGGATCGTGAACAATCCCCGCAATTTCACCTCATTCTTGACCGAATCGAATGGTGTTCTGGGGACGAAGGTAAATATCGAGTGCGCGCGCCGGGGCCCAGCGGCCCCAGCGAGACAAGGCAGGACAAAGAGCGGTATAGTTCCACGGCAGGTGCGAGACGCGCCGCCGGAACGGATCCGGCAGCGCCCCTGCCCGTGCGGTGCGGAGAGACGAGTATGGTAGAACGCCGGAGATTCCGCCGTCGGAAGCGGAGCGAAGAGACGCCGGAGGATCCCCCGATCCTTCCGCTCGAGCGCCGTGAAGAGCGTCTCGCCCGCCGCCGTGCCGACCGCGACGCCGAAGAGGCCCGTGCCGCCGCGCAGGTCCGGGTACGCCGTCAGGCCGAAGAGGCCGAACGCGAGCAGGCCGAGAGAGAACGGGCCGCGCAAGAGCAGGCCGAACGCGAGCAGGCCGAGATGGAGGCTGCGCGGCGCGAGCTTGCCAGCCTTCGGCCCACCGCTCCTGCTGCCTCTGCCGAACAGCTTGCCCCCGCTCAGACCGTTCCGCCCGCTGCGGAGGCACCGGCCCGCCCGCCGCGCCGCGCCGTCACCCGGCGTCCGGCACCGCAGGCCACGCTGCTGTGGGATCAGCTTCCGGTCTTCGAGATCGACAGCGATCATCTCGAACGCAACCGCATCATCACCGCCAACCGCGAAGATCCGGCCCATGCCGCCTTTGACGTGCTGCGCACGCGGCTGACGCAGGCGCTCGCCGAAAACGGCTGGACCCGCGTCGGCATCACCTCGCCCAGCAAGGGATGCGGCAAGACTTTCACCGCCGCCAACCTCGCGATCAGCCTGTCGCGGCAGGAGGGTCTGCGCGCCATGCTGATGGACCTCGACCTGCGCAACCCGTCGCTGCACAAGGCAATGGGCGTCCGCGCGCCGGGCTGCATGGGTGCGCTGCTGCGCGGCGCGATCTCGCCCGAGGCGCATCTGATGCGCATGGGAGAGAACCACATCCACGCCGGGCACGACATCGCCTTCGGCTTCAACGAGGTGATCGAGCCCTATGCCGCCGAACTGCTGAACGCTCCGGCCACCGCCGAAGTGCTGACTTCGATCGAGGCGCGGCTGCAGCCGGATGTGATGCTCTTCGACCTGCCGCCCGCGCTTTACTACGACGACGTGCTGGCCTTCCGCCCGCAGATCGACGGCGTGCTGCTGGTGGTCGGCGGCGGCATCACCACCGAGCGCGAGATTCGCGAGGTCGAGCGCAGGCTCGGCACCTCGACGCCGCTGCTGGGGATGGTGCTGAACAAGGCCGAGGGCACGGAGCTCAAGAAATACCAGTATTGAGCGTGCCGCACTGCCAGCACTGACCCAACGAAAAAGAGCCGGGCGATCCCTCGCCCGGCTCTTTTCACATCCGAAAACTCAATCGTGGGCGGATCAGGCCCCGACGCGCGGCAGGAACCGCTCGATCAGCGGCAGCCGGTCGCCCAGCACGCGCAGGATGCCAAAGATCAGCGCCGCCAAGGCCAGCAGCAGCGCCACGATCCCCAGCCCCTTGCGGCGGCGGTCGCGGCGGGTCTTCACCGGCGGGATCGCCACCACAGGCTGCACGCCCAGCACCCGCTCCATCTGGCTGGCGGTGCGCAGCGCGGGGTTCATCATCTCGGCGACAAAGCCGGTGATCAGCCCGGCAAAGAGGCTGGCAATGGCACCCACGGCCACCAGCTTGCGGCGGCTCTGCGAGGCCGCGACCTCGGGCACCAGCGCCGTTTCCAGCACTTCGAAACGGTCCGACTGCTGACGATCCTCGAGCATCTGGCCCATCTCGGCATCCGCCTTGCGGCGGGTGATGACGCTGTATTGGTCCTGCAGTTGGGTGCGCTCGCGCTCCAGCCCGTTGAGCGTACGCTCGACCTCGGGGGCGCGGCGGATGGTGTCCTCAAGCGAGGCGATGCGCGCGGTGATCAGCTGCTTCTGCTCTTGCAGCAGGGCCAGCTGACGGGTCAGCACATCTTCGCGCTGCCGCGAGGAATTGGCGTCGAGCGCAACGATGTCCCGGTCGAGATCGAGCTTGTTGTCCTCAAGCGTCGCCAGTTGGTCCCGCATCGCGGCAAGGCCCGACGGCAGCGCCTCGGAGTTCTTCTGCTTGAAGTCGGCAATACGGGCGTCCATCGCCTCGATCTGCGTCTCGACCCGCGCTTCTTCAGCCTCGAAGAAGGCCAGCGCGTCGCGGGCACGCGTCTCACTGCGGTTGCGCGACTGGTCGATCACCGACTGCATCAGCTCATTGGCCAGATCGGCGGCCTTCTGCGGATCATCGAGACGCACAGTGATCATCAGCCCCGACGGCATGCGCGGCTGGCCATAGGCCGGGTTGCCCGACTGGATCTCTTCGATCGTGGCGGCCTTGCGCATGTTAAACACGCGCTCGTTCACCGTCATATTGGGGATGTTGCTGAACAGGTTATGCTTTTCCATGATCCGCACGAGGTTGTCGCGCGACATGATCCGCTGCTCGATCAGCTGCACCCGGCGCGAGGCATCCTCGGACACGGTGGCGGGGTTGGTCGTGGTGGGCGCGACCTGCGCGTCTTCGATCTGAACTACTGCCGTCGCCTCATAAAGCTTGGGCTGATTCAGCGCGAAGAACACGGAAATCCCGGTGCCCAGAACGAACACCAGAAAGATCAGGCCGAAGCGGCGGCGCAGTGCGGACAACACTTCGTCAAACGATTGGAACTGGTTCATAAACTACACTCCCGCAAAGCGCCCCCGCTGTGCTCGAAAAGCGGTGCCCCGCGCTGGCAGAAACAAACAAGGGCCAGCGGCAAAGACGCCTCTTTCACGTCACAAATTACCGAAGATGCCCCGTTTATGCCACGTTTATTCGGGGCGTTTTGGGAAACACTTCGTGTCCAGAACCGGGATCACGAACACATTTAGGTCATAAAGCGAGGGATTTCCGCGCATCAGCGGTGCGAAACGGCGCATACGGACAGAATGAGGCCCAATTCGGCGATCTGAAGCATTGGAAATAGGGTGCCGCGCCCTAGCCCCATTTCCGCCACCATTCGCATCCGAGGATCAGGAAGCAGCGATTCCATCGCCTCAAATCCGAACAGGCTGCGGGTCAGCGGGTATTGCGCCTTATAGGCGGCTTCCTTAGCGCTGAAGATCCGCACCCCAGCGCGTTCGAAAGGCAGCGGGCTGAGGCGGGAAAGCTCCGGCACGCTGGCGATCGCCGGAATGAGCCGCGGCTCCATCGGCGCATCAAGTTCGAGGTCGATGCCAAGCGCGCGCCAGTCTTGCGCCCGCGCCGCCATCGCAAGGCAGATGCCCCCGGCATGGGTGATGCTGGCCACCACCCCGCCCGGCCAGACCGGCGCGCGGTCCTCGGCCTTGGGGATCGCCAGATCCGGCAGGCCAAGCTGGCGCAGGGCCGCCCGCGCCGCGAGCCTTCCCCCGGCGAACTCCGCCCGTCTGGCGGGCACCGCGCGGGACATCGCCTCGCGCTCGACGGGGTAAAGCTCCGACAGATCTTCGGTCGGCTCCGAGACCGCCCAGACCACCCCCTCGGGCAGCGCCACGCGGGTCAGAAGGTCGCGAAGATCGGCGGCCCCGGCCATCTCAGGCGCTGCGCCGCGCGCGCATCTCGCGCCGCCGGGCCATCGCGTCGGACCGCGCGCGGGCGCGTTCGTTCATCGGCTGTGCCGGAGCCGCATCGCTGGCCGTCTCGGCGACGGGCTCGGGCGCAACCGCTTTCGCCGCCGCAGGCGCCGGGGCTGCGACCCTCGGGCGCGGCGCTTTGCCCGAGCCGGAACCGGTGCCCGAGCCGGAGCCAAGACCGGCGACACGCCCGGCCAGATCCTCCAGCACCGGGAAGCGGAAGATATCGGTGATCGACAGCCCCCGCGCGCCCAGATCGTCGCGGATCGCGCGATGCGCCTGAACCGCCAGCAGCGAATGGCCGCCCAGCTCGAAGAAATTGTCGCGCCCCGAAATCCCCTGCACGCCCAGCACCGCCTGCCAGATCTCGGCAATCGCGGCCTGCACCTTGCCGGTATCGGCGGCACTGGCTTGATCGGGCGCGGCACTGGCTGCCGCAGGCTGCGCGGGCGCGGGCGCGGCCGGACGCGGCGCGGCCACAGGCTTGCGCGCCACCGGCGCGGGCAGCGCCTTGCGGTCGACCTTCTTGTTCGGGGTCAGCGGGAAGCTCTCCAGCGCGACGAAATGCGCCGGCACCATGAAGGCAGGCAACCCCTTGCCCATCTCGGCCCGCAGCGCCGCGTCGTTCACCGGCGCGGGCGCGGTGTAATAGCCCACCAGCCGCAGATCGCCGGGCGTATCTTCGCGCGCGACCACCACGGCCTGCGCGATGCCCGGCTGCGCCTCCATGACCGCCTCGATCTCGCCAAGCTCGATCCGGTAGCCGCGCAGCTTCACCTGGTTGTCGACGCGCCCGATAAAGTCGATCCGCCCGTCCATGCGCCGCCGCACCAGATCGCCGGTGCGGTACATGCGGCCTGCGTGGAACGGGTTGGACACGAAGCGCTCGGCGGTGAGTTCCTCGCGGTCCCAATAGCCGCGCGTCACACCCTCGCCGCCGATCCACAACTCGCCGGGCACACCCACGCCCACCGGCTGCTGCGCCTCATCCAGCACGTAAAGCTGCTGGTTCGCCAGCGGCAGGCCGATGTTCACCACACCCTCGGCGGCGCGCGCATCCTCGGTCGAGGACCAGATCGTCGTCTCGGTGGGCCCGTACATATTGGTCACCGAAGCGTCGGTGATCCGCCCGAACTCCTCGACCAGCGCGCCGGGCAGCGGCTCGCCGCCAAGGAACAGATGATCCACCTTCGACAGCGCAAAGCGCGCCTCGTCGTTCATCGCGATCATCCGCGCCATCGAGGGCGTGCACTGCATATGGGTGACCCCATGGCGCAGAATCTGCGCGGCGATCGAGAAATCATCCTCGGCCAGTTCCGGCGCCACATTCGCCCGCTTCACCACCTCGGCCAGCGGCTTCAGCCCCTCCAGCACCCTATCCACGGGGATGCCATAGTCGATCAGGCAGGCGATCTCGCCCACGCCGATGCGTTTGAGCTGCTCGGTCCGTTCCAGCGCGTCCTCGACCGTGCCGAAGAGCCCGCTTTCGTTGAAATACCGCTCGAAGGCGAAATCCAGAATGGCCTCAAGGTCGTCCGGCTCCAGAATGTCGAGGTCCAGATCGAAGGCGTTGTTCACCCCTTTCGGGCGTTTGAACGCCGGGAAGGCCCATGCGTATTGCTTGATCAGCGCCGCCGCCGACCGCAGGTATTCGCGCATCGGGCCGCGGGCGATCTCGCGCGCCTCGTCACGGGTGTCTGCAACAAAGCTGTGCAGCATCAGCGTGACGGTGAAATCCTTCGGATCGCGCCCGGCCTCGCGCAGCGCCGCATGGTAGAGACGGATCATCTCGGCCACATCGTCGATGCTCTGGCCCAGCAGGTGGGTCAGCACGTTGCAGCCATGGGTGCCCGCATCCTTCCACGTCTGCGGGTTGCCGGCGACGGTCAGCCAGAGCGGCAGGTCTTTCGACACCGGGCGCGGCTGGGTCACTACGTCGAACATCGAGCCATCCTTGCGCGGGAACGGCACGGGCTTGCCGGACCACAGATCCCGAATTTGGGAAATATTCTCGATCACGGCGCGTTTGTTGTCCGGCGGCGTGTTTTCGGGCCGCAGCACGAAGTCATCGGGCTGCCAGCCCGAGGCCAGCGCCAGCCCTGCCCGGCCGTTGGTCAGATTGTCGATCACCGCCCATTCCTCGGTGATCCGCGCCGGGTGGTGCAGCGGCGAGACGACCGACCCTGAACGCACGGCCAAATTCTCGGTCACTGCCGCCACCGCAGCGCCGGTCACCGAGGGGTTGGGATAGGGCCCGCCGAAGGCGTGGAAATGCCGCTCGGGCGTCCAGACCGCGCAGAACCCGTGCTTGTCGCCGAACTTCGCGCCCTCCAGCAGCAGCCGGTATTTGTCACGACCGACGCCATCGTCATTGCCCCAATAGTAGAGCGAGAACTCCATGCGCTGGTCCGACAGCGGCATCGGCCCGTTCGAGATCAGCCCGCGATCCTCGTCCGAGGTCAGCACCACCTTGAAGCCGCGCGCCAGCGTGTAGAACAGCTCCAGCACCGAGATGTCGAAGCTGAGGCTGGTCACGGCGAGCCATGTCCCCGCGGGGACATGCGGTACCACCGCGTCCATGCCGGTGAAGAAGTTCACCACGTTGCGCTGTTCGACCATCACCCCCTTGGGCGTGCCGGTCGAGCCGCTGGTGTAGATCAGATAAGCGATATCCTCGGGCGCGCTGGTCGTCTCGGGGCGCGCGGCGGGGGCCTGCGCCAGCCGCGGATCGGCGTCGAGCAGCAGCAGATCCGCGCCATGTTCGGGCAGCGTTTCCGCCAGCGCCGATTGCGTGACGATCACCGGGGCGCGGCTGTCCGAGATATAGTGCTGCAGCCGGTCCGCCGGATAGGCGGGATCGAGCGGCAGATAGGCCCCGCCCGCCTTGAGGATCGCCAGCGCGCCGACAAGCAGATCGACCGACCGGCGGGTACAGAGCCCCGCCACGACGCCCGGCCCCACCCCCATGCCCTGCAGCACATGCGCCGCGCGGTTGGCCCGCGCGTCAAGGTCGGCGTAGCTCAGGCTCTGCCCCTCAAAGACCAGCGCGACGGCCTCGGGGCTGCGCGCCACCTGCGCCTCAAAGGCGCTCTGCATGGTCAGGCTGCGGTCATGCTCCACCCCGGTGGCGTTCCACAGGTCCACCACCATGGCGCGCTCGGCCTCGGGCAGCACCGGCAGTGATGCAGGCTGCGCGCCTTGGGCCAGTTGCGCGGCGATCAGTTCCAGCCGCGCGGCGATCAGTTCGGCCTGCGCCGGTCTGATCCGCCCGGTGTCCGCATGCAGCAGCGCGCCGCCCGCCGTCTCCTCAACAGTCAGCACGGTGCCGGGGATCATCCCGCCCGCAAGGCTCAGCCCCAGATGCGGCACCTGCGGGGCCCCGGTCAGTTCCGGCGCGCGGGCGGGCAGGTCTTTTGCGAGCCCCTTGCGCTTGCGCGCCTCGGCGATGGCCTCGGCCATCTGCGCCTGCAGCGCCGCCGCATCGCCGCTGGCCTCGACCCGCAGCGGCACCCAAGGCAGGATGATGCCGCTCAGCGCGAGGCTGTTCAGCATGATGCCCGAGACGGCGATGTCGCAGGCCCCATGCTCGTCATGCCGCGCGGCAAAGGTCGCGACGGTGGCAGCCAGATCGGCCTCGCCCAGCGACAGCGGGCGGCTGGTGATCTCGCCCGACGCCTTGCCCAGCCCCGGCATCTCGAAAGGCCGCAGCGTCGCGAGCTTGCCGCGCCAATGCGCCTCATGCGGCGCGACGGTGCGGATCGCGGTGTCGATGCGGGCGCGGTCCTCGGCGGGTAGCGCCTGCATCGTGCCGCCCGGCGTGCCGACCAGCGCCACGGGGGCCAAAGCCCCGCAGGGATAAGAGAAATGCGCCAGCCGCAGCGCGCCACTGCCGCAGGCCACGGTCAGATGGTCGTCGGTGGCCTCGAGGATCTCGCCCGGCGCGCCGCGCCCTTCGATCCCCTTGGCCGTGCCGACGTTCCAGAAAGCCCCGTTCGAAAACACCTTGGGCATCGACAGCGGGTTGAAATACCCGCCGTGATCCAGCGCCCGCACCAGCCGCGCCAGATCGGTGGCGGGCTTGGTGAAATCCAGCAGACCATGCCCCGCAGGCCGGTCGGCCAGCGCGTGATAGCTGCGCAGCGACAGATCCTGCAGCACCCGCTTCAGCCCGTGTGCAAGCTGTTCGATCACCGCGTCGAAACTGTCGATCCCGGCCTCGAAGGCCTTTGCGTTCAGCGTCAGCGCCGTGTCGCTGGCCGAGATGTCGAAGCCGCGCGCGGCAAGGATATCGCCCTCGTCGACGCCGCCCTCGATCATGTGCCAACTGATGCCGTGGCGGGTCTCGCCCTCGATCAGCGCCCAGACCGGCGCGTTGAGCCCGGCGTGGCGCGGCAGCGGACCATCATGGAAGTTCACCGCGCCCTTGGCTGGCAGCGCCAGAACAGCGGCGGGAATAATGTCCAGATTAGAGATCGACAGCAGATAGTCGAAACCGCGCGGCAGGCGGGCCTCCAGCCCGGCACCGGGGGCGACGGTCGCCAGCCCAGCGGCCTGCGCCCATGCCGTGATCTCGGGATTGCGGGTCACCACGGCTTTGATCTCGTGCCCGGCCTGCAGCAGCTTGGCGCCGCAATGCACCAGCAGGGATTCATTGCCGATCACGACAGAGGAAAACTTGGCCATCACGTTCACTCCACTTTCGCCGCTCTGCGGGCTGTCCCCGCGGGGACGGCGCGGGCCGGTCCGGGCCGGACCAGTGCCTTTAGGTCATGCCACGCGAGGTCGCGCAGGAAATGCGGCGGATCGACCCGCGGTTTGCGCTGCAGCACCCGGCGCAGCCGCCACATGAGCCCGCCCGCCAGATGCGCCAGCGTCGCCGCCGCCGCATAGCCGCGCCCGCGGGTCTTGGAAAAATAGTGCCAACGGCTGTCGAGCCAGAAACCGGGAATCCGCGACCAGCGCTTCATCCCCGTGGAGACCGAGCCGATGTGCATCACCTCGCTGCCGCGCACGTAGTGGGTTGCGTGTCCGGCGCGGGCGGCGCGCAGACAAAGCTCGGTTTCCTCGAAGTAGAGGAAGAAGGCCTCGTCAAAGAGGCCGATCTGATCCAGCACGCTTTGCCGCATCATGATCGAGGCCCCGGCCAGCCAGTCCACCGCCTGTGTCCCCGCGGGGACAGGCATCGGCACCACCTTGCGCCGCAGCAGCCGCGAGACCGGGCCAAAGCGGATGGCGCCTTCGAACTCGGAGGCGATCGACGGGAAGCGGAAGGCGGTCATATGCGCCGCGCCATCCTCGCCATGGATGTAGCTGCCGGCAAAGCCCGCCTCGGGATGCGCCTCGAGATGCGCCAGCAGCGCGCGGATCGCCTCTGGCGCGGGGAAGGCATCGGAGTTCAGCAGATAGACGTAGTCGGGGCGGCTGCCATCGCTCAGGCCAGCGCGGATGCCGATATTATTGCCCGCGCCGAAGCCGCCGTTGCGCTCCGAGCGGATCAGCCGCAGCGGCGCGCCCTGCGCCCAGGTTTCGGTATCGAGCGCCTGCTTCATCACCTCGTAAGATCCGTCGCCGCTGTCGTTGTCGACGATCACAAGCTCGGCCCGCAGCCCGTCCATCGCGCGCAGCGCCGCACGCACCGAGCGCAGGGTCATCTGCGGCGTGCGGTAGTTGAGCGAGACGATGAGGACGCTAGGCAGGTCAGACAGGTTGGACATGGGTGGCCCTACTCCGCCGCATGGGGGCTGGCGAAGGGCAGCACGGCACTGCCGAGGTGGCCCGCTTCGGCCTCGGCGATGGCCTGCCGCATCTGCGCCGCCAGCACCCGCACATTGGGCTCCAGCACCATGGAATCATGGTCGCCCGGCACTTCATGCACCGCCACATGCGGCACGAACTGCCGCCAGTCGTTGTCCTCCAGCACATAGGCGCGTTCAGAGTTCACCATGCGGCCGCCGCCGACCCGCCATTTGCCGACCAGCGGCGGGCGGTAGAGCACGAGGTTGCCCTGCCACGGCCGCACCTCATAGCGCGCCACGGCGGCAAGGAAGGCGGCCTCGATCTCGGCATTGTGGAAGGCGTGCTGGGTGGCGGTCTCTGCGCTGGTGCGGCGCTTGGCGATCTCCCAGCGGATGCGGTTGCGGGCCCAGATCAGCGGGTAAAGCGCGCCCTTGGCCCTGGCCTCCTGCCATTGGATGCGCAGCCGGTCGGCGCGCTCCAGCGGGCGGCGCGTGGGCAGCGGCGTGTCGAGCAGGACGCAGAGCGAGACCTCCTCGCCCATCGCTTCAAGCTGGCGGGCGATCTCATAGGCGGTGATGCCGCCGCCAGAGAAGCCGCCGACCATATAGGGGCCTTCGGGCTGCACCTGCCGCATCTCGGCGATATAGTCGCGGGCCGTCGCTTCGATGCTGTCATGCGGGGCCTCGCCGCCGTAAAGCCCCTTGGCCTGCAGGCCATAGAACGGACGGTCTGCGCCCAGCAGATGCGCGAGGTGGCGCAGGTTGAGCACATTGCCGAACATCCCCGCCACGAGGAAGAAGGGCGTGCGCGGCCCGCCCTCGCCGTTGTGCATCGGCACCAGATGGGTGAAGCGGCGCTCGGGCGCGGCGGGTTTTGTCGCGCTCGTGTCGCCCATATCGCCGCTGTGCCCGGTCTGCGCGGCGATGAGCGCGGCGCATGTGCGGATCGTCGGCGCCTCGAACAGCACGGAGATCGGGAAATCGACGCGGAAGGCCTTTTTGACCATGGCAAAGAGCCGCACGGCGATCAGGCTGTGGCCGCCGAGGTCAAAGAAACTGTCTTCGGCCCCGACGTTCTGCACGCCCAGCAGATCCTCCCAGAAGCCCGCCAGCGTGCGCTCGATCTCGCCCTCGGGCGCGACGAAATCGCCGTCGAGCTGCGGGCGGTCGAACTTCTGACCCTCGGCCTTTTCGGCGGTCGAAGCGGCGGTCTGCCGGGTCAGCTGATCCAGATCCATCGACGAGACCACCACCTGCGGCAGCCCAAGCTGCAGCGCGCGGGCAAAGGCCTCGACCCCTTCGGCGGGCAGGATGCCCTGGCTGAGGTTGTGGGCGAGCCGTTCCTCGGCGGCAGAGAGCGGCTGCGCGGCGCTGCCCTCGTCAACCTCAAGCTCGGCGGCGGTGAGCCGCGGCGGGCTCTGCAGCAGATCGGGCGAAGCGAGGCGGCGGATCGTGAAGCCCGAGATTTCCATCAGCACGGCGCCATCGGGGGCGCAGAGCGTGACGTCGAAACTGGCGGTCTCGGCCTCGGCGCGGTTGCCTGCGGCATTGCGCACCCACGAGACGATGCGATCCGGCAGTGGCGCGTGCACGCGGACGCGGGCGTAAGAGACGGGCACCCACAGATGCGTGGGCTGCCAGCCCTCGATCAGCTCCATCGCCCAGCCGGTGGCGATGTCCAGCAGCGCCGGATGCAGCAGGCAGCCGTCCTGCGCCGCCTCGGGCGCAAGCGACAGCTCGGCGATGCCCTCGCCCTGCCCCAGCGCACGCGCGTCCAGCACCTTCCAACGCGGCCCGAAGTCAAGCTGCACCTCCTGCGCGGCCACCAGCTTGCTGCCCTGAGGCGCGCGCATCGGCGCGGCGCAGCGGGCGCGGATGGCCGAAAGATCAAGCAGTGCCGGGCGCGCCATGGGCAGCAGCGCCAGCGTGGCCTGCGCGGTGAGCGCAAAGCCGCGGCGCCCGCCCAGCGTGGCATCGGCCAGCACTTCGAAGCCATAGCCTTCGTCCTTGCGGGTCAGGCGCAGGCGCATGTCCCGGCTGCCGCCCTCGCTCACCCGCAGCGGGCGCAGGAACGACAGGTCGCGAATCTCGAAAGGCTGTTCCTCGCGCTGCGCCTTCAGCGCGTGGGCGGCAAGGGTCAGATAGCCGGTGCCGGGCAGCAGCGCGTTCCCGGCGCGGGTGCGGTGCTCGTCGATGATCCAGTCATCGGCAGAGAGCGTGCTGGTGAAGAGACGGTTGCCATGGGCGTCGAAGGTGGCATCGCCCAGCAGCGGCAGGCCGGTGGGCTCGACCGGCGGCTCGGGCAGATCGCCGCTGCGCGCGGCCACCGCCTCGGCGGCCATGCCGACCTCGTTCCAGATGCCCCAATTGATCGCGGTGACCCGGGTCTTGCCCCCGGCGCGGGCCTCGGCGAAGGCGTTGAGATAGGCGTTGGCGGCGACGTAATCCACCTGCCCTGCGGGCGCGGTGACGGTGGAGGACGACGAGAACAGCACCATCCAGTCGCAGGCACCATCGGGGAAGACCTCGCCCAGCACCTGCGTGCCGTGGATCTTTGGCGTGAAGACATCCTCGACCGAGGCGGACGTCTTGGTCAGCAGCGGCGCGTCGTCGATGACCCCGGCGCCGTGGATGACCCCGGTGATCCGGCCAAAGCGCGCCTCGGCGGCCTCGCGCACCGCCTGCAGTTGCGCGCGGTTGCAGACGTCGGCGGCGATGACCAAGACCTCGGCCCCGGCCTCTTCCAGCGCCTGCACCGCGCGGATGCGGCGGGCGAGCGGATCCTGCGGCGCGTGGCGGGCGAGGTAGTCGGGCCAGTCCGCGCGCGCGGGCAGCGCACGGCGGGCGACGAGCACCAGCTTGGCGCCATGTTGGGCGAAGGCCATGCCCAGCGACAGGCCAATGCCGCCGAAACCGCCGGTGAGCAGATAGGTGCCCGGCCCCGGCTGCGGCGCACCTTCCGGCAGCGGCACCGGCTTCATGGCGCATTCGAAACGGCGTCCGCCGCGCAGCGCGGCGCTGGCATCCTTGGGCTCGGCCAGCAGATCCTCGAGCACCAGATCGGTCAGCTGCGTGAAGGCGGCCTCGCGCGCCGCCTCGGCCTTGCGGCGGGTCAGCAGCCCGCCCTGCGCGGGCTCTGGCAGCATCAGATCCAGCGTCAGCGCGCTCACCCCCGGCAGTTCGCGCGGAATGACGCGGGCGGGGCCGGCGATGGTCGCCTTGCCGGGATGCACGAAGGCCTCGTCCCGCAGCTTCGCCGCGCCGGTGGTCAGCACCGTCAGCGGCAGCGGGCGCGGCAGGTTTTCCTCGGCGATGGCCTGCGCGAGAAAGAGCAGCGAATAGAACCCCTGCTCCTGCACCCGGTGAAAGAAGCTGGAGCCGGGGCGATGCCTCTCGCCCTCGGTGACCAGCCAGAAATGCGCGATGCGGGTCGGCACATGGCCGCGCAGGGACAGGTCCTGCAGCAGCAGATCATAGCCCTCGCGCCCGCGCTCGGGCGGCAGGATATAAGAGCGGTCGGACAGGCGCGTGAAGGCATCGCCGGGGCGCACCTCGATCACCTCATGCCCGGCGGCGCTGAGACGCGCGGCGCAGCGGGCGGCGAGCCCGGCCTCGTCCATGAACATCAGCCAGACCTGCGGCTCTGCACTGGCGAGGTCGTCGGTCACATCGACCGGCGTCTCGGCGGCGCGCGGCCGCCAATGCGGTGCCCAGCCCCAGCCCGAGATGTCATCGCTGCGCATCAGGAACTGCGGCGCGCTGGCGGTCTGCGCCTTGCCCGGCGCGATGAAATAGGGCGCGCGCTGGAAGGCATAGCTGGGCAGCACCACGCGATTGCGGCGGGCATCGCCCCAGACCTGACCCCAGTCGATCTCTGCGCCCAGCGCCCACAGGCGGCCCAGCACTTCGAACATGAACCTGTCGTCGCCGATCTGCTCGTCAGGATGGCGCAGCGAGCTCAGCACCTGCTGACCCGGCACATCGGGATGCTGGCGGGCCAGCGACGACAGCGCCTTGCCCGGTCCGACCTCGAGGAAGACACGGTTCTGCGTCTCGGCCAGCGTGGCGACACAGTCGGCGAAAAGGACGGTGCCGCGCAGATGCTCGACCCAATAATCGGGGCTGGTGGCCTCTGCGTCGGTCATCCACGCGCCGCTGCGGTTCGAGGTCAGCGGGATCTGCGGCGGGCTGAGGTCGATGGAGCGCAGATAGGCGCGGAACTGATCAAGGATCGGCTCGAGCATGCGGCTGTGCGCGGCGATGTCGATGGCGATGCGCTGGCAGTCGATGCCCTCTGCTTTCAGTCTCTGTTCAAGGGATTTCAGAGCCTCTGCGGGGCCAGAGGCCACCGACAGCTCGGGCGCGTTGACCGCACCGAGATCGAGATCATCCCCAAGATAGCCCTGCAGCTTTTCCGCCGGAAGGCTGACCGAGAGCATGCCGCCCGCGGGCACCGTGTCAAAGAGCCGCCCGCGCAGATGCACGAGGCCGATGCAATCTTCAAAGCTCATCACCCCGGCGATACAGGCGGCGGTGTTCTCGCCCATGGAATGGCCCGAGAGCGCGGCGGGGGTGATGCCCCAGCTGATCCAGAGCTTGGCCAGCGCCACCTCGCAGATCAGAATGAGCGGCAGCTGCAGCGATGGCTTTTTCAGCGCCTCATCGGCGGCGGCTTTGGCGTCGGGCTTGGGCAGCCAGAGCGCGCGGATGTCAGCATCGGTGATCTCGGCAAGCGCGGTCAGGCCGCGATCCATCCAATCGGCGAAAACAGGCTCTGTTTCGTAAAGATCGCGCGCCATCCCGGCGTATTGCGCACCGCCGCCGGGGAACAGGAAGGCCACGTCGGGGCGATCAAGCACGCTATGCGAATGCACGCGGCGGGGGCTGTCTTCTTCGAGCAGGCGCGCCGCTTCTTCATGGTTTTCAGCGACGACGATACGGCGCTTTTCAAAGGCGCGGCGGCCCTCTTTGAGCGTGAAGGCCACATCGGCGAGCGGCTGCTCGGGGTGGGCGCGCAGATGCGCGGCGAGGCGTTTCGCGTTCTCGTCCAGCGCCGCCTTGCTGCGCCCCGAAAGCGTGAGGATCTGGAACGGCCAGTCGCTGGCTTCGGACGCGGGGCGCAGCGGCGCCTCTTCCAGCACCACATGCGCATTGGTGCCGCCGACGCCCAGCGAGTTGACCCCGGCGCGGCGCGGATGGTCGCTGCGCTGCCATGCGGTGAGCCTGTCGTTCACCACAAAGGGAGAGTTTTCGAAATCGATGGCCGGGTTGGGAGCCTCGAAGCCCAGCGAGGGCGGCATCTGCCCGTGATGCAGCGCCAGCGAGGTCTTGATCAGGCTCGCCACACCGGCGGCGGTGTCGAGATGGCCGATGTTGGTTTTGACCGAACCGATGCGGCAATGGCCCTGTTTAGAGCCGCTTTCCGAGAAGGCCTGCGTCAGCGCGGCCACCTCGATGGGATCGCCCAGATAGGTGCCGGTGCCGTGGCATTCGACATACTCCACCGTGTCGGCACTGATGCCCGCCACGGCCTGCGCCTCGGCGATGGCTTGGGCCTGACCGTCCACCGACGGCGCCAGATAGCCCGCCTTGCCCGCGCCGTCGTTGTTGATGGCAGAGCCTTTGATCACCGCCCAGATGTGATCGCCGTCCCGCTGCGCATCGGCCAGACGGCGCAGCACCACCACCCCGGCGCCAGAGCCAAAGACCGTGCCCTGCGCGCGGTGGTCGAAGGCGTGGCATTCGCCGTCGGGCGAGAGGATCTCGTTCTCGCGGTAGAGATAGCCGCGCATCTGCGGCAGTTCGATCGTCACCCCGCCCGCCAGCGCCATGTCGCATTCGCCGTTGAGCAGCGCCTGCACGGCGAAATGGGTGGCGACAAGCGAGGTGGAACAGGCGGTCTGCACATTGACCGAGGGCCCGTGCAGATCGAGCACATAGCTGAGGCGGGTGGTCAGGAAGTCCTTGTCGTTGCCGGTATGGCGCAGCAGGAACATGCCGGTGCTGTCGACCAGATCGGGGTTCGAGCACAGGTTGACGTAGAAATAGCTGCCCATGCCGACGCCGCCGAAGACGCCGACCGGCCCTTCGAAATTCTCGGGCACGTGACCGGCGCTTTCCAGCGCCTCCCATGCAGTTTCAAGGAACTGCCGGTGCTGCGGATCCATGATCGCCGCGTCTTTGGGGGCAAAGCCAAAGAACTCGGCGTCAAACATCTCGAAACCGTCGAGCGGCGCGCCGAAGGGCACATAGTCGCGGTGGCGCAGCAGACCCGGATCCTCGCCCGCGGCGCGCAGTTCCTCTTCGGTGAAGCGGCGGATGGAACGGCGGCCTTCGCGCAGGTTGTCCCAATAGGCGGCAATGTCGGCGGCCCCGGGAAGATGCGCGGCCATGCCGACAATGGCGATGTCCGTCTCGGCGCCGGGGTTGGCCGAGGTCCGTGCAATGTCGTGCTGAACGTCCAAAACCAATCCTCACTCGCAAACCCGCGACATCCCGCGTGGTAAAGGCCGAATACGGAGAAAATTGGGCGCGAATTGGCGTGCCCGGCCCCCATCCGGCAACAAACCACGCCCTGTCGCGCCACTGTCCCTGCATCGCACCTTAGCAGTGCCCGCACCGCCTGTCTGCGCCCCAGCAGATGACCTAGCCGGATGACCCGGCGGGTCCCCGAACGGAGACTCAGGCCCCGGACGCCACCAATGCGCTGATCGCGGGCCAGTTGAGCGCCGCCGCCAGCAGCGCCAGAGCCGCGCCAAGCAGCGCGAAGCACAGGTCATGCAGCGGGTCCCAGACGCCCATGCGGCGCGCCAGCCAGACGACCACCGGATAAGACAGCAGGAACGCCGCCCCATAGCCCAGCAACGCGCCGATCAGCCCATAGGTTTCCAGCCCCACGAGAATGCAGCCGATCATCAGCACCGCGCGCGCCAGCGCCAGCACAAAGAAGCTGCGGCTGTCGCCTGCCGCCAGCGCCGCCTGATCATAGGTCTGCACAACAATCTGCGGCATTTGCATGCAGGCGATGATCACCGTCACCGCGCCCGCCGCCAAATAGCGTTCGTCATACATCAGATCGACCAGCCAGTGGCCGCTGACGGCAAAGCTCGCCACCAGCACCAGCAGCGGGCCGGTCACGGCAAAGCGCATCTTGCGCAGCCGCAAAAAGTTCTCGCGGCTCTTGCGTGGCGGAGTCTCGCGATAGATCGGAATGAGGATCTTGCGCGTCACCATGCCGCCGAGGAGCATCGGGAAGGAGGCGAGGAAATAGCCGATGTTGTAGACGCCAAAGCGCTCGAGGCTGAGGTATTTGCCGATCAGCAGCTTGTCGCCCTGACTGAAGAAGAAGCCGCAGACCGTCGACAGGAAGATCCACTTGCCGAAATTTACCAGTTCAGCCCGCGCCTCGGGCTCCCAGCGGAAGCGGTTGCGCCCCCCGGCCAGCAGCAGCGAATTGGCGATAAGCTCGAACAGCGTGCTGAGCAGCCCCGACACCACCAAGGCCCAGACCGATCCGGTGGCCCATGCCAGCAGCACCGCGCTGCCGACACCAACCGTTTGCGTGCCAAGCTCCAGCAGCGTGACCCGGCCCAGCATCAGATGGCGGTTCGCGGTGTCCATGCGCGTGGGCCGGAAGCCCGCGATCAGCAGCGCCAGCCCGGCAACGGGCAGAAACTGCATCAGCTGCGGCTCGTCGTAGATTTGCGCCATCGGCCATGCCAGCGCGCAGGCGGTCAGCCACAGGCCGATGCCGCGCAGCACCTGCAGCGTCCATGCGGTGTCGAGGAAGTCGCGGTCGTCGCCGCGCTTGCTTTGCAGGATCGCCGGGGTGACGCCCACATCCGAGAATTGCACCAGCCCCATCAGGAAGACCGAGACCAGCGCCATGAGCCCGAAAGCCTCGGGGAACAGCAGCCGGGTGAGGATCAAGTTGCCGCCCAGCCGCAGCGCCTGCGAAAAGCCGAAGCTGCCGACGGTCAGCACCGAGGAGCGCAGGGCGCGGGCCGAGAGGGAACTGCCCGAAAATCTTTGCCAGATCGCCGTGCTCATCGCCCGCGGCTCCATTCTGGTGCGCGTTGCGGGGTCAGCCGGACCATCAGCGCGACGCCCGAATAGACCGCAAAGCCCAGCGGGTCGCGCAGCGCCATCCGAAGCTTGCCGCCCGCGCCGAAGGGCAGCTTGTCGTCGTTGCGCAGCAGCCGCGGGAACAGCGTGCCGACCTGCGCGACGCCCGCATCCTGACGGCGGCGCACGCGGATCAGCGCCGCCAGCCCCTCGGCGATCGGCCACTCATAGGTGGCGGGCACGGCGCTGCGCTCGGCGGGGGTGAAGCTGAGGCGCACGAAGGTATCGTCCGAGATGATGTCGGGAAACTCCTGCCAGCGGGCACGGCCCTCGGCATTGACGGCAAAGACACCGCAGCCGGGCACGCCGCGCGCCATGAAGGGCACCTGCCGCCAGATCCGGGCATAGGCGCGGGCCGCCCAGCCCTCGCCGGTGATCCGAAGCGTGCCGCTGGCATAGCGCGCGCCCGGCCCGGCGAGCGCGTCCTGCAGCTGCGCCAGAAGCGGCGGGCTGACGGTGACATCGGCATCGAGATAGACCCGCAGCCTGCCCCGCGCCGCCGCGTCACCGGCGTTGAGCGCGCCGAGCTTGTCGCCCTTTGAGATCTCGATCACCCGCAGGCTCCAGCCACGCGCCTCGGCCTCGGGCACAAGCGCCCGCGCCTGCGCCGCGGTGTCGTCACGGCAGCCATTTGCGATCACCACAATCTCGGGCGGGGCGGCGGCGGTCCAGTCCGAGGCCAGCAGCGCCCTCAGGCAGCGCGCGATAACCGCGCCTTCATTGCTGGCTGGCAGAATGACGGAAAGCGCCGGATTGCCGGGAAGAGAAGACTCGTGAACACTCATGATCCGTACCAAGGACGCCACACATCAGCACTTCCTGCACCGTGGCAGGGTGGAATTGCCAGTCAACTGTGGCCAAAGAATGATCATAAGCAAGTGTAACGTGTTCACCGGCGGATTCGTGGATCCTCTGGGAGAGTTGGGGGGACGAGTGCCGCAGAAACTTCGGATCGGGTATCTCGTGCCCCAATTCCCGGGGCAGACGCATATTTTCTACTGGCGCGAAGTGCGCGCGCTCGAGGCGATGGGCCACGAGGTGCATCTTCTGTCGACGCGGCTGCCGCCGACCGCGCTGATCGCGCACAGCTGGTCGCAGGATGCGATCGCGCGCACGACTTACCTTGGCGAGGTCCGACCGCTCAGTGCCGCGGGCGCGCTGGCCAAGCTGATCGGACGCGGCCTGCCGCGTGACCTGCTGCGCGAAGGCCCGCGCTTTGCCCCGGATATCGCCGTGACGCTCTCGGCCGCCGAGACCCTGCGCGCCTATTGCGAAGAACATTCGCTCGATCATGTGCATGTGCACAGCTGTGGCCGCGCCGCGCTGGTGGCGACGCTGGCCCGGCGGCTTGGCGGTGTGCCCTATTCGCTGACCCTGCACGGGCCGCTGTCGGATTACGGCCATGGCCAGAAGATGAAATGGCGCGGCGCGGCCTTTGCAACGGTGATCACCCATCGCCTGATGGATGAGGTCCAGAGCCAGTTGCACGGGCATCTGCCGCCGCATATGGAAATCCGGCCGATGGGGGTCGATACCGAGATCCTGCGCCGCGAGACGCCCTATGAGCCGCCGCAGAAGGGCCGCCCGATCCGGCTGTTCTCTTGCGGGCGGCTCAATGTGGTGAAGGGCCATCAGGACCTGATGTCGGCGATTCGCCAGCTGCTGGATCAGGGCGTCGACGTGCGGCTCGAGATCGCCGGCGAGGATGACGCGGGCGGCACCGGCTACCGGCAGGTTCTGGAGGCACATCTGCGCAAGCTGCGGCTGCAGGACCACGTGAAGCTGCTGGGGGCGATCGACGCCGGTGAGGTGAAGGAGAAGCTGCTGGCGGCGCATGTCTTCGTGCTGGCCTCGTGGCACGAGCCGCTTGGCGTGGCCTATATGGAGGCGATGGCCTGCGGCGTGCCGGTGATCGGCACCGATGCGGGCGGCGTGAACGAGCTGATCGAGGCGGGGCACACCGGCAAGCTGGTGCCGCCGAAGGATCCGACGGCGCTGGCGCGGGCGATCCGCGATCTGGCGCAGAACCCCGAGAGCGCCGAGCGTTTCAGCGTGGCGGGCCGCGCCCATGTGGAGGCGCATTTCCGCGCCAGCCTCGGGGCGGAAACGCTGGTCCGCGAGATCCGGCGGTCCCGCGGCGGGCAATAGCCTTCGAAGGCTATTGCAAATCTCTTCGAAGAGATTTGCGGCTCAGAGCCCCGAGGTCGGCAGCTCGGTTTCGGGCGCCTCTTCGAAGGACAGCGTCTCGATGGCAAAAAGCGTGATGCGGTCGCGCGGCCCCTCGGCCAGCAGCCGCCCCTGCGCGTCGCGGCTGAACGCATAGTCACCCCGCGCGCCCGGCAACAGCGCATGATCCTGCCCTGCCCCGCCGTGCAGCTTGTCGCTGCCGCCGCCGGAGACCAGCACATCATCCCCCGCGCCGCCCAGCAGGATATCGGACCGCTCGGACCCTTCGAGCCGCGCGCCTTCCGCATCGGCGCGCAGCATCAGCCCATCTTCGAAAGTCCCCGCCGCGCGGTCTTCCCAGCCGGTCGGCCCCGAGGCGTTGTAGCTCATCAGCATGTCCCAGCGCGGGTTGTCGTCGTCGAGATGGCGCAGCGCGCCCCAGCTGCCCCATTGCGAGGCGGGGGCCACATCGACAAAGGCATTGAACAGCGTGCCGCCCGCGTTCACCCAGCCGCTCAGCAGTTGTTCATAGAGCTTGGCCATCTCGGGCGTGTAGCTGAATGCCTCGAAAAAGGCGGTCAGCCGCTCGTCCTGCACCCGCTCGGCCTGCGCCGCCGCATGGGTGCCGCCCTCATACATCACCAGCCGCAGCCCCGCCTTTTCGGCCACCTCGGCATGGTAGGGAAAGATCTCGCCGGTCAGTTCCGCCAGCGCGCCGTCCTGCAGCGCCATGGCCACTGGCAGCATGGCCGCGTCGAACCTGTGCCGTTTGACGTATTCGCGCAGGGCGACCCGGCGCAGCCCCTGCGCCTCGCCGTCCTCCTGCGCCTGCATCTCGGCGCGCGACAGCCAGTCCTCGATCTGAGCCGCCATCTCCTCGCCGCCCAGTTCATAGCCGAAATAGCCGGTCACCGCGTAGGCATCGAAGCTTTCGGCGGGCTGATGACCGAGCGCGAGATAGGCCAGCGGCGCGGTGAGGATCTGCTCTTCGAGGCCCGGCCAGCCGGTGTGGGTCGAGACCACCCGCACGAGACGGTCCTCGGCCTCGTCGCCATAAACCTCTGACCAGATGTCCATCACCTGCGCCGCACGCAGCCCGTAGAATTGGATCCAGCCCGATTCCGAACGGCCCCAGCGCGCCTCGGCCTGCTGCGCCGCCCAATGCGCCTGCGGGAAGACGAAGTTCCAGACCTCGTTGGAATATTCCACATAGGCCTTGAGCCGCGGGTCGAGCCGCGCCTTCACCAGTTCGGCGAAGCGCCGGACGTACTCGTCATCGGCCATATGCGGCAGGGTGAACCAAGGGTCGGCGCCGATCTCATTGGCCAGTTCGATCATCACCTCGGGCGGCACGCCCCAAGCGGTCCATGTGTAATCGCTGCTGCGCGGGCGGTCGTCCCAGCCCATCACCGGCGAGCCGTTGGTCATCATCCAGTCCATGAACCGCAGGCTGCGCAGATCGTGGATGCGGGCCAGCCAATGCGGGTTGAACAGCGCCCCGGCCTCGAAGATCTGCATCTGATCCTCGCGCACCACATGGATGTCGTGGATCGGATCGTCGGGATCGGTGGCCGAGATCGAAATGCCCACCGACCCCTCGCCCGGCGCATAGTCGAAGAGCGCGCGGCCTTCTTCCATCCGCACCCGGCTGGCGCGCCCGGTGATCTGCAGATCGCCCTTGCCCTGCCAGAGCACCACATAGGTGCCGCGCAGCGATACCGCCGCCTCGGGCTGATCGGTCAGCAAGAGCGCCTCGAGCCGCTCGACGCCTTCGGGAATGCGCAGCGGCCAGCCGTTCTCGTCCAGCACGCCCTGCGCCCGCAGCGCCGCGATCTCGACCCCGCCCCATTGGCCGGGCAGATGGCCGATCCACTCGCGCGCCGATTTCATCAGGTCGACAAAGGGCATCTGGGTGGACCAATCCGACAGCCCGTTGAGCCCCATGGCCAGCGCCGGGTCTCCCTCGGGGCGCGCGCCGGGATCGGGCAGCGCAAGATCCGGGCGCTGCGGCAGCGGTGCTTCTGGAACGGCCTCGGGCGTGGTCTCGGGGGCGGTATCGGCGGCGGCGGTCTGGGTCTGCGCCTCGGGGGCCTCCGCGGCGGCCTTTTGGCGCGGCGCAAGGTCCGAGACCGTCTGCCAGACCTGCTCGGCAATCTGCCCATAGGCGGCGGTGATCTCGGGCGCGATCTCGGGTGGCGGCACATAGGCCGCGGGCGGCGGCGCGCCGTAAAGCGCGCTGTAGCTGACCATGGCGGCGAGGAAATACAGAGACGGCGTACCATGCGGCGCGTCATCGACGTAGAGCGCCTCGACCGGCAAATCCTGCAGCAACCCGCCATCGCCGAGCAGACCGGCGATCACCCGCGCCACCGGGATCAGATGCAGGTCCTGTTCGGGCCGTGCGGCGCGCAGCTTGTCCAGCAGATCGTCATACCAGACGCCGTAGGTGCCGAGCGTGAAGTCGTGGTACTTGCGCAGCCCGCGCGCCGAGGGCGGGTAATCCCCGGCCACCGAGGCCATGTCGGGCCAGCCTTCATAAACCCAGAGCGGCGTGCCGGGGGCATGCCCCTCGATCCAGTCGGCCACGGTGAGAATCGCATCCAGCGGACTGGTGTTGCCGGGATTGTTGCCCGGATAGGGCGCGTCGGCGGCCTGATATTGCAGGAAGTTCGCCGGGGTGATCAGCACCGCATCATAGCCCGCATCCCCGAAACTGCCACGGCCAGGGTCCCAATTGTTGGCGACGCCGGGAATGCTCCAGTTCGGTTCGGGTGGCAGCCCGTCCGAGAAGTCGCGCAGAAAGCCCCATTGCCCGTCGAGCGCAAGCTCGCCCCCGCCCGCTTCGGCCAGACGGCTCAGCCAGTAGGGCGTGTTGCTATGCGCCTCCTGCCCGAGGAAATGCACGAGGGAATTGCCGAACACATAGACCTCGCGCTCTTGCGCAAGCGCGGCAAGCGGCCAGCCAGCGGCAAGAATGGCCGCCTTCAACAAACGCCGGAACATCAAACTCCCCCGAACAAAATACCTTTGCTCAACCATATGGGCAGCCTGCGCCGCCACTCAAGCGGCCTGCGCGCTGGCGCTGCGCCGCAGCGTAACTTTCCGGCGCAGAGTGGGATTTTTGCGGTTTTCATTTCGGGCTTCGTGCGTATAGTCGCGGCCATGATGACACTCGGCCATATCCCCGCAGCAGCACGTGCCCTTGGCGCGGTGCTTGCGCTTGGCCTGCGTCTAGTCCTAATCCGCCTCTGAGCGCGCATCTCGGCGCGACCGCTCAGAGGAGGACCGTTTCGCGCCGGCGAACCCTTTCCAGGACGACGACTCAAGAGATCCGAAAAATGACCGACCAAGCCAAAGACCGCGTGTATATCTTCGACACGACCCTCCGTGACGGCGAGCAGTCGCCCGGCGCGACCATGACCCATGACGAAAAGCTCGAAATCGCCGAGCTGCTCGATGATATGGGTGTCGACATCATCGAGGCGGGCTTCCCGATCGCTTCCGAGGGCGACTTCCGCGCCGTCTCGGAGATCGCCGAACGCTCCAAGAACTCGGTGATCTGCGGCCTCGCCCGCGCCCAGCTCAATGACATCGACCGCTGCTGGGAGGCGGTGAAACACGCCAACCGCCCGCGCATCCACACGTTCATCGGCACGTCGCCGCTGCACCGCGCCATTCCGAACCTCACCATGGACGAGATGGCCGAGCGCATCCACGATACGGTGACCCACGCGCGCAACCTCTGCGACAACGTGCAATGGTCGCCGATGGATGCCACCCGCACCGAGCATGACTACCTCTGCCGCGTGGTCGAGATCGCCATCAAGGCGGGCGCCACCACGATCAACATCCCCGACACCGTGGGCTACACCGCGCCGGTGGAATCGGCGGAACTGATCCGCATGCTGATCGAAAAGGTGCCGGGCGCCGACGAGATCGTCTTTGCCACGCACTGCCACAACGACCTTGGCATGGCGACGGCGAACAGCCTTGCCGCCGTCGAAGCCGGTGCGCGGCAGATCGAATGCACGATCAACGGCCTTGGCGAGCGCGCGGGCAACACCGCGCTCGAAGAAGTCGTCATGGCACTGAAAGTGCGCGGCGACATCATGCCGTTCGAGACACATATCGACACCCGCAAGATCATGCATATCTCGCGCCGCGTCGCGACGGTCTCGGGCTTCCCGGTGCAGTACAACAAGGCGATCGTCGGCAAGAACGCCTTTGCGCATGAGTCCGGCATTCACCAGGACGGCATGCTCAAGAACAAGGAAACCTTCGAGATCATGCGTCCCGAGGACGTGGGTCTTGCGGGCACCTCGCTGCCGCTCGGCAAGCACTCGGGCCGCGCCGCGCTGCGCGCCAAGCTCAAGGATCTCGGCGTCGATGTGGGCGACAACCAGCTCAAGGACATCTTCGTGCGGTTCAAGGATCTTGCCGACCGCAAGAAAGAGGTCTTCGACGAGGACATCCTCGCGCTGGTGACGGCGGCGATGACCGATGGCGCCGATCACCTTGAGATCGTCTCGCTCAAGGTCGTCTGCGGCACCGGCGGTCCGGCTGAGGCGACGCTCGAGATGGAAGTGGGCGGCGAAGAGAAATCCACCGTGATGGAAGGCGACGGCCCGGTCGACGCCACCTTCAAGGCGGTGCGCGCGCTCTATCCGAACTCGGCCCGGCTGCAGCTTTATCAGGTGAACGCGGTGACCGAAGGCACCGACGCGCAGGCCACGGTCTCGGTGCGTCTGGAAGAGGACGGCAAGATCGCCACCGGCCAGTCGGCGGACACCGACACGGTCTATGCTTCGGCCAAGGCCTATGTGAACGCGCTCAACCGCCTGCATGTGCGCCGCAGCAAGACCGGCAGCGATCAGAAGGAAATCAGCTACAAGGACGTTGGCTGAGCCATCGCCCCTCGCTGAAGATCAGAAGATCGCGCCGCCCCCTGCGGCGCGATTTTTCGTTTGGGGGCTTCCTTGTGGCTGGCGAGTTGCCCCGCCCGGAATCAAGGCGAAGCCGCCGGGCGAGCGCCGGCCCGTCCCGGCGGGCTGGCGCTTTGTCAGCGGTGCGATACGGATTGAGGTCGCAAGGGTCTGGCTGGGATAAAGCGATGACCTCGTAAGGCTGCGCGCCATCCCACGGGCCAGCGCGCGCCCGGCTACCGTCTGCTATTCCCGAATCTCGTCCGGAGCGACGCCCCACATGGCGCTCTTGGGGGCCCAGCCCTCATAGCCGCCCGCCGAAAGCTGGCACCACTCCGCGTTGCAGGCCTCGAGCTGGGCGATCACGCCAAGCGCCAGTTTCGCCTCGACCGGCGTTTCGGGATCGGGCTGGGCGTGCAACTCCAGCATGTCTTCCTCGACCAGCACCGTGCGCACGCCCGAGAGCAGCGCATAATGGATCCAGCCGCCCGCGCCGTCCTTGTCGCGCACCCGGCGCCAGTGACCGTATTCGGCGACGATCTCCAGCGGCATATCGCGCCGCGTGTAGACCCAGTCGATGCGGTGGGTGAGCGACGGGCCGCGCCGCGCGTTGCCCTCGCTGGTCTTGAGCGAAACGTAGCGCGGCAACGGAAGGTTGGTGACCGGCCCGCGTTCCTCGGCCGCCTGTGCGACCGCCGGTGTGACCGGGCCGCAAAGCAGGGCGGCAAGCAGCCCCGCCAACACAGAAGTCCTGACCATCGTGTCTGTCCTGCTCGAGATTTTCCGCCGGGGTTCTTGTGCCCCGTGCATGCATGGGACACTGTGCCAAAGCGCAGAGCGTAAGGAAAGGGAGGCCCCACCCGCCATGCCGCAGAAACGCCTGACTGTTGTCGTCACGCGACGTTTGCCAGAGGCGGTCGAAACCCGCCTGAGCGAGCTTTTCGACGTCAAACTGCGAACCGAGGACATCCCGATGACTCGCGCAGAATTGACCGCCGCCATGGCTGAGGCCGATGTGCTGGTGCCCACACTGACCGATCAGATCGACGCCGGGCTGATCGCGCAGGCCGGTCCGCGGCTTAAGCTGATCGCCAATTACGGCGCCGGGGTCGATCATATCGACGTCGAGACCGCGCGCACCCGTGGCATCATGGTCTCGAACACCCCCGGCGTGATGACCGATGACACCGCCGACATGGTGATGGGGCTGATGCTGGCGGTGATGCGCCGCATGCAGGAAGGCCTCGCCACCATGCAGGAAGGCAATTGGGCCGGCTGGGCGCCGACCGCCTTCCTCGGCACACGGCTGGGCGGCAAGCGCCTGGGGATCCTCGGCATGGGCCGCATCGGGCAGGCGGTGGCGCGCCGCGCCTCGGCCTTCGGGATGCAGATCCATTATCACAACCGCCGCCGCCTGCGGCCGGAGATCGAAGAGGGCCTCGAGGCGACCTATTGGGAGAGCCTCGACCAGATGGTGGCGCGGATGGACGTGATCTCGGTCAACTGCCCGCACACGCCCTCGACCTTCCATCTGCTCAACGCGCGGCGGCTGCGTCTGATGAAACCCTCGGCGGTACTGCTCAACACTTCGCGCGGCGAGGTGATCGACGAGGCCGCGCTGACCCGCATGCTGAAGGCGGGCGAGATCGCCGGGGCCGGGCTCGACGTCTACCAGCACAAAATCCGCGGCAACCCGGAACTGGTGAACATGCCCAATGTGGTGATGCTGCCGCATATGGGCTCGGCGACGCTGGAAGGCCGCATCGAGATGGGCGAGAAGGTGATCATCAACGTCAAGACCTTTGCCGACGGGCACCGCCCGCCGGATCAGGTTGTCCCGGCGATGCTCTGAGACAGAGAGACAAGGAATAGAGATGCGAGTTTTGGTATTCGGCCGCACCGGTCAGGTGGCCCGCGAGTTGCAGCGCCGCGCACCCGTTGTGGCGCTGGCACGGGATGAGGTCGACCTGACCGACCCGAAAGACTGCGCCGAGGCCGTGCGCGCCGAGGCCCCCGATGTGGTGATCAACGCCGCCGCCTATACCGCCGTCGATCAGGCCGAAACCGACGAAGAGACCGCCACGCTGGTCAATGGCGCCGCGCCCGGCGCGATGGCCAAGGCCTGCGCCGATCTTGGCATCCCCTTCGTGCATATCTCGACCGATTACGTCTTTGACGGCGCGGGCGATGAGCCCTTCCTCCCTGACGCCCCCACAGCCCCGCTGGGTGCCTATGGGCGCAGCAAGCTGGCGGGCGAAGAGGCCGTGCGCGCCGCGGGCGGGCCGCACGCGATCATCCGCACCTCTTGGGTGGTGTCGGCGCATGGCAAGAACTTCGTGAAGACCATGCTGCGGCTCGGCGCCGAGCGCGACCGGCTGACCATCGTCGCCGACCAGATCGGCGGGCCGACCTGCGCCGCCGATATCGCGGTGCTCTGCCTCGCCGCTGCCGAGCAGCTGATCGAGGCGCCGGAAAAATCCGGCACCTATCACCTCTCGGGCGCACCCGATGTGAGCTGGGCCGATTTCGCCCGCGAGATCTTTGCTCAGGCCGGGGTCACCTGTGAGGTCGCCGATATTCCCTCCTCCGAGTTCCCGACCCCGGCCAAGCGGCCCGGCAACTCGCGGATGGACAATAGCGCCACCGTGGCCGCCTTTGGGCTGCCGCGCCCGGACTGGCGCAACGGGCTGGCGGATATCCTGCGCGAGTTGGAGAGCAAACCGCAGGACGCCTGATCGGCGGGGTCTCAGGGCCCACTCAAGTTCATGTAAAAACGGGGAGAATGTCCGCTTTTCGGCCATCTTCCCGCACCTCTTCTGCCGCCGCTCTGCGCGATTGTGGCGTCATCGCATGGGTGGCGGAAGAAGAGTGAACCATGGAACCGACATATGACATCGTCCCGTCCTCTTGGCGGGCCGGGGGCATGGGCAACGGCGTCCAGTCCCTGAACCTTGAATTCGCGCAGGCTCATGATCTTGCGCTGGTCGATGCCGGCATTGCCGTCGGCAGTTTTGGCTACGGTATGACCGATCCGCGCGACGCTGCGCGGCTCACCCTCATGCCCGAAACGGAGGCCGAGCAATTTTACGGCCTCGAATATGATGCGCTGGCCCACGAGCGGGCCGAGCTGACCACCGGTCGCAAGTCGAAGCTCGCGCTGTTCCGGCTAGAGGCCGACGGCAGCGTGCGCGGGTTGCGCAACGCCGCGATCAGCCTTGGCTATATGCCGGACCGCAATGAGGCGGGCGACGACAAGGACTCGCATGGGGCCACCGACCAAGGCGGCTATGGCGAAAGCTGGCGCATCGGCTGGACCGAGCGGCTGCCCGAGATCATGCAGCTTTCGGTCGATGGCCCGCTGGAGGATATGGGTCTGGACGCGACCGGCCATGTGCCGCGCGCCCCGGTCGAAGACCCGCTGTCCCCAAGCGCAAGCGTGCTCTCGACCGAGGCAGGCACCGAGATGCTTGCCGCCAGCACCGCGCCGACATTTTCCGCCGCGGCGCGGGATCTGATGCTGCGGTTCCTCGACGAGGATGCGGACGAGCCGGATACCTTCGATTTCTCGGGCGCTGCTGGGGGTCGGAATGGCGTGCAGACCGCTTCTGGCCCTGCAGCCCAGTCTGATACCGAGCAGACACATTCCGAGATGATGGCGCAGGAGCTTCAGTTTATTGAAAGCCAATACGCCGCGCTTCACGGTGCGCTGTTTGACGGCGACTCGCCGGTCGACTTCGGCGCGCATCACGGCCAGTTCGATGGCACTTCCGATGCGCACGCACCAGAGGCGGCGCATCACGGTGTGTCTTGGCTGGATTGGCTGCATTCGGATGTGGGCGGAGGCTTTGCCTGACCGACTCCACCGGAGACGCCATCAAAGACGTACAAAGCGCCATGCCAGCTCTGTCTTGAGACTGGCATGGCGTTCGGGTCAGGCCGCTTCCTTCATCAGCAGCGCCGCTTCGCGCGCGCTGAGGTTGCGGCGTGCGTGTGTGCCATAGAGACAGGGACGCTCGGCAATGCCCGGCAAAAGGCTCATGAGCCGCGCGCGATCATCGTCGCACAGGCTCGAAAGCGCCGTATTGGCGGGATGGAAGCTCTCCGTCTCGACGCCATTGGCAAAGACGATCTCATGCCGTGGCAGCAGCAGATGCACATAAGTCACCTCGCGCTGCCCGATGTCCCGGCGGATCGTGCTGCCGTTGACCAGATGTTTGGCGGCCACAAGAACTTCGTCGGTGTTGAACAGCGCCCGCGCCACCGCGCCGCGGATCAGCATCCGATGCTCCGGCGAGACGAGAAACTCATCGTCCGGGCGCTCGATTCCAAAGGCGCCCGCACGGATGAGCACCGGGCGCAGATCGGGCATCACATGCAGGCGCGCGCCGCTCATCCTGCGGCTGCCGACCCAATGCACTGGCTGAATGCCGTCGTCCTTGGTCTGCACGCTGTCGCCCTCGCGCAGATGCTCGACCGCGACAAGCCCGCGCGGCGTCAGGATGCGCGTCCCCGCCGCAAAGCAGATCACCCCGCCCTCGTCCGGGCGCGCGCGATCGCGCCGGAAACTCGGCTCGAGCGTATTGTGGACGACCCACATGTCCTTGTCGCGCGGCGGTATCTCTCCGACGAACATCAACAGAGGCCGCGAGCTGTCCGCGACCTCGATCTCTGTCACCGTGTAGCTTTTCAAGCCGTCCGTGACGACAAAGCTGGACTCCGGCATGACCGCGCCGCCGGTTTGGCGCGGCGCGGATACATCGCTTTGTGAAGTCTCCGGATGTGCCCGGCGTTCCGCCGATTGATCCGTCATGGCTTCGCTCACCAACCGGCGCACCATCTGCGCCGCCCGCTTGCGAAGCTCCGCTTCCCCATCTTCCCGGTCAAACACATCGGGACCCGAGGGTCCCGCGACCTTTACTAACTCACCACACCAAGCCCAAGCGGCCCCAACTTGCAGGGCCGACGGAGGCGCGGCCTTCAGGCCGTCTATGCGCGTCTGTGACCAAGAGATGACGAACGTGCCACGATAGGCCGTTGTCATGTCCTGAAATCCTGCTCTCGTTTGTTTTTATACACTACAAAATAGCAATCTCGGGCTTGCCCATCCAGCCTGTTGAGAGAGCGCCGAGGCCCGGAAGCTGACTCATTTTGTGTCAATTTCTTGCCGGGGCGGAATGCGGTTTCCCGCAAAACAACCCGAAGCAGCATAAGCGTCGCCTGACCGACATGGCGCGGAGGTGGGCGCTTCGGCGCGTTGATTCTGCTTTCTCCTCGCCCCCCCCAGCGCGATCCGGCACGCAAGCCATGCCGCCCGAGGTTGGACAAGCCCGCATTTGCGGGCTAACACGCGCGCAGGTCACAACAGGGAAGATCATGCCCGAAACCCCGTCCGACATCGCCCGCGCCGTCCTCGCCACCGAGACCGAAGCGCTGACCCGGCTCGCCGACGAGCTGCCCGCCGATTTCGACGCGGTGGTCGATCTGCTGCTGCACATCCGGGGCCGCGTCATCGTCTCGGGCATGGGCAAATCCGGCCATGTGGCCGCGAAGATCGCCGCCACCCTCGCCTCCACCGGCACCCCGGCGCAATTTGTGCACCCCGGCGAGGCCAGCCACGGCGATCTGGGGATGATCACCTCGGCGGATGCGGTGATCCTGATCTCCAATTCCGGCGAGACCCGTGAGTTGGCCGATATGATCGGCTATTGCGCCCGCTTCTCGATCCCGATGATCGCGGTGACGAAACGCGCGGGCAGCACGCTGGCCAGCGCCGCGCAGCATCTGCTGCTGCTGCCCGACGCGCCCGAAGCCTGCGCCATCGGCATGGCCCCCACCACCTCGACCACCCTGTGTATGGCGCTCGGCGATGCGCTTGCCGTGGCGCTGATGAGCAACCGTGGGTTCGGCAAGGAAAGCTATGCGCATTTCCACCCCGGCGGCTCGCTCGGTGCGGCGCTGCTGCGGGTCTCGGCGGTGATGCACAAGGGCGACGAGCTGCCCGTGGTGCGCCCGGAAACTCCGATGAGCGAAGCGCTGGTGACCATGTCGCAGAAGGGCTTTGGCGTCGCTGCGGTGGTCGAGGGCGGCAGCCTGAGCGGCATCATCACCGACGGCGACCTGCGCCGCAACATGGAGGGGCTGCTGGAGCGCCGCGCCGGCGATGTGGCGACCCCCGGCCCGCTCACCACGCGGCCGGAGATGCTGCTTACCGAGGCGCTTGGCATCCTCAACGAGAAGAAGCGCACGGTCCTTCTGGTGGTTGACGAGGCCGGGCAACTGGTCGGTCTGCTGCACATCCATGACGCGCTGCGGGCGGGCGTGGCCTGATCCTGCCCTGACCTCGTGCTGCCGGCTCTCCGGCTCTGACCGCGCTACTCGAACAGATGCAGCACCAGTGGCGCGAGGATGCCCGTCAGCACCGCGTTCATCCCCATGCCGATGCCCGCAAAGGCCCCGGCGGTCGGATGCACCTGCAACGCCCGCGCGGTGCCGACGCCATGCGCGGCAACACCCGTTGCAAAGCCGCGCGCACGCCAGTCGCGCAGCCCCAGCGCATTGAGCATCGGCGTCACCGCGATCGCCCCGATCATCCCGGTCAGCAGCACCAGCACCGCGGTCATCGCCGGATCGCCGCCGAGCTTTTCCGAAATGCCGATCGCCACCGGCGCGGTGGCCGATTTCGGCGCCAGCGAGGCCAGCAGCTGCCCTTCCGCCCCCAGCGCCTTTGCCAGCCCAAGCGCCGAGACCACCGCCGTCAGCGAGCCTGCCAGCAGCGCCAACGCCATGGGCAGCGCGGCCTTGCGCACCCGGCGCAGGTTGGCGTGCAGCGGCAGCGCCAGCGCCACCGTCGCCGGGCCAAGCATGAAGTGGACGAATTGCGCGCCTTCGAAATAGGTCTCATAGGGGGTGCCCGTGGCCATCAGCAGCGCGCCCAGCAGGATCACCGAAAGCATCACCGGATTGAACCACGGCTTGCCGCGGCTGAGCCGGAAGATCCGGTCGGCGATCCAATAGGCCACCAGCGTCGCCGTCAGCCACAGCAGCGGGCCGCTTTCGAGATACGACCAGACGAGAAGCGGATCGGTCATGCGTCTTCCTCCTCGTCGGTATTGCCGGTGAGCCGCGCCACCCACTCGAAGGTCAGCGCGCCGACGCAGATCGCCAGAAGCGTCGATCCGATCAGCGCCGCCCCCAGCGCCAGCGCATTGGACGACAGCTCGGAGAGCCGCGCCACCGCGCCCACGCCCACCGGCACGAAGAGCAACGAGAGGTTCTGCAAAAGGAAGCTCGCCACCGGGCGGATCAGCTCAAGCAATTTGGGCGACAGCACCATGCCGACGACCAGCGCCACCATGGCCAGCACCGGGCCGGGCAGCGGCAGGGAAAACATGCGGGAGAGGACTTCGCCGCCGAGCTGAAACAGCAGCAGCGCGATGATTCCGGTGACAATGGCGGGCACGTGACTTGTCCTCGTGAGTGTATTGCGTGCCGCTGCGTTAGGGGGAACATCCGCTCAAGTCGAGAGCGCGGCCGCCTTCGGCCACCGAAACTGCCCATGACGGCATCAAGATGCCTCCGCGATGACCAAAGCGCCGCGCTGCCCCTCCTTCCTCTTGGCGAAAGTATCCCGGGGGAGTCCGCGCAGCGGACGGGGGCAGAGCCCCAAAAACGCAAAAGGCCACCCGCGCGGGTGGCCTTCTGATCCGGTCTCCGAAGAGACGGTGGTGCCGCTGAAGGGACTCGAACCCCCGACCCCATCATTACGAATGACGTGCTCTACCAGCTGAGCTACAGCGGCACTGGTGGGCGGCCTCTTAGCACCGGGGCCGCCCTAGGAAAAGGCCTATTTTGCCTTCTCAGGTTCGGCGTTCTGGGCCGGCTCTTCAACGGTCTCGGCGTCCGGCACATCCGGGCGTTTCTCCGCGTCCGTGCCAGCGGTCTCGACCGGCGGTTCAGCCGGCGTTTCTTTTGGGGCCTCCTGCGTCGGGGTCAGCACTTCGGGCGCCTCGGGCTCTGCGGTCGGCTCGTCGGTCTTGTCCTCGAGCGCGCCGATGATCAGCGGCAGCATCTCTGCGCCCGCCGGGGCCACGTCGGAATGCGGCGGGTTGCGCCAGCTCAGCGTGTCGAACCCTTCGCAATTGTCGCAGACCGGCACCCATTCGGCGTGCACGTGGTGACACTTGTCGCAGACCCACTGCGGGCCTCGCGGCGCCACCAGCGCCTTGGCCAGCCAGCCGCGCACCACCTGCTCGCCAGCGCCCTCGCCCTTGGCGATCGCCGCCATGACGGTCAGCACGCGGGCATCGGGCTCGGTTTCGGCGAGGTTGCCCACGGCGCGGCGCGCCTCGGGGAAATCCTCGGCGGCGAGCGCAAGCTCGGCCTTCAGCAGACGGGTTTCGCGGTGGTCAGGCTTGACCGAGGTCAGCGTGCCGAACCGCTTCATCCGCGCCTGCGGCGTCTCGTCGGGGGCGATCTCGGCGAAGGCGGCGGCAAGGTCCGGATGCGGCTGCACCGACCATGCCTTCTTGAGGATGCGGGCGGCGAGCTTGGGCTTTTCCTGCGCAATGTAGGAGCGGGCCGCCATGGAGGCACCGGGGATGAGGTCCGGCGAGCCTTTGGAGGCAGCGATGGCCGCCTCGCGGGCTTCGATCGGCTTGTCCTCATCCATGATGTCCTTGGCTTCCGACAGCGCCAGCACCGCGTCGCGGCGACGGTAGATGTCACGCGGCAGCGCGCCGTGCTTGAGCTTGGCCGAGAGCGTTCTGCGCGCGCCCTGCCAATCGTGCTTTTGCGCCTGAAGCTGCAGCAGAACGTCCTGAATTTCCTCATGCTTGGGCTTCAGCGCAAAGGCGCGTTCCGCCAGCTTGAGCGCGGTGTCGGTGTCGCCCTTCGCCAGCTTCTGCTTGAGCATGCCGCGGATGCCGACAAAGCGGGTCTGCTCGTTGGTGATGAGCTTTTTGTAGACCTCTTCGGCCTTGCGCGTGTCCCCGGTCAGCTCGGCCGCCTGCGCGGTCAGCAGATGGGTGACTTCGGGCTTGTGCAGGTAGCGCTCGGCCTTCTGCGCCTTGGCCATGGCCAGCTTGCCCTCGCCCGAGGCCAGCGCCAGCAGGCCTTCGGACATGGCCTGATAGCCTTTGCGCTCGCGGTTGCGGTCGAAATAGCGCGACAGCGCGGTGTCATCGCCGTTGATGAACTTCAGGATCGCGATGAGCAGCGACACCAGTTTGAAGACCACCCACAGCACGAAGACCAGCACGATGGCGGCGATCACCGACTGCAGCGGCCCAAGGGTGAATTCCATTCCGCCGGCGGTGATCTGCACCCCGCCCTGACTTTCCATCAGGTAGCCAGCCCCAAGGGTGAGCGCCGCGACGGCGGCGACGAAGAGAACGATTTTCAGAAGTGACCAAAGCATGAAAACGAGCCCTTACCCTCAGTTCTGGTTCAGAGTTTGTGCGACGGCATCGGCCCCGTCGAGTGCGGCCTTGCGCTTCTCGGCGCTGGCGACCCAGTCCGAGAGTTCTTGTTGCGCGGGTTCCGGCAATGCCGCAACCTCGCTCAGCACCGCGCCAAGATCGCCCGAGCGCAGCGCCGCTTCGGCGCGCGACAGGACGGCATCGGGATCGTCGCCCGCGCGCGGCTCTACCGAGCGCGCGCCAAGCTGATTGGCAAAGAAGGTGGCAACGCGGCTGGTGGTGTCCTCATTGGTCGCCTCGGCCCGGCGCGCCGCCGAAAGCGCATCGCGCGCGGCGGGCGGGAAGTCGGCCTCGAGCGCCGAAAGCGTCGGCACACCGTCACCCGCCGGGGCGCTCAGCCCCTCGGGCACATCGACACCGTTTTCCTGCAGCGTGGCCAGCGCCTCGGCATAGGGGGCCCCGTCGCGCAACGCGGTCTCGATATCGGCCAGCGCCGAGCGCGACTCGGCGGTCAGCGCCTGATCCGAGGCGGCTTCGCGGGCCTGCATGGCCTCCTGCGTCATCTGCTCGACCTCGGCGCGCTGCGTCTCGATCGCGGTGCGCACATCGGCCAGCGCCTTTTCATAGGCCGCCATGGCCTCGGGCGAGACCGATTCCGAAAGCCATTGGTTCTGCATGTCCTCGATCCGGGTCTGCAGCTGCGCCACCTGCTCGCTCAGCGAGGCGGCACTGCCCTCGGCATTGGCCATGCGCTGGCCGAGATCGACGGCGGAGTTCTCCAGATCGGTGAGGTCGATGCCGCCAACCTGCGAGGCGGTGTCCTCGAGCGTCGCGCCAAGCGCGTCGATCTGCTGGGACTGATCGGCCAATGCGGCGCGGGTCTCTTCCTCGAAGGCGCCGGAGGCGTCGCCAAAGGGGAAGGTGCCGGACTGATAGGCCGACGCGCCCCAGCCGAGCGCCGCGGCGATGATGCCGCCGACGACCATGGGCACGAAGCCGCCCTTGCGCTCGATCACCTTCTCTTGGATCACCTGCGGCGGCACGGTGGCGGCGGGTTCGGGCGAGACAGGCTCGCGCGCCATCGGGTCGGAGGCGGGGTCGATCCGCTCTTCCTCGACCACGACAGTGTCGGCACCGGCGGACCCCAGTGTGTCCTCGGCCTGCGCCGGTGTGTCCTCATCCGCGTCAAGTTCGACCGCTTCGCCCACCGAGTGGATGGATTCCATCGAGTTCGCCGGCTCATGCGCGACCGTGTCGTCTTCGTTCGAGACAGCCAGCGTATCATCGCCAGAGAGCGGATCGCCTTCACCGACGGTATCGGCCTCGCTCAGCGTGTCGTCACCCTCGGCCCGCTCCGTATCGGCCCCGGCAAGACTGTCGTCCGCATCCGCATCTTCGGTATCGTTGGTGGCAGCGTTCTGCACCTCGGCGGCCAGCGTGTCGTCGCCCGTGGATGCGGTCACGCTCTCCTCGGAGGTCTCACCCTCCGAGATCTCGCTTTGGGTGGGCTCGGTCTCGGGCGTCAGGCCCTCATCCCGTTCCGTGTTTTCATCGACGCCGGTCTTTGGCTTCTTCTCGTCGGCCACGCGGTCCACCCTTTCAATCTGTCGCGCGCGGGTCCCTGCCGGACCCTGCGTCACGTTGATAACTTTCCACAGACCCGGCGCGCTCTACAAGCGGTCGCGCGCATTCTAGAAGCTTTCCCACCGACTTACGCATCAGCTGCCCCTCGGGTCGCGAAACAATGTCTGAGTCGAGAACATAGTGGCCAGAGCAAGCTCCGGCCACCTCTGCGCTCATGTATGCGGCGAAAAGCGGCGCGGTTGCGCTAACGGCCGCTACGGCTTCCACAAAAATCCGGGCAGTTCGCGGTGAAAAAAGCGGCACTACCACCGGAAGCCTGCCCTGCAGCGCGGCAATCGCCTCGGCGGTCAGCGGGCGAGTCGGCTGGTCGTAGATCACCGCCTCAAGGCAGGGTTGGCCCGCCGCGCCCAGCCGGGCCGCCAGATCGCCGCGCGCATGGGTGCCGCGCAGATGCAGAAGCTGGCCGCCCGGCGCGTCGGCGAGGATCGCCGCAAGCAGCGACTCGGCATCGCCCCCGGCCACGCGCGGCACCATGCCCAGATCACGCGCCGCCCGCGCCGTGGCCTCACCCACCGCATAGCACAGCGGCAGCGGCGCCCCGCCCAGTTCGGCATAGGCGCGCACACCGTTGGCAGAGGTGAAGATCAGCCCGGTGATCCCCTCCATCTGCGGCAGCGGGCCCGTAGGCTCGACCTCGATCAACGGGCTGATAACGGGGGTGAAGCCGCTGATGCCCTCCTCGGCCAGCTCCTGCACGAACCGCTCGGAGGCCGCGCGCGGGCGGGTGAGCAGCAGGAGAGGCTGGGTGTCGGGCATCCTTGCTCCTGTATTCAGAAGGGCTGGGATTGTGGCAGCGTTTCTGTGGTGGTAGCTGCAAGAGCAAAGGGATGCAACGGACGCGCTGATGGCTGAACTGACGATCCTCGGGCTGGAAAGCAGCTGCGACGACACCGCGGCGGCGGTGCTGCGCGGGCGGGAGATCCTGTCTTCGGTGGTGCTTGGGCAGGCCGAACTGCATGCGGCCTTTGGCGGCGTGGTGCCCGAGATCGCCGCCCGCGCCCATGCCGAGAAGCTCGATCTGGCGGTGGAACAGGCCTTGGTGCAGGCCGGTGTGCCCGTGGGCGAGCTTGACGCCATTGCCGTCACCTCCGGCCCCGGGCTGATCGGCGGCGTGCTGTCGGGCGTGATGATGGCCAAGGGCATCGCCGCCGCCACCGGCAAGCCGCTCATCGGGGTGAACCACCTCGCGGGCCATGCGCTGACGCCGCGGCTGACCGATGATCTGGCCTATCCCTATCTGATGCTGCTGGTCTCGGGCGGGCACTGCCAGTTCCTTGTGGTGCGCGGCCCGCAGGAGTTCACCCGGCTTGGCGGCACCATCGACGACGCGCCGGGCGAGGCGTTCGACAAGACCGCACGCCTGCTTGGCCTGCCGCAGCCCGGCGGCCCTTCGGTCGAGGAAGAGGCCCAAAAGGGCGACGAGAAACGCTTCCGCTTCCCAAGGCCGCTGCTCGACCGCGAGGGCTGCGATCTGTCCTTCTCGGGTCTGAAGACCGCACTGCTGCGCATGCGCGACAAGCTGATCGACGAACAGGGCGGGCTGCACGCGCAGGACCGCGCCGATCTTTGCGCCGGGTTTCAGGCGGCGGTGCGCGACGTGCTGGCCGAGAAGACCAAGCGCGCATTGCGGCTCTATCTCGAAGGCAATCCCGCCCAGCCCGCGCTTGCCGTGGCGGGCGGTGTCGCGGCCAACAAGGCTCTGCGCGGGGCGCTCGAGAGCCTGTGCGACGCGCATGGCGTCAGTTTCACCGCGCCGCCGCTGCGGCTGTGCACCGATAATGCCGCGATGATCGCCTATGCGGGCGGCGAGCTTCTGGCGGCGGGCGAACGCTCGGACATGACGCTGGCCGCGCGCCCGCGCTGGCCGCTCGACAAATCGGCGGCCCCGCTTCTCGGCTCGGGCAAGAAAGGCGCCAAAGCATGATCGGCGTGCTTGGCGCTGGCGCGTTCGGCACCGCTCTGGCCGTGGCGCTGGCCCGTGATGGCCGCAAGGTGATGCTCTGGGGCCGCAACGCCGAGACGATGGCCGAAATGGCCTGCACCCGCCAGACCGCGCGCCTGCCCGGCGTAACCCTGCCCGAAAGCATCGAGATCACCGCCGATCTGCCGCGCACCGCCGAAGCCGAGACGCTGCTTCTGTCGGTGCCAATGCAGACGCTTTCCGCCGTATTGGGGTCGATCGAGAGCTCTCTCGAAGGGCAAAAGCTGGTCGCCTGCTGCAAGGGCATCGATCTGGCCACCACCACCGGGCCCAGCCATGTGATCGCCCACGCCAAGCCCGACGCCCTGCCCGCAATCCTCACCGGCCCCAGCTTTGCCGCCGACATCGCGCGCGGCCTGCCGACGGCGCTGACGCTCGCCTGCGAGGACGCCGAGGCTGGGCTGGTGCTGCAGCATGTGCTCTCGACCAAGACGCTGCGGCTCTATCGCAGCCTCGATGTCACCGGGGCCGAGGTTGGCGGCGCGCTGAAGAACGTCATGGCCATCGCCTGCGGCGCCTGCATCGGCGCCGGTCTGGGCGACAGCGCCCGCGCCGCGCTGATGACCCGCGGCTTTGCGGAGATGACCCGCCTTGCGGTGCACCTGGGGGCGAAACCAGAGACGATTACGGGGCTTTCGGGCCTTGGCGATCTGGCGCTCACCTGCACTTCGGACCTGTCGCGCAACTATCGCTATGGCCAGTCGCTGGGCCGCACTGAGGGTTTCGATCCGTCGGTGACGGTCGAGGGCGCCGCAACCGCACGCGCGGTCACTGCGTTGGCCACGCGCGAGGGGATCGCCATGCCGATCTCTGCCGTTGTCGCCGGTCTGACCGAGGGACGCGTTACCATTGCCGAAGCTCTGGATGAGCTTCTTTCCAGACCCCTGAAGGAGGAATGACCATGCTCGTCGCACTTATCGCCAAGGACAAAGCCGGTGCCCTGCAGATCCGCAAGGACACCCGCGCCGAACACCTCGCCTATATCGAGCGCACCGGCGTGGTCGCGCAGGCCGGTCCGCTGCTGGATGATGCGGGCGAGATGGCGGGCAGCCTGGTGATCCTCGACGTCGAGGATATGGCCGCCGCGCAGGAGTGGGCCGACAAAGACCCCTATGCGCTCGCCGGTCTGTTCGAGAGCGTCACCCTGACCGCGTGGAAAAAAGTCATCGGCTGAGGATGCTGCGATGAGATACTGGCTCTTCAAGTCCGAGCCCTCGACCTGGTCATGGGATGACCAGGTCGCAAAGGGCGAGGCGGGCGAGGAATGGGACGGGGTCCGCAACTATCAGGCCCGCAACTTCATGCGCGAGATGGCGCTTGGGGATCGCGGCTTTTTCTACCATTCGCAGAAGGAGAAGGCCGTCGTCGGCATCGTCGAGATCTGCGCCGAGGCGCATCCCGACAGCAAGGCCGATGACCCGCGCTGGGAATGCGTGGACATCAAGGCCATCGAGAAACTACCCACACCGGTGACGCTCGACGAGATCAAGGGCGATCCGGCGCTGTCCGAGATGGCGCTGATCAAACAGTCGCGCCTGTCGGTGCAGCCGGTGACCGAGGCCGAGTTCCAGCACATCTGCGCCAAAGGCGGCCTGAAGGCCTGATCCCGCGATTGCCGCTAGGCAGCACGCCCGCTTTGCGGCAGGCTTCCCGCGACAGCGAGGGAGGCCTTGATGGACTTGATCAGCGTGATCGTCGCGGCATTGGCTGGCTGGCTCTTCGGCGCGGGCTGGTACATGAGTCTATCGAAGCCTTGGCTCGCAGCCTCTGGCATAGAGTGCGACGCTTCGGGCAAGCCGAAGAACGGCAGCCCCCTGCCCTTTGTGCTATCGGCCATCGCGATGCTGCTGGTGGCGGGCATGATGCGGCACATCTTTCATATGGCGGGCATCGCCAGCCCCGGTGCCGGTCTGGTCGCGGGGCTGGGCATCGGCCTTTTCTTCATCGCGCCGTGGATCATGATCAACAACGCCTACGGCCAGCGGCCCTTCAAGCTGACGCTGATCGACGGCGGCTATGCGACTTTTGGCTGCGCGGTGATCGGGCTGGTGCTCGGTCTGTTCTAGGCGGCCTGCCCGTCTAGGCTGCTCGCAGGGCATGAGCCCACGGGGATCCGATATCGAGATTGGAAACGGAAAAGGGGCCCGACGCATCGCCGGACCCCTTGCCACCCCACGCGCACTCCCACAGGCGCTGCGGTGAAACCAGATCCGACCTTCTGGCCGGACCCTCAAAATGCCATCGCAAAGCGACTCTGGCAAAGGCGAACTGTCTAAAATCCAGCGCTCCTATGCGCTCAGCCGTAGACCGCCTCTTTGCCGAAATGCTTGACCAGCAGGTAATAGACCACGGCGCGGTACTTGTTGCGCTCGGAATGGCCATAGGTCTCGACCACCGAATGGATCGCATCCATCAGCTCCGGCCCGTCGTCGAGCCCAAGCTTCTTGATCAGGAAGTTGTCTTTCACTGTTTCCAGTTCGTGATCCTGACTGGAGGCGACGGTCGAGGCATCAGCGTCATAGATCGACGGGCCGCAGCCGATGGTGACCTTGGTCAGCAGATCCATGTCCGGCTCGACACCGCATTTGCTGCGCAGGTCCTCGGCGTATTTTTCGATCAGATCGTCTCTCTTGCCCATGTCGCTCTCCCAAAGGACGTGTTGCACCGGGCCACAGCAGCCGTTTCCCGGCAAGACCGACTATAGTCAGGCGGCATTGTTGAAAAAAAGGAGAAAATTTTCTCCTCCTCCCCGCTCCTTTAGGCGGGAACCTGCGGCATTTTGCTTTTTTTCGTGACAAATGCGTAACGTCGCCCGCAGCATAGACCCTAGGGAAAGCATCTGCCAAAGAGCCCCGGCCAACAGGGGGCGCAGACGCGGCCTCAGAAAAATCATACCGGGGAAATCCAATGGCAACTGAGACGTTTGTCGTCGCCTACGAGAACAAGGAAGGTGATGACGGCCTGCTCGACTATGCGATCGCGCGGGCCAAGAAGGACAATGCGGCATTGCTGCTTGTCCATATTCTGGAATGGTCGCCCTACAAGTTCCTCACACCGCAGGAGCTTGAAGAGCGGCACGGACGGCGCAAGGAAGAGTTGAAACGCGCGCAGGAGGTCATCCTCGATCCGGCGATGGCCAAGGTGAAGGACGCCGGGCTCGAGGTCGATTGCCGCATCCGATACGGCTCTGTGGTCGAACTGGTGGCAGAGATCGCCACCGAGGCGGAGGCCTCGATGATCATCGTCGGCCGCTCCGGCACGCAATCCATGACGGCGCGCATCTTTGGCTCGGTCCCTCTGGGGCTGGCACAGATTGCCACCGTGCCAACCGTCATCGTGCCGTGAGCCGAAGGAGACCTCTCATGTCCATAAACCAAAACATTCTTCGTGCCGCTCTGCTGCCTGCGACCGCGCTGCTTGCCGCCGCGCCTGCACAGGCTCAGGAAGAGGCGCACAGCATCGACGCCGCGATCAACGAAGCGGTCGGCAATCTCACCGGGCCTTTCGTCAGCTTTATCTTCTCACCTTTTCCCGGCACGTCCTTTCCGTGGATCGTGCTTTGGCTGGTGATCGCTGCGACCATTTTCACGCTCTATTTCGCTTTTGTTCAATTTCGATCCTTCCCGCATTCCATCGCGCTCGTCTCGGGCAAATACTCCGATCCGAACGACGCGGGCGAGGTCAGCCATTTCCAGGCCCTCGCCACAGCGCTTTCGGGCACCGTCGGCCTTGGCAATATCGCCGGTGTGGCGGTGGCCGTCTCGATCGGCGGCCCCGGCGCGACATTCTGGATGATCCTCGCTGGCCTGATGGGCATGGCGTCGAAATTCACCGAATGTACGCTGGGCGTGAAATACCGCAACGAATACCCCGACGGCACCGTGTCGGGCGGCCCGATGTACTATCTCAGCAAGGGGATGACAGAGCGCGGCTTCGGCTGGCTCGGCAAGATCCTCGCGATCTTCTTCTCGATCTTCTGCGTGCTGGGCGCGCTTGGCGGCGGCAATATGTTCCAAGCCAATCAGGCCCATGCGCAGATCGCCAATATCGTCGGCGACTATCCGGGCTGGATCACCGGCGTGATCTTTGCCGCGATCGTCTTTGCGGTGATCATCGGCGGCTTGAAAAGCATCGCGCAGGTGACCGAGAAAGTCGTGCCCTTCATGGGCGTGCTTTATGTCGGCACCGCGCTGATCATCCTGCTGATGAACTTCGACAAGATCGGCTGGGCCTTCGGTCAGGTGTTTGACGGCGCGTTCACCGGTGCCGGTGTCGCGGGCGGGCTTGTCGGTGCGCTGATCCAAGGCTTCAAACGCGCTGCCTTCTCGAACGAAGCGGGCGTCGGCTCGGCGGCCATCGCCCACTCGGCGGTGCGCACCAAAGAGCCGATCACCGAAGGTTTCGTGTCGCTGCTCGAGCCCTTCATCGACACGGTGGTGATCTGCACCATGACCGCGCTTGTGATCATCATCACCGGCGTCATGCAGATCGACCCCGAGACCGGCAATTACATCTGGAACGCCGATCTGGGCCGTGTCGAAACCATCGGCGACGTCTCGGGCGTGGCGCTGACCTCGGCGGCCTTCGGCTCGACCATCTCGTGGTTCCCCTACGTGCTGGCGCTGGCGGTGATCCTCTTCGCCTTCTCGACGATGATCTCCTGGAGCTACTACGGCCTCAAGGCGTGGACCTATATGTTCGGCGAAGGCAAGGCGCAGGAGCTGATCTTCAAGGTGATCTTCTGCATCTTCGTGATCATCGGCGCGGCGATGAACCTCGGCCCGGTGATCGACTTCTCGGACGCCGCGATCTTCGCCATGGCGCTGGTCAACATCTTCGGCCTCTACTTCCTGATGCCGATCGTGAAGGGCGAGCTGACCAGCTACAACGCGCGGCTGAAGTCCGGCGAGATCAAGCGCTACGCGTAAGACCTCCCAAAGCTTAGGGACGGGGGCGCCACAAGGCGCCCCCGTTGTCTTTTGCGAGCGATCACTTCGCCGCCAGCAGCTCCGGCACTTCGAGCAGGATGAACTCGTTGTGCGCCGCTTCGCCCGGCGTGCGGCCGCCCGAGAATGGCAGGTTGTTGTCGTTGGCGACCAGAATGTGGCTCTCGTCCACGGCAATCACGTCCTCGATGGTGAAGAACGGGAAGCTAAAGGTTTCTCCGCCAGCGCCCATACTCGGCAGCGCTTTGGCGCCCGGATCGGCGATGTTCAACAGGTCGATCTGACCGATGCGGCGGATGAAGCCCTCACCGTCGGTCTGGCTCATGTCGACCAGCACAATGTTTTTGACCTTGGCGGGGTTGGGGTAGCAGTCCGAAGTGTCGCTTGCGCCCTCGGCGCAGGCCTGCGCCATGTCGCCCTCGCCATTGTCGCGCTCGATGACCAGCGCGCGGGTCTCGTCGATGAAGTTGAAATCGCCGATCGCGGTGGCGCCTTCGGCAAGCTGGAACTTCACGGTCTCGCCGGTCCATTCGCCTGCTTTAGGGTCGAAAGCGATGACCCGCAGGAACGGGCCTTCGGTCTCGCCGCCCTCGATCAGCACCGGCTTTTCCAGCATCGCCCAGAGCAGATCCGTGCCCGGCTGCAGCGCCATGCCCTCGTAACCGCCCGAGCGCTGCACCTGATAGTCGTTGCCCGCCTTGGCGGGGACGAAGACGCTGTAGGTGTCCGGCCCGTGCAATTCCTTGCCATCGAGCTCGGTGGCGAAGACCTCTTTCACCACACCGTCAAGACCGGCGCGGATGATATAGGGGCCGAACTCGTCGCCGATCCAGACCTCGCCGTCCAGCACCTGAATCGACTCGGTGTCGAAATCGGCGCCGGTCAGGTAGCGGCTCTCTGTGCCTTCATAGGCAATGCGGAAGGGCACCTTATGGTCGGGGTCAGACAGGAAGACGGTCTCGCGGCGCTCGACGTTGCCGGTCTCGAAATCCGGGGCCATCTTGTGAAAGAACAGCAGCGCGTCGGGCGAGTTGCGCTTCGAGCCAAAGCCGTTGTCGGTCAGCGTGTAGAAGCTGCCATCCTCGGCGCGGGTCATGGCAAAGCCCGACATGCCCTGCACCGGCTGGCCGATGAACGGCAGCGAGATGCCGGTGCCGTGGTTGCCGTAGTTCTTGCCGGTGTTGCCTTCGACGCTCATCGCCTGCGCGTTGCGGACGGCGCCGGTGAACTTGCCCGACAGCCATGCATCGCGCGGCGCATCCGCCGGCGGCTCGACCAGCGACAGGGCGGGCAGGTAGGCGTGACCGGCGAGCTTGGCCGGGAAGACTTCCTGAGCCGTGGCGGGCGCGGCAAGCGCGCTGGCGAGGGCAAGGACGGACAGCGAAAGGCGCATCATGTATCTCCTCAGGGATGCTGCAATGCGCCGCTGCTACCGCCCTTGCGTAAAGCTCACGTGGCCGTGATGTGACGCCGGGGTGAAAGTGGAGAGCCGGGTGAGCGCCTGCCCGTGGGGTGGCGCTGCGCCTGTTGAGGACTGCGCTTTATCTCGCCAAATCCGTGTGACACCCGAACGTTTTGCACAGACGACAAAGCGCCAGCCCGCCGGGACGGGCAGGCGCTCGCCCGGCGGCCTACGGCCTCTGCTCCGGGCTCAATGACGCAAAATAATCCAAAAGCAAAACGCCCCACCAAATGGCGGGGCGTTGCAAAAAGCCTGAAACAGGCTCGAAATCAGTAGCGGTAGTGCTCGGGCTTGAACGGGCCTTCCGGCGTCACGCCGATATAGGCCGCCTGCTCGGTCGAAAGCTGGGTCAGCTTGGCACCGACGCGCTCGAGGTGCAGGCGCGCGACCTTCTCGTCGAGGTGCTTGGGCAGGATGTAGACCTTGTTCTCGTACTGGCTGCCGTTCTTGTAGAGCTCGATCTGCGCCAGCACCTGGTTGGTGAAGGAGGCCGACATCACGAAGCTCGGGTGGCCGGTGGCATTGCCGAGGTTCAGCAGGCGGCCCTCCGACAGCAGGATGATCTTGTTGCCCGAGGGCATCTCGATCATGTCCACCTGGTCCTTGATGTTGGTCCACTTGTGGTTCTTCAGCGAGGCCACCTGGATCTCGTTGTCGAAGTGACCGATGTTGCCGACGATGGCCATGTTCTTCATCTCGCGCATATGCTCGATGCGGATCACGTCCTTGTTGCCGGTGGTGGTGATGAAGATGTCGGCGTCGGCGACGACGTCCTCCAGCAGCACCACCTCGAAGCCGTCCATCGCCGCCTGCAGGGCGCAGATCGGATCGGCCTCGGTCACTTTCACGCGCGCACCGGCACCGGCCAGCGAGGCCGCCGAGCCCTTGCCCACGTCGCCATAGCCGCAGACCACGGCGACCTTGCCCGCGAGCATCACATCGGTGGCGCGGCGGATGCCGTCCACGAGGCTCTCGCGGCAGCCGTATTTGTTGTCGAACTTCGACTTGGTGACCGAATCGTTCACGTTGATCGCCGGGAAGGGCAGCAGGCCCTTCTTCTGCAGATCATACAGGCGATGCACGCCGGTGGTGGTCTCTTCCGAGACGCCCATGATCGCGTCGCGGGTCTTGGCGAACCAGCCCGGGCTCTGCTCCATGCGCTTCTTGATCTGCGCGTGGATCACCTCTTCCTCTTCCGAGGTCGGCACACCCAGATCCTCGCCCGCCTCGGCGCGCGCGCCCAGAAGGATGTAGAGCGTGGCGTCACCGCCATCGTCGAGGATCATATTCGCGCCTTCGGCGAACTGGAACGAGCGGTCGAGATAATCCCAATGCTCTACAAGCGTCTGGCCCTTCACGGCAAAGACCGGCGTGCCGCCCGCGGCGATCGCTGCGGCGGCGTGGTCCTGCGTCGAGAAGATGTTGCACGAGGCCCAGCGGACATCCGCGCCGAGCGCCTTCAGCGTCTCGATCAGCACGGCGGTCTGGATGGTCATATGCAGCGAGCCAACGATGCGCGCGCCCTTCAGCGGCTGCGCTTCACCGAATTCGGCGCGGCAGGCCATCAGGCCCGGCATCTCGGTCTCGGCGATATCAAGTTCCTTGCGGCCGAACTCGGCCAGCGCGATGTCCTTGACGAAATAGTCTTCAGCCATGTTCCGGCGCTCCAATTGAAATCTCGGGATCATTGAGCGAGGTAGCATCCCTTGCGATACCCCGCAACGTGGATCACTATCCACGGCAAACCTAAGGCTAACCCGGACCCTGTTCCGGAGCAGAGCCGGACATGCGGCAGGCACTTTGTGAACCAGATACATCCCAGCAACCAGTATGGACGCTACTGCGTGCCCGCCGGACTCGAGGCGCGCCCCGCCGCCAAAGCGGTGCTGGCGGGCGGCGTCTATGAGCCCGAGACCATCGCCTTCATGCGCGCCCACGCAGGCGGCGGCGACGTGATTCATGCCGGAACCTTCTTTGGCGATTTCCTGCCCGGCGTCGCGGCGGCACTGGCCCCGGGCGCGATGCTCTGGGCCTTCGAGCCCAACCCCGGCAGCTGCGCCTGCGCGCGTGAGACGATTGCGCTCAATGGGCTGCAAAATGTCACGCTGACAAACGCGGGCCTGTCGAACCGCGAGGCAGAGATGCTCTTCCGCACCCATGACGCGGCGGGCGCAGCGCTCGGCGGGCTGTCGCATTTCACCGATGCGCCCGGCCCCGGTGTCACGACGGTGCAGACGGCGATGCTGGACTTCGCCATTCCCCGCGACCGCAAGGTCTCGATCCTGCAACTGGATGTGGAAGGCCATGAGAAACAGGCGCTCAAGGGCGCCTATCACCTGCTGCACCGCTGCAAACCGATCCTGATCCTCGAAAACCACGGCAATGAGACATGGGTCCAGCGCAGTTTCCGCGGCCTCGGCTATGAAAAGCGCGGCAAGCTGCATGGCAATTTTGTCTACGCCACAACCGATCTGACTGTCTGAAGATGCCCCCCAAATCCAAACAGCCCCGCGCCTGGCAGCGCATGCTCTCGGGCCGCCGCCTCGATCTGCTCGATCCCACGCCGGTGGACATCGAGATCGAGGACATCGCCCATGGCCTCGCCTTCGTGGCGCGCTGGAACGGCCAGACCCACGGCGACTACCCCTATTCCGTGGCCGAGCATTCGCTGCTGGTCGAGACCCTGTTCTGCCGCCTCTGCCCCAATGCGACGCCTGTCGAAAAGCTCTTTGCGCTGCTGCATGACGCGCCGGAGTATGTCATCGGCGACATGATCTCGCCGGTGAAGGCGGCGGTGGGGCCGGGTTACAAGGAGCTCGACAAGCGGCTCCAGGCGGCGATCCACCTGCGCTTCGGCCTGCCATCGGCGCCGACGCTGCGGCTCAAGAGGCAGATCAAAAAGGCCGACAACGTCTCGGCCTGGATGGAGGCGGTGCAAATCGCCGGGTTTTCCGAAGCCGAGGCGTCGCGCTTTTTCAAACGCCCGGATGCGGATCTGATCGCGGGGCTCGACATTCACCTGCGCCCGCCGGTCGAGGTGCGCCGCGCCTATACCGCGCGCCACGCAGAATTGCTGGCCGAGCTGTGAGCGCTCCGGCCTCTGTCCGCCGCGCCGGTGCGCTGGACGCACGGCCCATGGCTGAGCTGCTGAACGAGGTGATCGCGCAGGGCGGTACAACCGCGATGACACGGCCCGTCACCGGAGCGGAGCTGCGCGCTTGGATGCAGACCGAGCGCGCCATTTGGCACATCGCCGAGGATACGAGCGGCGCGCTTCTGGGCTTTCAAAGGGTCGAGCCGCACCCCAAGCATGGCGCGTATGTGGCGCAGATCGCCAGCTTCGCGCGTCCGGGCCGCACGCGGCTCGGCATCGGCTCGGCGCTCTTCGAGGCGACACGGGCCGCCTGCCGCGCCGCCGGATACCGCTGGATCAACGCCGAGATCCGCGCCGACAACGAAGGCGGGCTGATCTACTATCAAAGCCGGGGATTCGAGACATACGGCCACATTCGAGACTATCGTCTCGACGACGGCACGTGTGTCGACAAGCTGCTCAAGCGCTACGACCTTTGAGCCCGATCACTCCGGTTCCAGATCGGCGCGCACCCCCGGCGGCGGCTGCGGCACAAGCACCAGCGCCCCACCTGCCGAAATGACGCAGCTCATCTCGTCGCTGCGCGTCAGCAAAAGCGTGTAGCCGCCGCTGTCCTCCGAGCCCCAAAGCTCGAAGAGTGTTTCGGGCGATTGCAAACCAAACGCGATCTGACGCTCGCCGAACTCGCTTTTCAGCCGCTCCACCAGCGCCGCACGCGGCAGGCAGCTTGGCACCTGCGCCTCGCCCATGGGTGGGCCCAGCGCCGCCGCGCCGAAGATCAGACTTGCGGTGAACAGACGTTTGTACATGGGGTCCTCCTTCCCGCCGGAAGGAGCGCCGCCAGTGCCGGTGTCCGACCGGCTTCACATGTCGGGAATGCTTTATCTTACCACAAGTGAAGAGAAAAATCGCCACACATCGGATCGAGCCGCGACACGACTTCGTGTCTCGCTCAAACCGCTTCGGCAGCCCCTTCCTCTTGGCAAAAATATCCCTGCCGGAGGCAGCGCCCAAAGGGCGCTTTCCTCACTTCGGCGAGCGTTTCGCGAGAATGCGCTGCAGCGTCCGGCGGTGCATGTTGAGCCGCCGCGCGGTTTCCGAGACGTTGCGGTCGCAAAGCTCATAGACCCGCTGGATGTGCTCCCAACGCACCCGGTCGGCGCTCATCGGGTTCTCGGGGGGGGCGGCAGGTCGTCGCCCTTGGACAGCAGCGCATTGGTGATGTCGGTGGCGTCGGCGGGTTTCGACAGATAGTCGGTGGCGCCGATCTTCACCGCGGCCACGGCGGTGGCGATGTTACCATAGCCGGTCAGCACCACGATGCGGCTGTCGGGGCGGCGCTCGCGCAGCACTTCCACCACGTCGAGCCCATTGCCGTCCTCCAGCCGCAGGTCGATCACCGCATAGGCTGGCGGTCGGGCGGTGGCGATGGCCTTGCCCCCGGCCACGGTTTCGGCGGTTTCGACCTCGAAGCCGCGTTTCTCCATGGCTTTGGCGAGACGCTTGAGGAAAGGCTCGTCGTCATCGACAAGCAACAGCGAGCGATCGTCGCCCAGATCGTCTTGTGAAAGTTCCGCCACGGCGGCCCCCGTGTTATCCATCGGCAAATATCGCCGTATGAGAATTTCTCTTATCCCGCCCGAGGGATGCGGTCAAACCAAGGCGGCTCACATGTGGTCGATAAAGCACGCGGCCCGCTCGGAGAGCTGCTCCGGCGTCACGTCGCGGCGGACATAATCGACAAAGCCTTCCCCCGGCAGCACGAGGTAGGTGAAGGCCGAATGGTCGACGAGATAGAACTCTTCGTCGGGGTCGTTGATCTTGTAATAGACCCTATAGGCCTTGGCCGCCGCATCGACCTGCTCTGGCGTGCCGCTCAGGCCGATCATCTTGTCGTGGAAGTTGGTGACATAATCGCCCATCACTTCGGGCGTGTCGCGCGCCGGATCGAGGGTGATCATCGCGGGGGTCACCGAATAGCCCGCTTCGGCCAGAAGATCCGTCGCCTCGGCGTTGCGCGCATTGTCCATCGGGCAGACGTCCGGGCAGAAGGTATAGCCGAAATAGAGCAGCGTCGGCTCGGTGATCACATCGGCATCGCTCACCGTCTCTCCGGCTGCGTTCAACAGTTCGAACGGCCCGCCGATGTCGCCCGCCACGGCCCCGGCGCGGCACTGCGCGAAACGGTCGTCGCCGCGGCCCCATTGCGTGGCGACCCACATTCCGGCGCTCAGCGCGATAAGCCCGCCAGCGGCGGCGATGGCGACGATCGGTGCGGTTTTCATGTGGCCTCCCTGAACGATCCCGTCCCGGCGGCAAAGCCCGGACCCCGGGATCGCATTGCAAATCCCCGCCTCAGACCTAACAATTGCCGGCAGAGGATCAAGACACGAAAGCAAGGGCATGAGCCAGACCGACCTGAACGAACCCGGGCAGGCGCTGCTCTGGACCGAAGAGCGCAGCACCTTCATCCGCCTGCGCACGATGATCCTGCTGCGCTGGGTGGCGATCTGCGGCCAGATTGCCGCGCTGGTGGTGGCGCAGTCGATCTATGACCTGCAGCTGCCGCTGGGCCTGTGCTACGTCGCGGTGGGCATCTCGGTGATCGGCAACCTCGTCGCCAGCCTGATCTTTCCAGAAACCAAACGCCTGTCGGAAGCCGAGAACTTCCTGATGGTGATGTTCGATCTGCTGCAGCTGTGCTTCCTGCTCTATCTCACCGGCGGGCTGAACAACCCTTTCTCGGTGATGGTGCTGGGGCCGGTGACCGTCTCTGCGGTGATGCTGTCGCTGCGCTCGACCATCGTGCTCAACGTCACCGCCTTTGTGCTGATCTCGGGCATGGTCTTTGCCAATGTGCCGCTGCACACATTCGACGGGCAGGTGCTGCAGATCCCCGATCTCTTCGTCTTTGGCCAATGGGTCGCCATCGCCATCGCGCTGGTGTTCCTGTCGGTCTATTCGCGCCGAGTCACCACCGAGATGAACGCCATGTCCGACGCGCTCAATGCCACGCAGATGGCGCTGTCACGGCAGCAAAAGCTTAACGATCTGGGCGGCGTGGTCGCCGCTGCCGCGCATGAACTGGGCACGCCGCTGGCCACCATCAAACTGACCTCGGCGGAACTGATCGATGATCTCGACGACCGACCGGACCTGCAGGAAGACGCGCGGTTGATCCGCGAGCAGGCCGACCGCTGCCGCGACATCCTGCGGTCCATGGGCCGCGCCGGGAAGGACGATCTGCACCTGCGCAGCGCGCCGCTGAGCGAAGTGCTGCGCGAGGCCGCCGAGCCGCATGAGAACCGCGGCAAGACCATCGAGCTTGAGCAGATCACCGGCACCGAGGGGCCGATGCCGCAGGTGCTGCGCCGCCCCGAGGTGATCCACGGGCTGCGCAACCTCGTGCAGAATGCGGTGGATTTCGCCCGCAGCCGGGTCTGGATCGAGACCGGCTGGAACGAGCGCAGCATCACCGTGCGGATTATCGACGACGGGCCGGGCTACCCGCCGCATCTGCTTGGCCGCATTGGCGAGCCGATGATCCGCCGCCGCCGCTCGGAGGCCGAGCGCAAGGCGCGGCCCGAGTATGAGGGCATGGGGCTCGGGCTGTTCATCGCCAAGACACTGCTGGAACGCTCCGGCGCGGAACTGAGCTTTGCCAATGCCTCCGATCCCAATGCCCCCGAGCCGCCCGGTACCCGCCGCGGAGCCGTGGTCGAACTGGTCTGGCCGCGTGAGGTGATCGTTGTGCCTGAGCAGGACCTCGGCGCGATGCTTGGCGAGAACCCCGTGTTCGAGCCTTGAGGCCTGCGGCAGCGGCTCTGAACCGGCGTCATATCCGCCGAGAATTAACGGGTTATTAACCAATCTTCCCATAGGCATAGGGGACGACCTGCCTTGAGGAGATCGTCATGACCCCGTCCGTCGCATTGGCCATCGGACTCGGTGCCGGAGGCGCGGCCTTCCTCGGCTCACTCCTGCTGCCCAAATCGCGGCGTGCGAGTGACGTTGACCCGATCGCCAGAAACAGCGCCGACACGGAAATCCTGCTTGTGGACGGCCAAGTCGCCGATATGACCGGCGCGGCGCGGCAGATGCTCGACTGCGAGCCGAACGAGGATCTGGACTGGCCCACGCTGATCCGGCACCTCGAGCCGGTCTTCGGCCCATTGCCGGAGCAGCCGCCGCACACACCGGCCAGCGTCGACTCGCCGCTCTTCCCCGAGGCGCGGCTCTCCATGTTCCCCGCCAAGGATTCCCTGCGGCTTTCGGTGCAGGCGGATTACCTCGCCGCCGGGCATCAAATCCGTCTGCGGCTCGATCAGGCGGAAATGCTTCGGCTGCGGCGCGCCATGGCGCTTGTGCCCTGCCCGATCTGGCAGAGCGACACATTGGGTCAGGTCAGTTGGTTCAATCCCGCCTATGAGGATGTCTGCGCTCAGATCGGCACCGCGCCCGATGGTCCCGCGCCCTTCGAGCTTGCCGCCCCCGATGGCAGCGACACGCGCCGCAGCCGCACTGCCGTCGGTCCGCGCGGCGACCGCGCGCAGCTTTGGTACGAGGTGCAATCGCACCGCACCTGCGACGGCTGGCTGCATGTGGCGACGAATATCGACGCGGTCATTCATTCCGAGGTCACCCAGCGCAACTTTCTACAGACCCTCACCCGCATCTTCGCGCATCTGCCGATCGGCCTTGCGGTGTTTGACCGCGAGCGCCGGCTGGCGCTGTTCAACCCGGCCCTGATCGATCTTGTGCATCTCGAGGCCGAGTTTCTCAGCACCCGGCCCAATTTGATGAGCTTCTTCGACGCGCTGCGCGAGGGGCGCATGATGCCCGAGCCGAAGAACTACCAAAGCTGGCGCGAACATCTTTCCGAGGTGATCGCCGCCGCCGCCTCGGATCTTTACGTCGAAACATGGGAATTGCCCTCCGGCCTGACCTACCGGATCACCGGGCGCCCGCATCCCGACGGTGGCATCGCCTTCCTGTTCGAAGACATCAGCTCCGAGATCTCGCTCACCCGGCGCTTCCGGCGCGAGATCGAACAGGCGCATTCGGTGCTCGATCAGTTCGAAGATGCGGTCGCGGTCTTCTCCGATCACGGCACCCTCAGCCTGTGCAATGCCGCCTACCGCACGCTTTGGGACGATGACCCCGACAGCCGTGTCGCCGATCTTTCGGTGGCCGAGGCGACCGCGCGCTGGCAGGCGCTCTGCGCGCCCAGCCCGGTCTGGGGCGACATTCGCGATTTCGTCCTCTGCCTGCGCGAACGCGCGCCATGGGAAGCCCACCTTCGGCTGTATACCGGGGGCGGCCTGCTGTGCCGCGTCGCGCCGATGGCCGGCGGTGCGACGCTGGTCCGCTTTACCCCCGAGGACACCGGCGCCGCCGCGCCCGCCTAACCTCTGGATGTCGCTTGCGCGTGCGGCTGGCGAAGGTATCTTCGCGCCATGACGACCCGCGCCCTGTCCCTGCCCTCTTCCGACGCAACCTGCGCGCTGGCCGCCTCGCTTGCGCCGCGCCTGCGTCCCGGCGACGTGCTGCTGCTCGACGGCGGCATCGGCGCCGGAAAAACCCATTTCGCCCGCTGCCTGATCCAGTCGCTGCAGGAGGATCCCGAGGATGTGCCCTCGCCCACCTTCACGCTGGTGCAGGTCTACGACGTCCCCACGGGTGAGCTCTGGCACACCGATCTCTATCGCCTCTCCGACCCCGACCAAGTGGTCGAACTGGGTCTCACCGAGGCCTTCGAAGAAGCGATCTGCCTCGTCGAATGGCCCGACCGGCTGGAGGACCTGACCCCCAAGGCCGCGCTGTCGCTCAGCTTCGAGGTCACCGGCGACGACAGCCGCCGGGTGACGCTGAGCTGGCAAGACCCGCGCTGGGATGCGCTGCTGGAGGCTCTCGATGCGTGATTTCCTGCGCGCCGCCGGGTGGGAGGCTGCCGCGGCGCAGCCGCTCGCCGGGGATGCTTCGACCCGCCGCTACACGCGCCTCTCGATGGGCGGGCAAACCGCCATCCTGATGCAAGACCCCGACGGCGACGTGGCGCTCTTTGCGCGGCTCGCGCGGCACCTCACCTCGCTCGGGCTGAGCGCGCCGCAGGTTCTGGCCGAAGCCCCCGGGCTGCTGCTGCTCGAAGACCTTGGCGACGGTCTCATCGCCCGGCTCGCCACCGATCCGCAGAGCGAAAAGCGGCTCTATCTCTGCGCAACCGACGCGCTGATCGCCCTGCACCGCCACGCAGCCCCCGCCGATCTTCCGGTGGCGGATGCGGCGCATCTGTCGGGCATCACCGATCTGGCCTTCGACGTTTACGCCGCCCGCGCTGGCGCGCCCGTCGATGCCGCCGTCCGCGATGCCGCCATCGCCTGCCTGCGCGCGCTGATCGAGACCCACGCGCCAGAGACCGAAGTGATGATCTTGCGCGACTATCACGCCGAGAACATCCTCTGGCTGCCCGACCGCGACGGTGCCGCCCGCGCTGGCCTGCTGGACTTTCAGGACGCGCTGCAGGGGCACCGCGCCTATGATCTGATCTCGCTGATCGAGGACGCGCGGCGAGATGTCTCGGAAGACACCGCCCATGCCTGCATTCGTCACTATATCGCGGAAACCGGCACGCCCGAGGCGCCCTTCCGCACCGCGCTGGCGCTGCTGGGGGCGCAGCGCAATCTGCGCATCCTCGGCGTTTTCGCGCGGCTGGCGCAGGTCCGCCGCAAACCCCATTACATCGACTTGATCCCCCGGGTCTGGGCGCATCTGCAGACCGATCTGGCGCATCCCGCGCTGACCGAGTTGCGCGCCCGTCTGGCGCCGCTGCCCGCGCCGACCCCTGCGATCCTCGAAAGGCTGAAATCCTGATGCCTGACGCCGTCATGCTCTTTGCCGCGGGTTTCGGCACCCGCATGGGTGCGCTGACCGCGGACCGTCCGAAACCGCTGATCGACGTGGCCGGAAAGCCGCTGCTCGATCACGCGCTGGCGCTCTGCGCGCATCTGCCGACCCGCGTGGTCAACGCCCATTACCGCGCCGAACAGGTCGAGGCGCATCTCGCCGGGACAGGCGTGCACGTCTCTGTCGAGCGGCCCGACATCCTCGACACCGGCGGCGGGCTGCGCCACGCGCTGCCGCTGCTGGGGCAGGATCCGGTCTTCACGCTCAACACCGATGCGGTCTGGGCCGGGCCGAACCCGCTGCGCCTGCTGGCCGAGGCGTGGGATCCCGCGCGCATGGACGCGCTGCTGCTCTGCGTGCCGCTGGGGCAGGCCGTGGGCCGCAAGGGCGGCGGCGATTTCACCATTTCCGGCGACGGGCATCTCAGCCGCACGGGCGATCACGTCTACACCGGCGGGCAAATCCTCAAGACCGAGCTGCTTGCCGAGATCCCCGAGGATGTCTTTTCGCTGAACCTGCTGTGGAACCGGATGAACGAAGCGGGCCGCCTGCACGGGCTGAGCTATCCCGGCCATTGGGCCGACGTCGGCCACCCCGAGGGCATCACCCTCGCCGAAGAGATGCTGGCCCGATATGTCTAAGCCTGCCATGTCTGAACCCGCCTTGTTCGAGCCTATTGAGGGACCCCGCGTCTATGGCCTTGCCTGCGGCGTCGACTTCCCTGCCGCGCTGGTCGCCGGGCTGCGTGCCCGCATGGCGGGCCGCCCGCCCGAGGAGATGGCCAAGGTCGAACTGATCCTCAACACCAGCCGCATGGCGCGGCGGGTGAAGGCGATCTTCGATCAGGGCCCCGCGACCTTGCTGCCGCGCATCCGGCTGCTGACAGACATGGCCGACCCCGCCGCCCTGCGCGATCTGCCTGCGCCAGTGCCGCCGCTAAGGCGCAGGCTGGAGCTGACGGGACTGGTGTCGAAACTGCTCGACGCCCAGCCCGATCTCGCCCCCCGCGCCGCGCTTTTCGATCTGGCCGACAGTCTCGCGACGCTGATGGACGAGATGCAGGACGAGGGCGTCTCGCCCGACGAGATCGCCGCGCTGGACGTCAGCGACGAGTCCGGCCACTGGCAGCGCGCGCTCAGCTTCCTGAACATCGTGCAGCGCTATTTCGAGCAGGGCGAGGAAGCGCCCGACACCATCGCGTTCCGCCGATATGCGCTGGAACAGAGACTGAAAAGCTGGGAAGAGCGCCCGCCCGAGCACCCGATCATCCTTGCCGGGTCCACCGGCTCGCGCGGGGGCACTCACCGGCTGATGTGCGCGGTCTCGAAACTGCCGCAGGGCGCGCTGGTGCTGCCGGGCTATGATTTCGACATGCCGGGCCCCGTTTGGGGCGGGCTGACCGACGCGCTTTCCGGCGAGGACCACCCGCAGTTCCGCTTTGCCCGGCTGCTGCACGAGCTGGCGCTCGATCCCACCACCCTGCCCCATTGGGAGGGCACCAAGCCCCCCAGCCCCGCGCGCAACAAGCTGGTCTCGCTCGCGCTTCGCCCCGCGCCGGTCACCGATCAATGGCGCTCGGAAGGCGTGCATCTGCCCGATCTGCCCGAGGCGACACAGGATGTGACCCTGCTCGAGGCCAATTCGAAGCGCGAAGAGGCGATGGCCATCGCCCTGCGCCTGCGGCAGGCCGCCGAGGACGGCGTGACCGCCGCGCTGATCACCCCCGACCGGATGCTGACGCGGCAGGTGACTGCCGCGCTCGACCGTTGGGACATCCTGCCCGACGACAGCGCCGGCATTCCGCTGCAGCTGACCCCGCCGGGGCGCTTTCTGCGGCAGGTGGCGGCGCTGTTCCAGCGCGACCTCACCGCCGAGAGCCTGCTGTCGCTGCTCAAGCACCCGCTGACCCACAGCGGCTCGGAGCGCAACAACCACCTGCGCGCCACGCGAGAGCTGGAACTGCATATCCGTGACCAAAGCTGGCCCTTCCCGCAGGCGCATCTGATCACCGCATGGGGCGAGGCCGCGGGCTTTCCGGACTGGGCCGCCTGGGTCGCCGAAACCTTCTGCCATCCGCCGGTGAGCGGCAAGCGCGCGCTGGCCGATTGGCTGGCGCATCACCGCGAGCGGGCCGAGGCGATCGCGGCGGGTCCCGAGATGGGCGAGTCGGAGCTTTGGAAAGAAGGCGCGGGTCGCAAGGCGCGGCAGGTGGTCGAAACGCTCGAAGGCGAGGCCGCCCATGGCACCGACCTGTCGGCGCGCGACTATGCCGACCTCTTTGGCGCGGTGCTGGGACAGGGCGAGCTGCGCGACCGCGACGCGCCGCATCCGCGCATCCTGATCTGGGGCACGCTCGAGGCGCGCGTGATGGGCGCCGACCTGCTGATCCTCGGCGGGCTGAACGAGGGCAGCTGGCCGGAAATCCCCGGCGCAGACCCTTGGCTCAATCGCCGGATGCGGCACAAGGCGGGTCTTTTGCTGCCCGAGCGGCGCATCGGTCTGGCCGCGCATGACTTCCAGCAGGCGGTGGCGGCGAAAGAGGTCTGGCTGACCCGCGCGCTGAAATCCGACGATGCCGAGACGGTGCCCGCGCGCTGGGTCAACCGCATGATGAACCTGATGAACGGCCTGCCCGCCCGCCACGGCCCCGAGGCGCTGAAAGACATGCAAAAGCGCGGTCGCCACTGGCTGGCGCTGGCGCGGCAGGTCGAAGCGCCGATCAGAACGCCCTCCGCCGCCCGCCCCTCGCCGGTGCCGCCGGTCGCGGCGCGTCCGCGCCAGCTGTCGGTCACCGAGATCAAGACGCTGATCCGCGACCCCTATTCGATCTACGCCAAGCGCGTGCTGCGGCTGCGCCCGCTCAACCCGCTGCAACGCGCGCCCGATGCGCTGCTGCGGGGCATCCTCATTCATCAGGTGTTCGAGGAATACGTGCGCGAAACCGTCTCTGATCCGGGGCTCCTGAGCCCTGACGCGCTGCGCACCAAGGCGGCGGAGGTGATCGGCGATCCCGAGGTGCTGCCCTTCCCGGTCACCCGCCACGTCTGGCAGGCACGCATCGGGCGCATCGCCGAGTGGTTTGTGCGGACAGAAAAGGCCCGGCAGGCGCTCGCCCGCCCGGTGCATTTCGAGGTGCGCGGCAGCAGCGACATCCCGGCGCTTGGCTTCACGCTCAAGGGCACCGCCGACCGCATCGACATCGACGAGCGCGGCAACGCGCATCTTTACGACTATAAGACCGGCGCCGCCCCCACCGCCGCGCAGCAAAAGAACTTCGACAAACAGTTGCTGCTCGAAGCCGCCATGGTCGAGCGCGGTGCCTTCGAGAATCTGCACCCGCGCCATGCCGAACGCGCCGTGTTCGTGTCTGTATCGGCCAATCCGAACGAGGTGGAGGCGCCGCTGGACGAAGTGCCGCCGCAGAAGGTCTGGGCGCAGTTCGAGACCCTGATGGGCCGCTGGTTCGAGCCCGATCGCGGCTATACCGCCCGCGCCGCCATGCTCAGCGAGAATGATTTTTCCAACTATGACCACCTCTCGCGCTTCGGCGAATGGGATGTGATCGACGCCGCCGAACGGGAGATGCTGGAATGAGCCGCAACGAGGCCAGCGAAAAGCAGGTTGAGGCGGCCCGCCCGGATGCCTCCACATGGCTCGCCGCCAACGCGGGCTCGGGCAAGACCCGCGTGCTCACCGACCGGGTGGCGCGGCTGCTGCTCGACGAGGTGCTGCCCGAGCACATCCTGTGCCTGACCTACACCAAGGCCGCCGCCACCGAGATGCAGAACCGCCTGTTCCGCCGCCTCGGCGCTTGGGCGATGCTGGACGACGATGCGCTGATCGCCGAGCTGCGGCAACTGGGGCTGGAAGGCGCGCTGCCGCCCGAACGGCTGCGGCAGGCGCGCACACTCTTTGCCCGCGCCATCGAGACCCCCGGCGGCTTGCGCATCCAGACCATCCACTCGTTCTGTGCGAGCCTTTTGCGGCGCTTTCCGCTCGAGGCCGGGGTCTCGCCGCAGTTCACCGAGATGGAGGACCGCTCGGCCGAGATGCTGCGCGCCGAGGTGCTGGAACGCATGGCCGAGCGGCACGCGCCGCTGGTCGAGGCGATGGCGCCGTTCCTTGGCGAAGAGCCTGAATCGCTGCTGGCCGAGCTCTGCTCGCGCAAAGCCGCCTTCCTGCCGCCGCGCGAGCCTCAGGACATCCGCGCGCTCTACGGCCTGCCCGAAGAGATGGACGAAGACGACGTGCTGTCGCAGGTCTTTCTGGGCAGCGAAAGCGATCTGATCGCCCGCGTGCTGCCGATCCTCAAGGCCGGGAAAAGCACCGACCAGACCGCCGCGAAGAAGCTGGAGCGTTTCACCGGACCGGACGTGCCGGGGATGCTGGCGCTGGAGGACGCGCTTCTGACGCAGAAGGGCACGGTCAGCAGCCGCATGGCCACCAAGGCCAGCAAGGAGGCGATGGGCCCCGACTGGCCAAAGCTGGAACAACTCGCCGAGCGGGTCGAAAGCGCACGCGAGAGCCGCCTCGCCTTTGATGCGGTGAAGCGCGAGATCACCCTGCACCGTTTCGCGCAGGTCTTCCTGCCCGAGTACGAGCAGGAGAAAATGCTGCGCGGCTGGCTCGATTTCGACGATCTGGTGATCCGCGCCCGTGACCTTCTGGCCGACGACCGGGTCGCCGATTGGGTGCTCTACCGGCTCGACGGCGGCATCGACCATATTCTCGTGGACGAGGCGCAGGACACCAGCCCGGTGCAATGGCAGGTGATCGAGCGGCTCGCCCGTGAGTTCACCGCAGGGGAAGGCGCGCGCGGCGACGTGCGGCGGACCATCTTTGTGGTGGGCGACAAGAAACAGTCGATCTACTCGTTCCAGGGCGCCGACCCGCGCGAGTTCGACCGCATGTGCGACGATTTCGCCGAACGGTTGAAGGACACCGGCGCGCCGCTCTCGCGCATGATGCTGGAGTATTCCTTCCGCTCCGCCGGGCCGGTGCTGAAGCTGGTAGATGCCACCTTCGAAGGGCGCGAAGAGTCGGGGTTTTCCCCGGATCAGAGACATAAGGCGTTCAAATCCGAGATGCCGGGCCGGGTCGATGTCTGGCCGCATATCTCGCCGGTGAAGGACGAAGAGGACGACACCGAGTGGTTCGAGCCGGTGGACCGCATCGGCGCGCAGCATCACACGGTGGTGCTGGCCAATCGCATCGCCGGGTTCATCGCCGACACCATCGGCACACCGCTGCCAGTCGAGATCGGCTTTTCTGGGGAATATAAGGCCCGCCCGGCCCATGCGGGCGATTTCCTGATCCTCGTGCGCCGCCGCGGCACGCTCTTTACCGAGATCATCCGCGCCATCAAGGCGCGCGGCCTGCCCATCGCCGGGGCCGACCGGCTGAAGGTCATGTCGGAACTGGCGGTGAAGGACATCGGCGCGCTGCTCGCCTTCCTCGCCACGCCCGAGGATGATCTCTCGCTCGCCACCGCGCTGCGCTCGCCGCTCTTTGGGCTGACCGAGAAGGCGCTTTTCGACCTCGCCCACACTCGCAAGCCGGGCAGCTACCTCTGGGTCGCGCTGCGTGAGCGGCGCGAGGAGTTTCCCGCCGTGCTGCAGGTGATGGACGACCTGCTCGGCAAGACCGACTTCCTGCGCCCCTATGATCTGATCGAACGCATCCTCACCCGTCACCGCGGGCGGCAGAAGCTGCTCGGGCGTTTGGGCGAAGAGGCCGAGGACGGGATCAACGCGCTCTTGCAACAGGCGCTGGCCTTCGAGCAGAGCACCGTGCCCTCGCTCACCGGGTTTCTCGAATGGATGCAGTCCGACGATCTCGAGATCAAACGCGCCCCCGACAGCGCCGGGGCCCGCATCCGGGTCATGACGGTGCATGGCTCCAAGGGCCTCGAGGCGCCGATCGTCATCCTGCCCGACTGCGCCCAGCCCACCAAGACCATCCGCGAGCGCCTGCTGCCCTCGGGCGAGGGTGAGGCGTCGGGCATGGTCTGGCAATCCAGCGCCGCGTCGCAGCCGCAGGTGCAATCCGAGGCGCTCGACCGCGCCAAGGCCGCCGCCGAGCGCGAGCGGGATCGGCTGCTCTACGTCGCGCTCACCCGCGCCGAGAAATGGCTGGTGGTGGCCGCCGCCGGCAACCTCGGCAAGGACGGCAGCGCGTGGTTCGATCAGGTGCAACAGGGCATGGAGCGCGCCGGGGCCGAGACCACCGGCTACGATTTCGGCCGCTGGGGCACGGGCGAGGGTCTGCGGCTCGGTCAGGCCGACTGGTCCCACCTGCCCTTCGAGCGCGTCGAGGCGCAGGTGCCGGTGCTGCCGGATCTGCCGCCGCATCTGAGCGTCCCGGCACAGAAACCGGATCCCCTGCCCGAAAGCCGCTCGCCCTCGGACCTCGGCGGCGCCAAGGCACTGTCGGGCATGGAGGGGCTCGACGAGGAAGAAGCCAAGCTGCGCGGCACGGTGCTGCACCTGCTGCTCGAACATCTTGCGCCGCTGCCCGAGGCCGCCCGCGCCGAAGCGCTGCCGCATGTGCTGACCCTCGCCGAAGAGTTGCCCGAAGACACAGAGAGCGTCGCCGCAGAAGCGCTCGCCGTGCTCGCCGCCCCGGCGCTGCGCGCGATCTTCGAGGGCGAGGCGCTGGCCGAAGTGCCGATATCTGCCGAAATAGAGCCTGTGGGCCGCATCCATGGCGTCATCGACCGGTTGCTGGTCACACCCGAGAAGGTGATCGCGCTCGACTTCAAATCGAACCGCACCGTGCCCGGCGCCGCAGCGGATGTGCCCGACGGGCTGCTGCGCCAGATGGGGGCCTATGCCGCCGCCTTGACGCAGGTCTTTCCCGGGCGCAGCATCGAGACCGGGCTGATCTGGACCGCGACGCAGGAGCTGATGGTCCTGCCACACGATCTTGTGTCTGCCGCCCTCGCCAGAACTACGCCAACTTGACGACTCCCCGGGGCGTGCCTACCTTCGCGCTCCGAGCGATAAAGCTGCCAAACCCGCAAGGAGACCCCAATGGCCACCGTCCCCGTCACCGACGCGACCTTCGACGAAGAAGTGAAGAACTCCGACATCCCCGTTGTGGTGGATTTCTGGGCCGAGTGGTGCGGCCCCTGCAAGCAGATCGGCCCGGCTCTGGAAGAGCTGGCCGCCGAGTATGAAGGCAAGATCAAGGTTGCCAAGGTCGACGTCGACCAGAACCCCAACACCGCCGCAATGATGGGCGTGCGCGGCATCCCCGCGCTGTTCATCTTCAAGGACGGTCAGGTGATCTCGAACCGCGCCGGCGCGGCCCCCAAGGCCTCGCTGCAGAGCTGGATCAACGAGTCGATCTAAGCCGTCCCGGCACTCTGAGATAGAAAATGCGCCTCCCAAGCGGGGGCGCATTTTTCTTTGGACTGGATCCAAAGGAGAGCGAGCGCCTGCCCGTGGGGTGGCGCTGCAGCCTCCGAGGTCTGCGCTTTATCCCGGCCAAGCCCGGACGATCTTCGAGCCTCTAGCGAGGACAGCAAAGCGCCAGCCCGCGGGGACGGCGTCGTCCATCGAGCTTGAACCGATGGCGCCACAATGAACGACCGCTCGCCCGGCGGCCTTCGGCCTTGATTCCGGGCCGATCAGCGCCCGAACACCCGCGCCGCCAGCGCCTGCACCCCGGCCCATCGCCGCGCCTGCGCCACCCCGCGATCCTCGGCGCGCGCGGGAAGCCCCCACCATTCCGCCAGCACCCGGTTGCGCAGCAAAAGCTGCACCGAAGGGTCATCTGAGCCCACCAGCCCGTAACCCTCGAAGAACCCCGCCAGCGCTGCGTCGGGCAGCACTTCGCCCGCCGCAATAGCCTCCTTCGGCGTATGCAGAATGGCGTAATCGGTCAGCAGCCGCGCGATGTCATGGCCCACCGGCACCACGCGCCCGCCAGCAAAGTCGAGCCCCCAGCAGCGCGTCTCGTCCAGCACGAGGTTGCGCATGTGCAGATCGCCATGGGTCTGCGCGGTCAGCGTCTGCCTCCCCTCAAAACGCGCCTGCTCTGCGCAGAGAGCCTCGGCGCAGGCAAGAAAGCGCTCCGGCTTACCCACCTGCCGCGCGCCCGTGGCCACCTCCTCCATCACCGTACCCAGAAAGCGGATCGTGTGCTTGGGCTGGAACACGCGCGCCTCGCCCGGCAGCGCGCGGTGATAGCTGCCAAGCCACGCCCCGGCCCGCCGCAACAGCGCCGCCTGCCGCGCCAGCGGCGCGCCCTCCAGCAGCGTCGAAAGCGGCTCTGCGGCGACATAGTCCATCACGCTCGCCTGCGCCTCGAGATCGACCGCCAGCACCGCGGGCACCCCCTCGGCAAAGCCCTCCTGCGCGGCCAGATGCGCGGCGATCTGCGTCTCGAACTTGTCTGGATCGACCGGCCGCGCCTGATGTTTCAGCACCAGTTGCCTCCCGTCCGGCCCGATCATCCGTAACAGCACCCGTGCCACCCGCGCATCCTCGCGCCGGGCCAGCGGCACCGCGCGCCACGCAGCGGGAGACAGCCCGATCTGTTCGGCAAGAGACGGCCACTGCGCCAGCGCCGCCGCCGCCAAATCCCCCGCGATCATTCCCATTCCGTGCCCCCTGCGTTATCTGCCCCCACAACGGCAGCGCCTTGCGAGGGGAAGTTCCAGCCCCCATATGGCGCCCAGCATGAAAGGAAAGACAATGTCCGATCAGGAATTTCCGGGCTGGCACGGCACCACGATCATCGGCGTCCGCAAGGGCGGCAAGGTGGTCGTCGCGGGTGACGGGCAGGTGAGCCTCGGCCAGACCGTCATCAAGGGCACCGCGCGCAAGGTGCGCCGCATCGCCCCCGGCGGTCACGAGGTGGTTTGCGGCTTTGCAGGCTCCACCGCCGATGCCTTCACCCTGCTCGAGCGGCTGGAAGGTAAGCTCGAACAGTCGCCCGGCCAGATGCAGCGCGCCTGCGTCGAACTGGCCAAGGACTGGCGCACCGACAAATACCTGCAAAAGCTCGAGGCGATGCTGATCGTCACCGACGGCAAGGATCTCTACGTGATCACTGGCGCCGGCGACGTGCTCGAACCCGAGCATGACATCGCCGCCATCGGCTCGGGCGGCAATTTCGCGCTCGCCGCCGCGCGCGGGCTCTACGCCTATGAAGACGACGCCGAGACGATTGCCCGCACCGCCATGGCCATCGCCTCCGACATCTGCGTCTACACCAACGGCAAGCTGACCGTTGAAACCATTTCGGCCTGAAACAGAGCCTGAGACAGAGCCTGAAAGGACGACCATGACAGACCTGACCCCCCGCGAGATCGTGTCAGAACTCGACCGCTTCATCATCGGCCAGAAGGACGCCAAGCGCGCCGTGGCCGTGGCGCTGCGCAACCGCTGGCGCCGCAAGCAGCTCTCGGCCGACCTGCGCGACGAAGTCTATCCCAAGAACATCCTGATGATCGGGCCGACCGGCGTCGGCAAGACCGAGATCTCGCGCCGCCTCGCCAAGCTGGCGCGCGCGCCCTTCATCAAGGTCGAGGCCACCAAGTTTACCGAGGTTGGCTACGTTGGCCGCGACGTCGAGCAGATCATCCGTGATCTCATGGATGCCGCCATCGCCCAGACCCGCGAATGGATGCGCGAGGACGTGAAGGCTGCGGCGCATAAGAACGCCGAGGAGCGCGTGCTGTCGGCCATCGCCGGTGAGGACGCCCGCGAGGGCACCCGCGAGATGTTCCGCAAGAAGCTGAAGACCGGCGAGCTCGACGACACGGTGATCGAGCTTGACGTGGCCGAGACCGCCTCGCCCTTCTCGGGCATGGAGATCCCCGGCCAGCCCGGCCAGAACATGGGGATGATGAACCTCGGCGACATCTTCGGCAAAGCCTTCGGCGGGCGCACCACGCGCAAGAAGATGACCGTGGCGGAGAGCTACGAGGTGCTGATCAGCGAAGAGGCCGACAAGCTGCTCGACGACGAGCAGGTGAAGCTGGCCGCGCTGGAGGCGGTGGAGCAGAACGGCATCGTCTTCCTCGACGAGATCGACAAGGTCACCGCGCGGCAGGAAGCCCGCGGCGGCGACGTCAGCCGCGAGGGCGTGCAGCGCGACCTGCTGCCGCTGATCGAGGGCACCACCGTCAGCACCAAGCACGGCCCGGTGAAGACCGACCACATCCTCTTCATCGCCTCGGGCGCCTTCCACATCGCGAAGCCGTCGGACCTGCTGCCCGAACTGCAGGGCCGCCTGCCGATCCGAGTGAACCTGCGGGCGCTCACCGAGGAAGACTTCGTGCGCATCCTCACCGAGACCGACAACGCACTGACGCGCCAGTACACCGCGCTCATGGCCACCGAGAAGGTCACCGTCACCTTCACCGAAGGCGGCATCAGCGCGCTGGCAAAGATCGCCGCGGAGGTCAACGAGAGCGTCGAGAACATCGGCGCGCGGCGGCTCTACACGGTGATGGAACGGGTGTTCGAGGAGCTGAGCTTCGCCGCCCCCGACCAGCCGGACACGGAAGTGACCGTGGACGAAGTCTTCGTCGAGAAACACCTCGGCGAGCTGACCCGCTCGACCGACCTCAGCCGCTACGTGCTGTAAGACAGGCGCGCGGGGGCCCGCCCCCCGCGTCGCGCCTATCAGTGGGGGGCCAGCCCCCCACACCCCCCGGCGTATTTTCAAAGAGAAGAAGCAGGGCGCGGTCCTTCCTTCTTCTCTTTTTCAAATACGCCCGCCGGAGGCGTCCGGCCTCTACCGCATCTCCCCGGCGGCGGGTATGTTCGCGCCAACACCGCAAGGAGGAGACCCGCGATGAAACGCTCCCACGTCAATGAGATCCTGCGCGCCAGCGAGGCGTTCATCCGCAGCCATGGCTACGCGCTGCCGCCTTTCGCCTATCTCACCCCGGAAGGGCTGAAGGCCTCGGAGAACGGTGAGATCAAGCGTCGGCGCATGGGCTGGGACGTCACCGACTACGGCGGCGGGAAATTCGATGAGCTTGGGCTCTTTCTCTTCACCACCCGCAACGGGCTGAGCAGCGATCTTGGCCAGCGCAGCGCCATGCTCTACGCCGAGAAGATCATGATCTCGCGCCAGAACCAGCTGAGCCCGATGCACCGCCATGACCTCAAGGTCGAGGACATCATCAACCGCGGCGGTGGCACGCTGGTGCTGGAGCTTTTCGCGGCCATGCCGGAGGGCGAGATCGACCGCGATGCGCAGGTCACGGTGCTCTGTGACGGGATGGAGCGCAGCCTGCCCGCGGGCGGCCTTCTGAAGCTGGCGCCGGGGGAGTCGGTGACGCTCTTTCCGACCACCTGGCATGCCTTCTGGGGCGAGGGCAGCGACGTGCTGATCGGCGAGGTCTCGACGGTGAACGACGATCTGACCGATAATATATTTGCCGAGCCGCTGGGACGGTTTTCGGACATTGAGGAAGACGTGGCACCGCTGCACCTGCTGGTGTCGGATTACGACGACAAGCTCTGAGCCAGTCTCAGGTCGCGCGCCAGAGGCCCTAACTCAGGCCATCCACCAGCGTTCTGCCATGCGCGAATCGTCCATTGCGCGCATGGCGCCAACGCGCGCAGGCGTCGCGATGCGGGCCGAATGCGCCTGCAGGTGATTGGCGTACATCGGCAGGATCAGCCCGCCCTCGTCGCGGCTGAGCCGCTGCATCTCGGCGTAAAGCTCGGCGCGGCGGGCGCTGTCGAACTCCGCCCGCGCCTCGCGCAGCAATTGCCCGAAGCGCCCGCTGCCGCCGCGCGTGGCGTTCCACGGCGCGCCTTCGGTGAGCACGGTGGAAAACGCCCAATCCTCGGTGGCGCGGCCAGACCAGCCACCGGCGCGGAACCCGGCGCTGTCGCGCGGCCATTGCGTGTCCGAGGGCAGAACCCGCAGATCGAGCGTGATACCCGCCTGCGCGGCGCTGTCGCGGTACAGCTCGGCAGCCCGGCCCGCGCCATCAAAGGCAGCCTCCGACACCAGCATCGGCAGCACGGCACCCTCGTGCCCCGCCTGCGCCAGATGCCAGCGGGCGCGCTCTGGATCGAACGCCTGCGGCTCGAGCGCGGCGAAATAGGGGTTGGCGGGACCGATCGGGCTGTCCTGACCGATGCGGCCGTGGCCGTGCAGCACCTCGGCGACCATCGCCTCGCGGTCCACCGCCGCCTTCAGCGCCTGTCGCAGGTGCGGATCGGCGAAGGGCGCGAGATCGGTGCGCAGGGCAAAGCCGTAGTGCTGGTTGCCCGCAAGGCTTTGGACCGTGAAGCGCGGCTCGGCTTGCAGCGCGGCCAGCTCGGCGGCGGGCAGCCGGTCGATGGCGTCGACACGGCCCGAGCGCAGCGCCTCCAGCCGCTCTTGCGGGTCGTTCAGCGCGAGGAAGTCCACGCCATCGAACCAGCCCGCGCGACCGTCCTTATAGTGCTCGGCCACACGGCGGCCGATGAACCGGCGGCCGGGCTCGAAGCGCTCGACCCGGTAAAGGCCGGTGCCGATGCCGCGCGTCATGGCCTCGGTGATCTGCCCAGCGGGGTAGATCAGCAGGTGATAGTCGGCCATCAGATAGGGAAAATCGGCATTGCCGGTGGCCAGCGTGAACTCGACCTGATGCGGTGCGGTGGCGCGCATCTCGTCGATCTCGGCCACGATGGGCCGCGCCGGGGATGCGGCGTCGCGGTGCAGCGCCAGCGAGGCCAGCACGTCTTCGGCACCGAAGGGTTTGCCATTATGGAAACGCACGCCGGGGCGCAGGTCGAAGGTCCAGACCCGGGCGTCGGAGGAGGCGCGCCAGCCTGTGGCCAGCTCGCCGCGCAGCGCACCATCGGCGCCCACTTCGGTCAACGTGTCAAAGACCGCGCCCTGCGCCGCGGCGGCCATGAAGCTGCCGCTGTGGGTGCGCGCATCCCAGCTGTCGGTGCCGCGCGCCCCGCCGAGGGCGGCGCGGAAATACCCGCCGCGCGACGCCCCCGCCACGGCCCCTGCGCCAGCCAGACCCGACGCGCCGAGGACGGCGGCGGCGAGGGCCGATTGCAGCACGCGGCGGCGGCGGATGACGGTCATGGGCGGCGGCGCTCCTGAGGCGGGTGAAACTTGCGCTCAGCACTCTGCACCTCTGCCTGCCTTGGTGCAACAGTCCCGCGGTCAAACCTGCGACAGCGGCACGCGGCGCGCGCGGATTTCAGGCAGAGCGGTCGCGCCGCCCCCGCGCCACCCCGGTCAGGATCCGAAGCCGCTGGCGAGACTGTCGAGCGAGGCGATCTGGTCCATCACCCGCACCAGTTCGGCGCTGATGCCGGGCTCAGAGAGCGCGTGGCCGGCGTTGCGGATCATCCGCAGCTCACCGCCCGCCCAAGCCTGCGACAGTTCCCACGCGCGGCGCGGCGGGCAGATCATGTCGTAGCGGCCCTGCACGATGACACCGGGAATGCCGCGCAGGCGCTCGGCGTTGTTGAGGATCCAGCCGTCTTCCTCGAGGAAGCCCGCGTTGACGAAATAGTGGTTCTCCAGCCGGGCGAAGGCGCGGGCGTATTCTGCCGGAGCCTCGCCGCCATGGCCGTTGGAGTACACCGAGGCCAGCGCGTTCTCCCAGCTCGACCAAGCACGGGCAAAACGCACTTCCTCGCGCAGGTCGCCCGAGAACAGCCGCCGGTGATAGGCGCCGATGAGGTCGCCGCGTTCCGCTTCGGGGATCAGCCCCTCGAACCGCGCCCATGTCTCGGGCCAGAAATGCCCCGCGCCGCCGCCGTAGAACCAATCGAGCTCGGCCTGCGTCATCATGAAGACGCCGCGCAGCACGAGGTTGCGCACGTGCTCGGGGTGGCTGATCGCATAGACCAGCGAGAGCGTCGCGCCCCAACTGCCACCGAAGACGATGAACTTGTCGATCTCGAGCAACTGGCGAATGAGCTCGATGTCGGCCACGAGGTGCCACGTGGTGTTGTTCTCGACGCTGGCATGCGGCGTGGAGCGCCCGCATCCGCGCTGATCGAACAGCACCACGCGGTAGACATCAGGATCGAAATAGCGGCGCATGGCAGGGCTGCAGCCGCCGCCGGGGCCGCCATGCAGCACGATCACGGGAATCCCTGCCGGATTGCCACATTGCTCTACATAGAGCTTGTGCCCGTCGCCCACGTCGAGCATGCGCTGGTCGAACGGGTCGATCGCGGGATAGAGATGTTGCACTGCGCTCTTTTGGCCCGGGTATTTGTCCATGGAACCTCTATATTGGCTGTTGAGCCCAAAAGGAAACGGGATACCGAAAATATGACCCTGACCGTCGATCCGTCCGAAGTCGCCAAGTTCGAAGCCATGGCGGCAGAATGGTGGGACCCGAACGGAAAGTTCAAGCCGTTGCACATGATGAACCCGGTGCGTCTCGATTATATCACGACGCAGATCGCGGGCGAGTATGATCGCGACCTTTCCGCGCCGCGTCCCTTCGAAGGGCTGCGCATCCTCGACATCGGCTGCGGCGGCGGGCTTCTGTGCGAGCCGATGGCGCGTCTCGGGGCCGAGATCGTCGGCGTGGATGCCGCCGAGCGCAACATTCCGGTGGCGCAGACCCATGCCGAACAGTCGGGGCTGGAGATCGACTATCGCTTCTCCACCGCCGAGGCGCTGGCCGAAGCGGGCGAGCAGTTCGACGTGGTGCTGAACATGGAGGTGGTCGAGCATGTGGCCGATCCGCAGGCCTATCTCGATGCCTGCTGCGCGCTGCTGAAGCCCGGCGGGCTGCACCTGTGCTCGACGATCAACCGCAACGCCAAGAGCTTTGCCATGGCCATCGTCGGTGCCGAATGGGTGATGCGCTGGCTGCCGAAGGGCACGCATGAGTGGAACAAGTTCATCACGCCGGACGAGCTTTACGAATTCATGCGCAAGGCTGGGCTGACGCCGGTGGACCGCAAGGGCTATGTCTTCAACCCGGTGAGCTGGCGCTGGTCGATCTCGGACCGGGACCTGACGGTGAACTACGTCACGGCGGCGCTGAAACCCGAGAGCTGAGGGAAGGCCCGGCGCGGAATCAAGGCGAAGCCGCCGCGCAGCGCCTGCCCGCCCCCTGGGCAGGCGCTTTGATTGCCTTCCTAGCCGTACGACCGTATCAGTCGATGGTGCCATAAATGCCTGCACCACCAATGTAGCAGCGCCTCCCCACGGGCAGGCGCTGCGTGGCTCGTGTTGAACGCTTCCTTACTCCGCCGGGCGCCGTGCGTGGGCCGCAAGTTCGGCCTCGGCTTCGGGGTCGATGTGCAGATCGTCGATCACCACACCGGCCGTCGGATCGCGGTAGACGTCCATGTCGATCTGACCCTCGGTCTTGGCGACAATCGCGGTGACCACCGCGTCGCCGGTGATGTTCACCGCGGTGCGGATCATATCCATCAGACGGTCGACGCCGAGGATCAGCGCGATGCCCTCGATCGGCAGCCCCACCTGCCCCAGCACCATGGTCAGCATCACCATGCCCACGCCGGGCACACCCGCGGTGCCGATGGAGGCCAGAACCGCCATGCCGATCACCGTCAGATAGCCGCCGACGCCAAGGTCGATGCCGTAGACATTGGCCAGAAACACCGTGGCCACGCCCTGCATGATCGCCGTGCCATCCATGTTGATCGTCGCGCCGAAGGGCACGGTGAAGGACGCCACCGAGTTGTTCACCCCCATCCGCTCGGTCACCGCACGCAGGGTGACGGGGATCGTCGCGTTCGACGAGGCGGTGGAGAAGGCGAAGATCTGCGCCGGGCGGATCTTCTTCATGAACATGATGGGATCGAGGCCCGAGAAGACCTTGAGGTAGAGCATCAGCGTCACGAAGAGATGCAGCAGCAGCGCGCCCACCAGAACCGCCACATAGGTGATCACCGGAAGGAAAAGCCCGATGCCCTGCTCGGTGAAGGTTTTCGCGATCAGGCAGAAGACGCCATAGGGCGCAAAGGCCATGACAACCTCGACCACCTTCATCATCAGCTCGTTCATGTATTCGCAGGCATCGACGAACCCTGTCGAACGCTCGCCCAGCATCAGCGCGGCCATGCCCAGAATGATGGTGTAAAAGATGATCTGCAGCATCTCGCCGCTGGCGAAGGCCGCGACCGGGTTGCGCGGCACGATGGCGGCGAAGGTCTCCCAGACCGTTGGGGCGTCCTTGCCGGTCACGCCCGAGGTGTCCACGCCCTCGATGGTAAAGCCGCTGCCCGGTGCCACCACCAGCGCGATGATGATCGCCACCGCGATGGCCGTGCCGGTGGTCAGCAGGTAGAGCCCGAAGGACTTGCCGCCGACGCGGCCAAGAATGCGGATGTCGCCGATCCCGGCCACGCCGCAGATCAGCGAGAAGAACACCAGCGGCACCACCAGCATCTGCAGGGCATTGACGAACATGCGCCCCACCATGCCGAAGAAGCCGCCGACGACGTGCTCGTTGATCCAGCCGATCTGAAGAAGGTTGAGGATGACGCCCAGTGCGAAACCGGCACCCATGCCGATCATCACCTTGGTCGTCAAAGAGAGTTTCTTGCTGGCAGTGCTCATTCCGGCCTCCATATGTCGCTGCTCTATTCTTTCGAATAGGCGGACCCGGAGGCGAAAAATCTGACGCTAGGTTAAGAAAAGGTGAACAGGCACTGCCGGGTCACCCTCAGATTGCATAGTTTTTCGGCGAATTTCCACATAAACCCTGACGCAAGGTCAGCCAGGCGGGTCAGTCGGCCTCGAGCTTGAGGCGCAATTCGCGCAGCACAGGCAGCGCCGCGCGCACTTTGTCGGCCCCCAGATCGCGCACCATTTCCGAGATCACCGGCGCCATGGCCGCCAGCGCCGCCTCGCGGGCGCGATTCCCGGCGGGGCTGATCGAGACCATCTTGCGCCGCGCGTCATCCCAGTCGGGCCTGATGTGCACATAGCCCGCTATCTCGAGCTTGGTGAGCGTGTTGGTCATCGCGCCGCGCGTCACGTGGAAGCTGCGCGCCAACTGCGCCGGGCTGCGTTCCCCCTGCACCCTTGCGAGATGGTTGAGCACCGAGAAATGCGAGATTTCCATGCGGTTCGGCAGCACGCGGGTCAGCCGGTTGCGCAGCAGCTGGTCAGCGGTCAGCAGCTCGCTGAACAGCGAGATGGCGAGGGCGTCGGCGGGCGAGCTCATACCGCCCGCCCCACGCCTGACTTGCACGGCACCGCACGCCCGCTTGCGGGGGTCTGCGCCGGAAGGGCCGGCGGCCTGATATGCAGCGATGCCTTTGTCATTTCCCGCCTCTATCAGCCAGCGAGCAGCGGATCGAGCTTGCCCGCGCGTTCCATGGCGTAAAGTTCGTCGCAGCCCCCCACATGGGTCTCGCCCACAAAGATCTGCGGCACGGTGCGCCCGCCATTGGCGCGCTGGGTCATCTCGGCGCGGCGCTCGGGTTCGGCGGCGACGTTGATTTCGATAAACTCTGCGCCCTTCTGGTTCAGCAGCCGCTTGGCGGCGACGCAAAAGCCGCAAGTGGGGGTGGTGTAGATCTCGATCGGTTTCATACGCGTTTCCCTTTCCGGCTGACTGGCAGCCCATCTTTCAGGGATTTAGGTATCCTTTGCAACGCGCGCCAGTACCGAGACCACGACCTGTGCCGCCCCTGCCTCTTTGCAGGCCAGAGACGCTGCGGAAAGCGTCGCCCCGGAGGTCATCACATCATCGACCAGCAGCACGTTGCGGCCCCTGAGCGGGACGCGGTTGCGTGGGTCGGCGACGATCGCGCCCTCGAGCGTGGCGAACCGCGCGTCGCGCCCCTTGCCATCGAGCGACGGGGTGGCGCGGCGCCGCAATAGCGCGTCCGGCACGTGCTGCAGCCCCAGCAGCCCGCCCAGAGCCACGCCAAGCAGCGCGGATTGATTGTAGCGCCTGCGCAGGTGGCGGCCCAGATGCAGCGGCACCGGCACCACCAGCGCATCATTGGGCACCCGCCCCTGCAGGCGGCGCGCCATCCAGACCGCGGCGGGGCGCGCGATATCATGGCGGTCGCCATGTTTGAGCATCAGGACCAGCTTTCGGCCATTGTCCCGATACAGCAGCGCCGCGCTGCCATGCGCCCACGGCCTACCTTCTGCACGGCAGCTGTCGCAGATCTCGGCCTGCTGCGAGTGCCCCGGCAGCGGCGCGGCGCAGAGATCGCAGCAAAGCCCGCCAAGGAAGGGCGTGTCGCGCCAGCACGGCCCGCAGAGCCCGTGATCGCTTTCGACCAGCCCGCCGCAGAGCAGGCAGCGCGGCGGATACACCAGCGCCAGCGCGCCGCGCATCAAGGTTTGCAAGTGCTCGCGCCGCATCCTATCAACCTTTCATGTCCAGCCAGCCCAATCGCCCGACCGACAGACCGGCCCCGCAGCTCATCGACCGCGCCGCGCTTGCGCAGCACCGGGCCCGCGCGCGCCGTTCGGACGATCTGCGCAGGGCGCTGTTTCTGCATGAGGCCGCGCGCGATGAAGCGCAGGATCGGCTCATGATGGTTAATAGAGAGTTCAAATCTCCGGCCATCGTCACCCCCTACCCCGAGGTCTGGCAGGGTCTGCTGCCCGGCGCAAAGATCATCCCCGATGACGATGTGCTCGATCTTGAGGTCGGCGCGCATGATCTGGTGATCCACGCGCTGGCGCTGCATTGGGCCAACGACCCGGTGGGTCAGCTGATCCAATGCCGCCGCGCGCTCAGCGCCGACGGGCTGAACATCACGCTGGCTTTCGGAGGCGAAACGCTGGCGGAACTGCGCGCCGCGCTTGGTCAGGCCGAGATCGAGATCAGCGGCGGGCTTTCACCCCGCGTCCTGCCCATGGGCGAAATCCGTGATCTGGGGGCGCTGCTGCAGCGCGCGGGGCTTGCCCTGCCGGTGGCCGACTCCCTGCCGCTGGATGTCAGCTATTCTTCGGCGCTGCACCTCATGCGCGATCTGCGCAGCATGGGAGAGAGCAACGCGCTTGGCGCCCGGCTGCGCCGCCCCACCCGCCGCGCGGTGTTGCTGCGCGCCGCCGAGATCTACGCCGAAACCTACGCCCGCGAGGACGGTCGGCTGCGCGCCACCTTCGAGCTTGTCACGCTGACCGGCTGGGCACCCGACGAGAGCCAGCAAAAGCCGCTGCGCCCCGGAAGTGCGGCGCATCGTCTCGCTGACGCGCTCGGCGCGAGGGAAACCCCGCTTAAGGATTGAATCATTCTAAATTCGCGTTACCTAGCGCGTGACTTTGAGGGAACAGAACGCATGAACGACATGACCCCAGGCCCGATCCGTCCCGCCCAGGCCCCCGCCGACCACCCGGCGCTCCCACGCGAAAAAGTCGGAATCCTGCTCGCCAACCTCGGCACGCCCGATCACTACAGCTATTGGCCCATGCGCCGTTACCTGTCCGAGTTCCTCTCGGACCAGCGTGTCATCGACTATCCGAAGTGGAAATGGCAGCCGCTGCTGCAGTTGATCATCCTGAGCAAACGGCCCTTCTCCTCGGGCGCAAACTACAAGTCGATCTGGAACGAAGATCTGGGCGAGAGCCCGCTGATGACGATCACCAAGGCGCAGACCGCCGCCATCGCCGAGACGATGAAGGCGCGCTACGGCGATCAGGTTATGGTCGATTTCTGCATGCGCTACGGCAACCCTTCGACCAAATCCAAGGTCAAGGCGATGACCGAGGCGGGCTGCCGCAAGATCCTGTTCTTCCCGCTCTACCCGCAATACGCCGGCGCGACCTCTGCCACCGCAAATGACGCCTTCTTCAAGGCGCTGATGGACGAGCCGTGGCAGCCCACCGCCCGCGTCGTCGATCCCTATTTCGAACACCCGGCCTATATCGAGGCGCTGGCGCAATCGGTCGAACGTGCCTATGCCGCGAAGGAGCAAAAGCCCGAGATGCTTGTGGTGTCGTACCACGGGATGCCCAAACGCTATCTGATGCAGGGCGATCCCTATCACTGCCAGTGCCAGAAATCGACGCGGCTGCTGCGCGAGCGGCTCGGCTGGGACAAGACCGAGATCCGCACCACCTTCCAGTCGGTTTTCGGCCCCGAAGAATGGCTCAAGCCCTACACCGTGGAAGAGGTCGCGCGGATCGCCAAGGACGAGGGCAAGAAGCGGATCGCCGTGATCGCCCCGGCGTTTTCCGCCGATTGCATCGAAACGCTCGAAGAGATCAACGAAGAGATTCGCGAGAGCTTCGAGCATGCGGGCGGCGAAGAGTTCACCTATATCCCCTGCCTCAACGATGATGCCGCGCATATCGAAGCGCTGAGCACGGTGATCGACGAGAACCTGCAGGGCTGGCTGAAGTAAGCGCGGTCGCGCGGCGCGGCGGGATCACCGCCTGCCGCAGCCCCGCATCCCGTACCAAGACATAGAAAAAGGCGGCGCAGATGCGCCGCCTTTTCCTTTATCAGCCGTGACTTAGGGTCAGTCGGTCGACGCGGCTGCTGCCACGACGGCGAGCAGGATCAGCGGGATCACGATGCCAGCCGACGAGGACGATGCCTGGGTCTCTTCGACCACGACGACGGGTTCCATGACCACGTCATCCTTGGCATAGGAACCGGCCATTGCCGAAGTTGCGGAAGCTGCGAGCGCGGCGGCGAGCGCGAGTTTTTTCATATTATCCTCCAGATAAACGCCTGCCGCGGTCGTCTGAAAATTGTCCACGGCAAGCTCCAAGACTTACCTCGTGCACAATGTCTAAGCAGTAATCCGCCGATATTGCAAACCCAAGTTAATGATCAGTTTTTTCGGCTTCTTTCCCTGTGGTCAAATCAGCAACACTTGCGTCCCGACCTGAGCCATCTCGTAAAGTGCCTCAATGTGCTCGTTGTATAGGCCGATGCAGCCGTTCGACGAGCGACGCCCGATCTTGCGCGTGTCATGCGTGCCGTGGATCCGGTAGTAGGTCCAGCTCAGGTGCAGCGCACGGGTGCCAAGCGGGTTGTCCGGGCCCGGCGGCACGTAATCGGGCCACTCGGGGTTGCGCTCTTTCATCGACGGCGTGGGGCGCCAATCGGGACTCGGGTCTTTCAGAACCACCTGCGTCCGGCCCTTGCGGGTCAGATCGTCGGTCAGCGGAACCGACGACGGATAAAGGTGATAGGTGCCGTTCTGTTCCCAGAAGTGCAGAGCCCGCGACGAAATATCGACCAGCACCGCGCCCTTGTTCAGGTTGCTGAAGTAGGGCTGCCAGTCGAGCGTGCGGAAGCTCGAGATGTTGTGGCGGATGACCTTCGAGATATCGCCTTCCATCTCAACCGTGCCGGACCCGTTGTAGCTCTGTGCGAGCGCGGGGCTCGCCGCCGCCCCCGCAAGCGCAGCCGACCCGGCAAGGAAGGCGCGACGCGAATATGGTGTCTTTGCCATGGCGTGATTGTCCTCTCGAGCCACGTTAGTGAAATATGCTTTTGACAGCTCGCCAGACTTACGTCCGAGAGCCGCTGCAGGTTCCCCATGATATGGCGGCGTGGCCGCAGTCGCAAATCAAACGGCAGTGTGTATGGGCGATCACATGCATGTGGGTTTGATCCGATGCCCCCGGCGGGCTATGTGGTGAACGCAATAGCAAAACACGTGGGACGCGAAGGCCAGCCAACATGAACAGACGCACGTTTCTCCTGCTTTCCTCCGGATTTCTAGCGGCGGCCTGTGCGTCGTCGGTGGCACCGCCGCAACTCGGCCCGGATGGCAAGCCGCTGCCGCGCGTCTACCGCATCGACGATAAGGACTCCGGCAAGATCGAGTACAACATGCTCGATTCGGTCAACGCGCTGCGTCAGGCGCGCGGTGTGCCCGCGGTGCAGCTGAACTCCAAGCTCAACGCCGCCGCCGCCACCCATTCGCGCGACATGGCGGTGCAGAACCGCCCGTGGCACTTCGGCTCGGATGGCTCCTCGCCGATCGACCGCGTGCAGCGCGTCGGTTACGCCGGACGTCTGCTGGGCGAAAACATCTCCGAGACCTATGAGTCGGAGCTCGAGACCCTCGCGGCATGGATGGAAGACGCGCCGACCCGCGACGTCATCCTCGACCCAAGCGCCCGCGAAATGGGCTTTTCGTGGTTCCAAGAGCCGGGCGGCAAAATCTGGTGGACCATGGTGATGGGCGCACCAGACCTCGCGCCGACGCCGGGCACCCTGACCGCCGGTCTTTGATCGGCAGCCTCTGAGCGCCACGACAGATTGAGTGACAGGCCGTCCCTTGGGGCGGCCTTTTGCTGTTTGGGACTTTCTTGCTCGCTTGCGGTGCTTGCTTCCACAGTCACACAGTCTGAGTCCGAGATCGTAAAGGGATCTAAGTTTCCTCTCAATCGACCGCGATGCACTTCTAAAATTCGACATAAAAGTGGCGCCAAGCCTCAAGCCTGTGCAGCCTGCCGCCTTTAGCCCCTGAGACAGGCCAAGACCCGCCCAGAGCGGTGCCCTTTTCTTGACAGGCAACAACTGCCGCCAAAAATCAAAGCTAATTCTTATTTTAGGTGCCTTCATGAGCGAAGCAGACATTAAGCCCGTTCGAAAAAGATATCACGCGCTCGACAGCGGCCGAGCGATCATGCTCCTCTTGGGAATACCTTTTCATATCTCTGAAATGTACCGCATATCAGGAGGTTGGGTCATAGATTCCGGCGAGCAATCTTTCCTCGCCAGCCTGATCACTGCAGTGGTTCACTCGTTTCGCATGCCCGGATTTTTCATTCTGGCCGGTTTCTTTGCCGCGATGCTCCTTGATCGCCGAAGCCCAAAAGATTGGATGAAAAATCGACTCACGCGGCTCCTGATCCCGCTCTTAGCCTCGCTTCTTGCTCTCGGAGGGTGGGAAGTCTACTGGGCCAATCTCGGCACGGGCATGACCTCGGCTGAAGCCTTTGCGGATACGTTAACCACCTTCCCGTTCACGTGGGTCAATCACCGCTGGTTCATCGTGGTGTTGCTGGTCTACTGCTGCGCGATCGCACTCTACTACACAGTTCGAGCCTCTCTACCTGACAGGTTCCACTCAAAGATGCGCAGGCTATTCTGCCACCCGTTCGCCGTGCTGGTCTTCCTTCCCCTCGTAGCGCCGTTTGCTGGCATTGTGTTGGCCAAGGTCTTGGGAAATGACATCACCGGACCCTACTTGAGAAATATCGTCAGCTACGCCCCGCTATTCTTTGCGGGAGCCGTGATTTTCCAAGATCGGAAGCTCTATGACGCGATTTTCCAGCCCGGAGCTATTCAGCGACTCTTGGCGGTTCTCCTGCTGCTGATCTACTGCCTCACCTACTTCGCGTTCTACAAAGACGGATTGGGAAGTGGTTGGACAAAAACGGCGGCAACCGTGGTTCATCTTGCTGCCTCAGGGATCGGAGGAGTCCTGATTTCTTCGCTTTTCTTTTTCTATATTTTCAAGTTCTTCGACAAGCCGAACCCCATTATTCGCTACTTCGTCTCCGGGTCTTTGGTCATGTATCTGGCCCATGAGGCGTTCTTCAGACCGATGGGCGTCATTTTCCAAACCATCTCCTTCTCGGCAGAACTCGAGATGCTGATCATCAATGTCCTGACCCTCGTCGGCGTGGTTCTCACATTCGAGATTGTACGGCGGTACGCGGTGACCCGGTACCTGTTCAATGGTGGCTCGATCAGTCCGCCGCTTCCAGATCATATGATCCTGACATCCAATTTCAGAGCCGACATCGCGAAAAAAGCGGCAAAGGCCTAGACGGCGCGCCGGCGACCTCCCTCCCTGCGCTAGCCGTGTTCGCTACGAAAAAGGGCCGCCCCATTGGGCGGCCCGTCGAATGTCTTCACACGCCCCTGTCAGGGCATGATCAGAATCGGTGTCGGATTGTCGGTGCGGATCATCGAGTAGATGTCTTCCATCTCGCGGTCGGTGACGGCGATGCAGCCCCACGTCCAATCCCAGATGCCGTTCTGATAGGCGGCCGGGCGTCCGTGAATGAAGATGTCTCCGCCCGGACTCTTGCCGAGATACCGGGCCTCGGCGCGGTCGGCAGCGTTGGGATAGTCGATCCCGAGACTGAGGTGGAAGCGTGAATTGGGATTGCGCCGATCAATGAAATAAAGGCCCTCTGGCGTCTTGCCGTCGCCCTCGACCTTCTTGTCGCCCTCCGGGTTGAACCCGAGGCCGACGTTATAGACCTTCATGATCTGGTCGTGATGCAGAAGATACATCTTCCGCGCGCCCTTATGCACGACGACATGAGTCACTGCTGGACCACGGTATGTCTTGAACCGCGATTCTGGCTGCCCACCGCCACAGGCAGCAAGCAGCAACACTGCCGCCAGCACCATTAAGTGCCTGCCAATATACATCTTGCCTGTCCACTCGTTCTTTTTATGCCGCAATGATAGCTCACGCAGCGGCATCGCGATAGGTGGAGTTAGCAAGAATTGATCGAAGTTCCCGACAAATAGCCGCCTTACTTAGCGCAGGCTGAACCCGGCGACGAGTTCCACGTGGGTCGACCAGCGGAACTGATCCACCACCCGCAGCCCGTCGAGCGCATAGCCCGCGCGCAAGAGCGCCGCCGCATCGCGGGCGAAAGTCACCGGATTGCACGAGACGAACGCGATCCGCGGAATCCGCGCCTCGCAAAGCTGCGCCACCTGCGCTTCGGCCCCGGCGCGCGGCGGGTCGATCACCGCGGCGTCGAATCGCGCCAGCTCCTGCGGCAGCAGCGGATTGCGGAACAGATCGCGCGCTTCGGTGGTCACATGGCGCAGGCCCTGCGCGTGACGCCAGCCGTGGTCCAGCGCCTGCGTCATCGCCTTGTCGCCCTCGACCGCATGCACCCGCGCGGCCTCGGCCAGCGGCAGCGCGAAAGTGCCGCATCCGGCGAAGAGATCGACCACATGGCTCGCGCCCTGCACATAGCCGCGCACGTCCTCGAGCAGCGCGGCCTCGCCCTGCGGCGTGGCCTGCAGGAAGGCACCCGGCGGCGGCGCCACTTCGGCGCGGCCCATCTTCTGGTTCGGCGGGCGGCGGGTCAGCACCACGTCCTCCCCCCATGCGATACGGGCGCAATCATAGGCGCGGGCAAGCTCCGAGAGCGACTGCTGCATCTGCGCGTCGGCCTCCTTGCCGCCCTTCACCACCACATCAAGCCCGCCGAGGCTGGTGGTCACCAGCACCGAAAGCTCCCCCTTGCGGCTGGCGCCGAGCACCGCCAGCGCCTCGACCATCGGCAGCGCCGCGGTGAGCCGCGGGTCAACCACGCGGCAATCGGGCACTTCGACGATGACGTCCGAACGCTTGCGGTGAAAGCCGACCTGCGCGCCCTTCTTGGTGCGGCGGGCCGAAAATCCCGCGCGGCGGCGAGTCGCCTCGGGCGATGTGGCGATCTCGCGGAACTCGGTCTCGATCCCATGCGCGGCCAGCGCGTGGCGCACCACGCCTTGCTTCCAGTCGGCGACGAAATCCGGCCGCGCGTGCTGCAACTGACAGCCGCCGCAGCTTTTCGCGTGGCGGCACGGCGCGCTAACCCGCATCTCCGAGGGCGTGACGATACGCGGCGCATCCATAACGCCGCCGGTGATCTCGCCCTCGACGGTCTCGCCGGGCAGAGTGCCGGGCACAAAGGTGGGACCGGCGGCAATGCCGTCGCCCTGATGCCCGAGCCGTTCGATTGTGACCTGTTCCATAGCGGCGTCATGCCCTCAAACGGGGCCGCCGCGCAAGCACGCTATTCCGCCGCTTCCTGCGGGTCGATCAGCCCGCCGCTCTGCCGGTTCCAGTAGCGCGCATAGAGACCGTCCTGCGCCAGCAGCGCATCATGCGTGCCCTGCTCGGCGATGCGGCCTTCATCCAGCACCACGATCCGGTCCATGCTGGCAATGGTCGACAGGCGGTGCGCGATGGCGAGCACCGTCTTGCCCTCCATCACCCGCTCCAGCGCGCGCTGGATCGAGGCTTCGACCTCGGAATCAAGCGCCGAGGTGGCCTCATCCATCACCAAGATCGGCGCGTCCTTGAGGATCGCGCGGGCCAGCGCGATGCGCTGCCGCTGCCCGCCCGAGAGTTTCACGCCGCGCTCGCCCAGATGCGCATCATAGCCGGTGCGGCCCATGTGGTCGCGCAGGTTCTGGATAAAGCCATGCGCCTCGGCCTTCTCGGCGGCAGCGATCACCTCCTCCATGGTCGCGCCCGGACGGCCATAGCGGATGTTGTCCAGCGCCGAGCGGTTGAACATGGCGGTCTCTTGCGTGACCATGCCGATCTGCCGCCGCAGGCTCTCTTGCGTGACATGCGAGATGTTCTGCCCGTCGATGAAGATCCCGCCCTTTTCCGTGTCGTAGAGCCGCAAAAGCAGCGCCACGAGGGTCGATTTCCCGGCCCCCGAGGCCCCGACGATGCCGATCTTCTCGCCCGGCGCGATGTTCAGCTCGATATGTTCGACGCCGCCCTCCTCGCGGCCATAGGCAAAGCCCGCGTCGCGGAACTCGATCCGCCCCTGCGGTACCGCCAGCGGCTGCGCATCCGGTGCGTCGAGCAGCGTGTGATCGGGGGTGATGGTGCGGATGCCGTCCTCGATCTCGCCGATATTGGCGTAGATGCCCATCAGCGTGAAACTGACCCAGCCGGTCATCTGGCTGAGCCGGATCGCCACGGCACCGGTGGCCGCGATGTCGCCTGCGGTGACGAAGCCACGCGCCCAGAACAGCAGCGCGCCGCCGATCAGCACCACCGGCAGCGTGCCCGCCAGCGCCATTAGCCAGAAACGAAAGGCCGAGGCGACGGTGCCGAAGGAGATGAAGCGCTCGCGATAGGTCGACATGGCATCAAGCGCGGCCTGATCCTCGAAATCGTCATGGGCGAAGAGTTTGACCGTCTTGATGTTGGTCACCGTGTCGACAAGCTGCCCGGTGACCATCGCCCGCGCCGCCGCCCGCGCCTTCGACCGGACCCGGATGCGCGGCATGAAGAAGCGCAGCAAGAACCCATAGGCGATCACCCAGACCACCAGACCAATAGCGATGCGCCAGTCGATCGAGCCCACCAGCCAGATCGAGCCGATCACCGAGGCCAGCGCAAAGAGCACCGCCTGCACCACCTCGGAGATCACATCGTTCAGCGCCCGCGCGGTCTGCATCTCTTTTTGCGAGATGCGCCCGGCGAAATCATTGTCGAAGAAGGTGACCGAATGGCCCAGCGTGTAGCGGTGCACGCGGCTGAGGATCAGGTTGAACACATTGGGCTGCATCAGCACCGACTGCACATAGGCCGACAGTCCCGCAATGCCGGGCCGCACCGCGATGAAGAACACCGCGCAGAACAGCAGGAACGGCCAGTGCTCGGCAAACACCGTCTGCGCCGAGCCGCCAAGCGCGCGGTCGATCACATCCCCCAAAAGCTTGGCGGTGATCACCTCGAAGGCCCCGCCAAGCGCCGAGAGCAGCGCCGCCGGGATCAGCACCGGCCATGCGCCCTTCAGCGCCCACATGACAAAACGTCCCAGCGTCTGCGGCGGCGGCGTATGGGCGCGGGAAAACGGGTCTATGATGTCGGAAAGGCTCATGCGGGCCCTCTCCTTTGCTTGGGTCTTTGGTGGATCAGGCGGGGCCTTGCTTGTCGGGATCAAGAAATCCACCCGACTGGCGCGCCCAGAATCCAGCATATAGGCCACCTTGGGCCAAAAGCGCGTCATGTGCACCGTCTTCGACGATCTTCCCGCCGTCCATCACCAGAATGCGATCCATCGCGGCAATGGTCGAGAGCCGGTGCGCGATGGCGATCACCGTCTTGCCCTCCATCATGCCGTAAAGCGTGTCCTGAATGGCGGCCTCGACCTCTGAATCCAGCGCCGAGGTCGCCTCGTCGAGGATCAGGATCGGCGCGTCCTTGAGGATCACCCGCGCCAGCGCGATGCGCTGCCGCTGCCCGCCCGAAAGCTTCACGCCGCGCTCGCCCACATGGGCGTCATAGCCGCGCCGCCCCTGCCCGTCTTCAAGCGCGAGGATGAACTCATGCGCCTGCGCCTGCCGCGCCGCCGCGATCATCTCGGCCTCGCTGGCCTCGGGGCGGCCATAAAGCAGGTTCTCGCGCACCGAGCGGTGCATCAGCGCGCTGTCCTGCTGCACCATGCCGATCTGCCGCCGCAGGCTGTCTTGCGTCACACATGTGACATCCTGCCCGTCGATCTCGATTTTCCCCGATTCAGGGTCGTAGAACCGCAGAAGCAGCTTCACGAGGGTCGATTTACCGGTGCCCGAGCGGCCCACCAGACCGATCTTCTCGCCCGGATGGATGGTCAGGCTGATGCGGTCGAGCCCGCCCTGCCCGCGGCCATAGTGATGCGACAGATCCCTAACGGCGATCTCGCCCTGCTCCAGCCGCAGCGGCTTGGCGTCCGCGTCATCCACCAGCGTGATCGGCTGGGCGATGGTCTCCATCCCCTCGGCCACCACGCCAAGCTGGCGGAAGAAGGTGGTCAGCGCCCACATGATCCAGCCGGTCATCGCGTTGAGCCGCAGGGTCAGCGCCGTTGCCGCCGCCACCGCGCCGGTGCTTGCCTCGCCCTGCATCCACAGCGCCACGGCCCAGCCGACCACACCGACGATCAGCAGCCCGTTGAGGATCATCAGACCAAGATCCATCACGGTATAGAGCCGCATCTCGGCCTGAAACGTCTGCCGCGCCTCCTCGATCGCCTCCCTGGCGTAGTCCAGCTCCTGCCGGTCGTGGGCGAACATCTTCACTGCGTGGATGTTGGTATAGGCATCGACCACGCGCCCGGTGACGAAGCTGCGCGCATCCGAGGCGGCCTTGGACGCGGGGCCGACGCGGGTGATCGTCCAGCGCATCAGCACGCCATAGAGCCCCAGCCAGATCAGCATCGGGATCACCAGCCGCCAATCGGCATCGCCCAGCAGGATCACCGCGCCGATGACATAAGAGACCGAGAAGGTGATGGCGTCGAAGACCTGAAACACCGCCTCGCCCGCTGCGGGCGGGGTCTGCATGATGCGGTTGGCGATGCGCCCGGCGAAATCATTCTCGAACCAGCCGATCGACTGGCGCAGCACCTGCTTATGCGCGCGCCAGCGCACCAGAGTGCCAAAGTTCGGCATGATCGCATTGTTCAGCAGCAGCACGTCCAGCGCCTGAATGAGCGGGCGCAGGAACATGATGAACAGCGCCAGCGCGATCAGCTGCCCGCCATGGGCGTCCCAGACCTCGGCAGGCTCGCCGCCAAGGATATCGACGACCCAGCCCATGGCCCAGATCAGCCCGATCTCGACCGCCGCCACCACGACCGAGAGCAGCGCCGTCCAGACGAAGACACGGCGGAAGGGCCGCGCATACTCCAGCATGAAGGGCAGCAGCTTGGTCGGGGGCCGGTCCGTCTGCGGGTGGTCCACATAGGGATCGACCATGCTCTCGAAACGGCGAAACATGGGTCAGGTCCTGTACTTTGACCAAAGGTCTAGGTCAGGCCTTACAGGAACACCATGACGGAAAAACTTGCCAGTGCGAGCGCCATCGCCCTTGTGAACCAGCGCCAAGCCGCCGGGGTGGCCAGAAGATAGGTCAGCAGCGCGCCCGCCGAGGTCCAGAAGAGACAGCAAAAGAGGTTCAGACCCGAAAACGCCGAGCCCAGCCGCAACGCCTCGCCCACCGGTCCCAGCGCCGATGGGTAGGCCGAGGCCGCCGCCAGCGCCACCGCCCAGACCTTGGGGTTCACCCACTGAAAGAGCGCGCCTTCGATCAGCGTCATCGGCCGCGCCGCCTCGGCCTTCTTGCGGCGCTCGGCGGTCCAGAGGCCCCACGCCATGTAGAGCATCCATGCGCTGGCCGCGATGCGCAGGGCGAACTCCAGCCGCGGCATCTGTTGCAGCAGCGCGGCGATGCCGAGCCCGGTGAGACCGGCGGTGATGCCGACCCCCAGAACCACGCCAAAGAGATGCGGCAAGGTGCGTTTCACGCCAAAGCGCGCGCCCGAAGCGGTCAGCAGGATGACATTCGGCCCGGGCGAGAACAGCCCGAAGAAGACAAAGGCATAAAGCGGGTCGAGGGTCATGCAGTGCGCTTACTCGTCAGACAGAAGTTCCGCCTTGGTAAGCGTGAAACCCGACGCGATCCAGCGTTTCTCGGCGGCACGCAGCGCCTCACCCAGTTCCGGGCCCTTGAGCGCGGGCATCAGATCGCGTGCGGTGAGCGGAAATGTCGCCGCCGCGCCGACGCCCAGCGCGCTGAGATCCGGCTCTGACACGGGCATCTCGAAACTTGCCGCGCGCAACAGCAGCACATCCTGCCCGGTCTCTGCCCCATGTCTGTAGGCAAGCTCTGCCGGGCCCTGCATCTCGCCGATCAGGCTTTGTAGAGTGTGAAGCTGCTTTTGCTGCGCTTTGGACAGGCGCAGATCAGGCTCTGCGGCACCAAGACAGGCCAGCCGCCGCAGCGCGTCAGGCGCGACGAGCAGCCTTTGTTCCTCGGCCACCAGCGGGCCGAGAGCCTTCGCGCTCGCGCCCGGCAGGACATGGGCCAGAACGCCCACCTGCGCCATCACCGACACTGCCGCCACCGGATCGGGCGCGGACAGAAGGCGCAGCATTTCCTGACCAACGCGCTCGCGCGAGAGCGTATCGAGACCATCGAGATTGCCCGCGATCCCGGCCAGCGCCTCGGGGTCGAACCCCTGTTCAGGATCGCCATACCAAGCGGAAAAGCGGAAGTAGCGCAGCGTGCGCAGATAGTCTTCGCGGATGCGGTCCGAGGCCTCGCCGATAAACCTCACACGCCGGGCGCGCAGGTCGGAAAGCCCTTGCAGAGGGTCGATCAGCCGCCCCCGCGCATCGGCGTAGAGCGCATTCATGGTGAAGTCGCGCCGCGCCGCGTCTTCCGCGATATCGTCCGAAAACCGCACCACGGCGCGGCGGCCGTCGGTTTCCGTATCGGCGCGGAAGGTGGTGATCTCATGGCCGATGCCATCTGCCACGACGGTGACCGTGCCATGCTCGATGCCCGTGGGCACCGGCTTCAGCCCTGCACCCTCGGCCAACTCCACCACGCGTTCGGGCCGCGCGTCGCTGGCGATGTCCACATCGCTCACAGGCACGCCCATCAGCGCGTTGCGCACGCAGCCGCCCACCACATAGGCCTGATGGCCGCCCGCCTCGAGCATCCGCAGCACCGCCTGCGTCGAGGCGCAGGTCAGCCATTCGCCGGACACTGTGGTGTCGGCGGGCGTCATGCCATGCGCTCCGCCAGCCCGCGCAGCATCCGCGCCGTGGCGCCCCAGATGTAATAGGGACCGTAAGGCACCGTCCAATAATGCCGGGTGGTGCCGCGCCAGCGCCGCCCCTGAATGGCGTAATTGTCCAGCTTGGCGATATGCTCGAACGGCACGCGGAACACTTCGGCAACCTCGCCGGGCTCCGGCACAGGGTCGAAATCGCGCATGATGAGACCCAAAACAGGCGTCACCTCAAAGCCGGTCACGGTTTCATGCGCGGGCAGGCTACCCAGCACATCCACCCGCCCTTCGGCCAGCCCGACCTCCTCGCGCGCCTCGCGCAGGGCGGCGGCCACGGCGTCTTCGTCACCGGGATCGACCTTGCCACCAGGAAAGGCAATCTGGCCGGGGTGGTGCTTGAGCCGCGAGCTGCGCTTGGTCAGCACCAGTTCCAGCCCCTGCTCGCAGGCGACAAATCCCGCGAGGACACCGGCGGGACGCAGCTTGCGCCCCTCCGGCAAAACCGTGCCCGGGTTCAGATCGAAATCGGAGGACACGCCGGAGGTTTCCTCCAGCGCCCGTTTCAGCAGATCGATCTGATCCCGGACGCGGCTCACTTCTTGGCCTCGAAGCCGACCGTTTCCGGGTCAAGCTCGTAATGCGCGCCGCAGAACTGGCAATCGGCGGTGACGATCCCGTCGTCGGTGGTCATCTTCTCGATGTCCCGCGCCGAGTAGATCGACAGCGACTGGCGCACGCGATCTTCCGAGCAGGTGCAGCCGAAGCGCACGGTCTGTGCGTCGAACACCCGCGGGCCTTCCTCGTGATAGAGACGCACCAGCAGGTCGGTCGGCGGCAGGTCGGGGCCGATCAGTTCCAGCTCGTCCACCGTGTCGAGGTGGAAGTTCACGCGGCGCCAGTTTTCACCGTCGTCATCGTCACCAAGCAGGTCCTCGGGGCGCAGCACGCCTTTGTCACCGCTGCCACCCTCACCATCGACGAGCGGCTTGGCGAAGGGCGAGGCCTTGGGCATGTGCTGCAGCATCACGCCGCCAGCACGCCAGTTCGACGTGCCATCGGCCTGCGGCACATTGCCGAAGTTCAGCTCAAAGCGGGTCGGGATCTGCTCGGACTGGGCGAAATAGCTCTCGGCACAGCGCGCCAGAGCACCGCCCGCCAGCGGGGTGATGCCCTGATACGGCGTGGTGCCCTTGCCCTGATCGATGAGCACGGCGAAATAGCCGTCCTCGAGCTGCTCGAAGGCGGGGGCACTGGTGACCTGCTCGCGGTCGAAGCTGGCGTAGGCGCGCAGCCGGGCCGGTTCGCCCTCTTTCTCGGGAGCGTAGTAATCCGTGGCGATCATCCGCACCGCGCCGCGGGTCTGCACCTGCAGCGACAGCTTCCAGCGCAGCTTCATCGTCTGGCCGATCAGCGCGGTCAGCAGAGTCATCTCGGCGATGAGCCCTTCGACGGCCTCGGGATAGTCATGTTGGCTCAGGATTCCGCTCAGCACCCCGTCAAGCCGCGCCACGCGGCCCCGGATGTCGGCGTGATCCAATTGGAATGGCAGGACGGTATCGTCCCAGGCAAGTTTGCTGCCGATGGTCATGGGGTTTCCTTATCTGCCGGATCTTGGCATATCGGCCCCATATAAGCAGCAAAAACACGGGAACCAAGGGGGACCGATGACTGCACGATACGGCGAGCCGCCCGAATCCGGTCGGCATTACACGCTGCGCCCCGGCGCTTATGCGATCCTGCCGCGCAACGGGGCGGTTCTGGTCACCCATCAGGCAGAGCCATGGCCCGAGTACCAGCTTCCGGGCGGCGGCATCGACGCCGGTGAGTCGCCCATCGCCGCGCTGCACCGCGAGGTTTTCGAGGAAACCGGCTGGCGCATCGCCCGTCCGCGCCGCCTCGGGGCGTTCCGCCGTTTCACCTTCATGCCCGAATACGATCTCTGGGCCGAGAAGCTGTGCATCATCTATGCAGCGCATCCCGTCCGCCCGCTCGGCCCGCCCAGCGAGCCGGGGCATGAGGCGGTCTGGATGAACCCAGAGCTTGCCGCCGAGATCCTCGGCAATCCCGGCGACCGCGATTTCCTGCGCCGCGTTCTGGTCTGAAATCCAAGGGTTCGGCCCGGACTAGTGCCTGTATCAGAGCCTGTGTCAGAGCCTGTTTCAGGGCATTTCGAACTCCAGCAGCGCGGCCGAGACATCGTCGTCGAGCCGCGCGCCCGCGACAATGCGCTGGGTCAGCCGCCAGAAGAGATCGTCGAGAAACTCGGTGCCGCGACCGCCCCCCGAGCGCACCAACGCAAGCAGCCCCTCCTGATCGAGCATCCCGCCACCCGGCAGCAGCGCCTCGGTGAACCCGTCGGAATAGAGCAGCAGGCGATCGCCGGGCGATAGTTGCAGCTGCAACCGCTCGTAGCTCGCGCCGGGGATCAACCCCACCGGCAGACCGCCATGACCGACGAACTCGGCGCTGCCATCGGCGCGCAGCAGCAGCGGAGGCGGATGCCCCGCCTGCACCAGATCGACCCTGCCCTTGTCGAGATCGGCCACCGCATAGGCCATGGTGAGATACTCGGCGATCCCGGGATCTGCCGCCAGACGCTCATTCATGCGCCGCGCCACCTCCTCCGGGGCGCGAAAGAGCGTGCCATGCACGATGCGTTCCAGCGCGATGTTCTGCTCGGGAAAGTCGCCGCCCAGCAGTCCGGCAATCCGCGCGGTCATCAGCGCCGAAGTAATGCCATGACCCGACACGTCGATGCTGTAGAGCCCGACGCTGCGCTCGCAATGAGAGAAACTGCCGACCAGATCGCCGCCCACATGCCCGCAGGGTTTCAGCAGCAGGCTGACTTGCGAGGCCCCGATGCGCCTTGCACGCCGGGGCACCAGCGCCTCTTGGATCAACCTTGCCTGCTGCAGATCGCGATCCACCGCGTCATAGGCGGCCTGCAGATGGCCCAAGGTCGCCGACAGCTGCCGCTGCATCTTCAGGATCCGCGCGCCAGCGTTGATCCGGGCGCGCAATTCCGCGGCATTCACCGGCTTGGTCAGGAAATCATCCGCCCCGGCGTCCAAGCCGCGCGCGATCTCGGCCTTGTCGCTTTTTGAGGTGAGCAGGATGAAATAGCCGTAGCGATCGCCGCATTGCGTTCGGAAGTGGCGACAGAGGTCCAGCCCGTCCATCCCCGGCATCATCCAATCCGACAGCACCGCATCGGGGCGGCTTTCGGCGCAGATGCGCAGCGCCTCGGCCCCATCCTGCGCCTGCCAGACCTCAAGCCCCCAGCGTTCGAGCATAGAGGACAGGATCTTCAGCTGCAGCGGACTGTCATCCACCACAAGAACCCGACGGATCGGAGCCTCACCACTTCGATCCTCGAGGTTTTCCGCCAGATAGGGAGACACCGTATTTCCTTTGTAGACCCGCCTGCGCGGCAAACCCTAAAGCCCCGGTGTTAACGCCCTGTTTCACCTGACCCGCCGAGATCGAAACACTTCGTTCAGTTTTTGCTGCGAGCCTTTGCGGACGGAGGTGCATGGATGACCGACAGACCCGAGGGCGCCGCGCGACAGGCGGCTGCGCCCACCTTGATCGACTGGACCCGCGCTGCCGAGTTGCGCAGAGAGGTGGGGGGCGATGATTTTGATGAGATCGTCGCGCTTTTCCTGCGCGAGGTGCAGCGCGTTCTGGATGCTCTGCCTGCCCAAGCCTCGGAAGTGCCCGACCTTGCGGACAGGCTGCATTTTCTCAAAGGCAGCAGCCTGAACCTTGGGTTCGCGCGGATGTCGGCCCTGTGCGAAAGCGGCGAGCAGGCCGCCACCACCGGCAAAGGCGATACTGTCGACCTATCGGCGCTGCGCGACTGCTTTGCCCGCTCACGGGCGGAATTTCTGGATCAGCTTGCCGTGCGGCTGGTCGCGTGAAACGAACGGCCAGCCCAAGACGCCCAGCGCGCCCACATCATGTGACGACGAGTCAGATGACAAATTGCGCCAGAACCTCATCGTCGGTGATGTCGCGATAGGCATAGCCATGCGCGTCCAGCTTGCCGAAAAGCGCGTCGAAATTCTTCGGATCGGCGGTCTCGATCCCGATCAGCACCGAACCGAAGTTGCGCGCCGATTTCTTCAGGTATTCGAACCGGGCGATATCATCCTCGGGACCAAGGAAGTTCAGGAAATCCTTCAGCGCGCCGGGACGCTGCGGCAGGCGCAGGATGAAGTATTTCTTCACACCCGAGTAGCGCAGCGCCCGTTCCTTGACCTCCGGCAGACGCTCGAAGTCGAAATTGCCGCCCGAGGTGATGCAGACCACGGTCTTGCCGCGGATCGCCTGCCCCAGATCCTTCAGCGCATCGACCGAAAGCGCCCCCGCAGGCTCGAGCACCACACCCTCGACGTTCAGCATCTCGAGCATGGAGGTGCAGAGCCGGTCTTCGTTGATGGTCAGCGTGTTGGCAACGCCGACCCCCTTCAGCACCTCGAAGGTCTTGCTGCCGATCTGCGCCACCGCCGCGCCGTCGGCGAAATTGTCGACCGCCGCCAGAGGCACCGGCTTGCCCGCCTCGAGCGCTGCGCGCAGGCAGGCCCCGCCCTGCGGCTCGACAAAGGTATAGTGCGTGTCGGTGCCGAAATAGCTCAGCAGGCCGGAGCCAAGCCCGCCACCGCCGACCGGGATCACCAGATGATCGGGCACGCGGCCCAACTGCCGTTCGATCTCAACCGCCACGGTGGCCTGCCCCTCGATCACGTCCTGATCGTCGAAGGGCGACAGGAAATGCCCGCCGATCTCGGCACAATAGCCCTGCGCCGCCTTCAGGCATTCGTCGAAATAGTCCCCGATGAGGCGGATCTCGACATTCTCGCCACCGAACATCCGGGTCTTCTGGATCTTTTGCTGCGGCGTGGTCACCGGCATGAAGATCACGCCGCGCTTGTCGAACTGGCGGCACATATAGGCGACGCCCTGCGCGTGGTTGCCCGCGCTTGCGGCCACAAAGGTCTCGACATCGGGGCGCTTGCGCATGGCGTTGAACGCGCCGCGCAGCTTGTAGCTGCGCACCGGGCTCAGATCCTCGCGCTTCAGCCAGATGTCGGCGCCGTGAAGCTGCGACAGGTGATCGTTGCGCAGAAGCGGCGTCTCGGGAAAGACCGAGCGCATTTCTTCTGTGGCGGCGCGGGCGTGATCGAGAAACTCATCCATGCCCACCGACTTGGCGCATCGAAGGCGTTTGCGCAAGCCTCCTCAGACGCTGCAGTTTCGGTCAGTCGATCGGCCGCCCCTCGATGAAATGGCCGTAAAGCGAGGTGAGGATCGAGATGCCGATCATCGTGGCGAACCAGTTGATCACCAGCCCGTAGACCAGATTGATGATCGAGCCCGCCGTATCGTCGATCAGCGCCGGCAGCTCGACCAGCAGCGAGCCGCCGATCACCACAAGCGCCAGCGTGATCACCGCGCCATCGTCGTCCTTGGTGGCCTTCCACGCATCCTTGAGGCTCAGCCGCTCGCCCACCGCAGCGGCAGGCAGGATCAGCCCGAGGCGGAAGAACAGATAGCCGCCCAAGCCCACCAGACCGAAGACGAGGATCGGCGCCAGCCCCGGCAGTCCCGCGCTGATCAGCGCCACCGGGATCGCCGCGACCATGAGCCCGAGAAAGATCACCAGCCCGATCATGATCGACCGCCCGAAGTAGCCGAGAATCTCGCCGCCATGCCAACGCGGCAGCCAGCCGCGCGGCGTCTCTCCGGTCAGCACGAAGCGGTGCCATGCCACGGCGATCCAGAGGCTCGCCAGCACCGCCAGCACCACCAGCACCAGCGCCGGAACGCCGATCACATTCACCGGCCCGCCGGAAGCATCTGCCTGCATGGGATGCAGATAGGTGGCGATCTGACTGGCCACCTGCACCAGATAGAGCACCAGCGAGACGCGCAGCGCGGTGCCCAGATTGTCGATCACCATGCGCAGGGAATGCAGGAAAATCCGCCAGCCCTTCATCAAAAACCCCACCTTTTCGAAATTCACCCGGCGATCGCTAGCATATGGACCCCGCAGGTCAACGGGCGATCCTTGCCCCCGATGATAAAAGGCAGTAATGCGCGAAGCCAGTTCATACGTGAGGGAATGTCCATGTCCGCGCCCAAGAAAGTCGTCCTGGCCTATTCCGGGGGCCTCGACACCTCGATCATCCTGAAATGGCTGCAAGCCGAATACGGCTGCGAGGTTGTCACCTTCACCGCCGATCTCGGTCAGGGGGAAGAGCTGGAACCCGCCCGCGCCAAGGCAGAGATGCTGGGCGTGAGTGAAATTTACATCGAAGACCTGCGCGAAGAGTTCGTGCGTGATTTCGTCTTCCCGATGTTCCGCGCCAACGCGCTTTACGAGGGGCTCTACCTGCTGGGCACCTCGATCGCCCGCCCGCTGATCTCCAAGCGCCTTGTCGAGATCGCCGCCGCGACCGGTGCCGATGCCGTCGCCCATGGCGCCACCGGCAAGGGCAACGATCAGGTCCGCTTCGAGCTGGCCTGCTACGCGCTGAACCCCGACATCAAGGTGATCGCGCCGTGGCGCCTGTGGGATCTCACCTCGCGCACGAAGCTCATCGACTTCGCCGAGAAGAACCAGATCCCGATCGCCAAGGACAAGCGCGGCGAAGCGCCCTTCTCGGTCGATGCGAACCTTCTGCACACCTCCTCCGAGGGCAAGGTGCTGGAGAACCCCGCCGAGCAGGCCCCCGACTACGTGCTGCAGCGCACCGTGCCGGTCGAGCAGGCGCCGAACGAGCCCGAGTATATCGAAGTGACCTTCGAAAAGGGTGACGCCGTGGCGATCAACGGCGAGGCGATGTCGCCCGCGACGATCCTCACCAAGCTCAACGAGCTGGGCGGCAAGCACGGCATCGGCGTTCTGGACCTCGTGGAAAACCGTTTCGTCGGCATGAAGTCGCGCGGCATCTACGAGACCCCGGGCGGCACCGTGCTGCTCGAAGCGCACCGCGGCATCGAGCAGATCACGCTGGATTCCGGCGCCGGTCACCTCAAGGATTCGATCATGCCGCGCTACGCCGAGCTGATCTACAACGGCTTCTGGTTCTCGCCCGAGCGCGAGATGCTGCAGGCGCTGATCGACAAGAGCCAAGAGCACGTCAGCGGCACCGTCCGCCTGAAGCTCTACAAGGGCTCGGCGCGCACCGTGGCGCGCTGGTCGGATCACTCGCTGTACTCCGAGGCGCATGTGACTTTTGAGGATGACGCCGGTGCCTACGACCAGCAGGACGCGGCGGGCTTCATCCAGCTCAACGCCCTGCGCCTGAAGCTGCTGGCCGCGCGGAACCGCCGCCTGAAAGGCTGAGCCCTTTCCCAGCGCTGACCCGAATGATCCCCGCCGGACATGCCTCCGGCGGGGATATTTTTTCCAAGAGGAAGATCACAAGCTCCGCTGCTTCCTCTTGGTCGAAATATCCCGGGGGAGACGCGCGCAGCGCGGCGGGGGCGGAGCCCCTTTCTTCCATAGGTACGCCCCCGCCTCCCGCTCCGCCGCACACTGCGGTAGGCTCGCCCGCGCAGGCGGAGGGCACGACATGGCAGAACTTCAGGAATTCATCGACGCACAGGCGCAGGTCTGGCCGCAGGTGACGCGCGAGCTGCGGCAGGGGCAGAAGGTCACCCATTGGATCTGGTGGGTGTTTCCGCAATTGGCCGAGCTCGGCCGCTCTCCCCGCGCGCGCCATTTCGGTCTGCGCGACGCCGCCGAGGCACAGGCCTATCTCGCGCATCCGCTGCTCGGGGCGCGGCTCGAGGAATGCGCGGGGCTGCTTCTGCTTCATGAAGGCAAGACACCCGAAGCGATCCTCGGGCCGGTCGATGCTTTGAAGGTGCGCTCCTGCATGACGCTGTTTGAGGCGCTGCCATCCGCGCCCGGCGTCTTCGCCGAGGTGCTCGACACGCTCTATGAGGGCAGCCGCTGCCCGGTGACAAGCGCCGCACTGGCAGGCTGAAGCGGCAGACACATCATTCTGAAGAACAAATAAAAAGTCCTGAAGGACAAATAAAAATGGCCGCTTCCGGTCACGACACCGGAAGCGGCCAAGGACGTGCAAAGGTGGGGATACGCAAGCACGCCCTTGCAAGGGGACGCCGGACAAGCCGCGATTGTGCGACCAAAGCCCGCGTCCGATCCCGAATTTCAAACCGTTTTTATTTACCGTCTTGTTCCGTGGCCCACTGCGTCAACTTGCACCACACATCTTAATAAAACCTAAGACGCGGCAGACCTCGGGCGGCTCAACTCGTACCGTTACCCTTACGCCGTCCAGCAACCCACAGGAGCAAAGCGGGCTATTTCGCACGGCGCTTTCCTATACACGCAGGGCTCACACGGTGAGTTTCAGCGGCTCGAAGTTTTTTCTACATTTTTTGTGAATCTTTTTCGGGCGCGTGTTTGCCAGCCCCCGCAAGGCTTGGCGGGGGCGCTACGGAACACCCCCGCCGCGCTACGCTCAGAGCGCCTCGGCGCGGAGCCGTTCGTAGAGCGGCAGCGCCTCATCGGCGACCTGCGCCGCCTCTCCGGAGAGCTCGGGCAGCGGCCCTTCGGCACCAGCAAAACCGGTCGAGCGATGCACCGAGCCATACCAATGCGGTGCCCAGACGCCGTCCTGCGCATGGCCGCCGGCGGGCCACGACAGCATCGCCGGATCGAAGCTGAGGCCGATGGCGGCGCACAGGCGGCGCAGCATGACCTCGGGATCGCGCCGGATGTCGGCGCTGTCGATCACCACAGGGCTTTGCCCGGCGGCGCGCATCTCGTCATAAAGCTCGGCCTGCTGGCGAAACCCCATGTCCTCGGCGGTGGCCGCCTCCCAGCCCTTGGTGAAACTGGCCACCACGCGCGCCGGGTGGCGGATCAGGAAGACGTTGACGCAGTTCGCCATGAAGCCACGCGGAATGCCGTCGATCATGTGCTGTACCATGTGCTTGTGGTACACATGCGGCTTGCCGCCGGGGATCGGCCCGAGCAGGCTCTGTGCCACCTCTTCGGCGCTCTCGGGGCGGCTTTGCTTGATCGCCTCGCCCATCGGATGATCGAGGCCCGTGAGCCGCAGGTAGGGGCCGTAAAAGGGCTCGTCCACCACGTGAAAATCGGCGCGATTGCCGAAGGAATACATCAGCGCCGTCGACAGATTGCGCGGCCCGGACCACATGGCCAGTCTCATTGGCAAAGCCTCACGGTTTCACAAGTTCCATATAAAGATCGCGGATGCGCTGTGTCACCGGGCCCATCTCGCCGCTGCCGATCCGCCGCCCGTCGATCTCGGACACCGGGGTCTGCGCGCCGAAGGTGCCGGTTAGGAAGGCCTCGTCGGCACCATATGTATCGACCAGCGAGTAGTTGCGCTCGTGGACGGGAATGCCATTGGCGCGGCAGAGGTCGATCACCTTCTGCCGGGTGATGCCGTTCATGCAATAATCGCCGGTGGAGGTCCAAACCTCGCCCTTGCGGACGATGAAGAAGTTGCAGGCGTTGGTGGTGTTCACGAAGCCATGCACGTCGAGCATCAGCGCCTCATCCGCGCCAGCCTTCTCGGCGGCGACACAGGCGAGGATGCAGTTGAGCTTGGAATGCGAGTTGAGCTTGGGATCCTGCGTCATCGGCAGACCGCGCTGGTGCGGCACGGTGGCAAGACGGATCGGGCGCGGGATCGAGGGCTTTGAATGCTCCATCAGGATCACCACGGTCGGCCCCTGCCGCGACAGCGCCGGATGCTGGAACGGGCGGGTCTTGAGGCCGCGGGTGATCATCAGGCGGCAATGCGCGTCGGTGCTCATACCGTTGGCCGCCTGCGTCTCATGAAGCGCGGCGATCAGCGCGTCGCGGTTCATGCCGATGTCGAGGTCGATGGCCAGCGCCGCCTCGAACAGCCGGTCGAGATGCTCGTCCAGAAAGCACCAGCGCCCGTCATAGAGCCGCAGCCCCTCCCATATGCCATCGCCCAGCATGAACCCCGAATCATAGACCGAGACCAGCGCCTCGGCTTTGGGTTTCAGCGTGCCATTGACCCAGATCTGGATCGTCTCGTTGCGGAGGTCCTCCTCCGCCTGATGCGTGGTGATCTTGTCCATGCAGGCACGCTAGGGCCGCCGCTGGCGAAGGGAAAGCCCCATGATGACCCCCCGTGATAAAGCCGCGAGATCAGGCCGTGCCGCGGAACAGTGGCTGTCACCAAGCGGTGAGCCGCGCGGATTTTGATTGATCGAACCGGCCCGCGCCCGCAGCCTGAGGCAAAGCGGAGGAGAGATCATGAAACGGCTGCTGATGAAATGCCTGCTGGGCCTTGCGCTGGCGGCGCCCGCATTTGCCCTGCCCGCGGCAGTTCGGGCCGGAGAGATCGTGGTCGCCGGCGGCTGTTTCTGGTGCGTCGAAGCCGATTTCGAGAAGGTGAAAGGCGTGCGCGAGGCGGTCTCGGGATATACCGGCGGGAGGACCGCCAACCCCAGCTACAAACAGGTCAGCGCGGGCGGCACCGGGCATTATGAGGCGGTGCGCATCATCTTCGATGACGCCCGCGTCTCGGCAGAGGAGCTTTACGCGCTGTTCTTCCGCTCGATCGACCCGACCGACGCGGGCGGGCAATTCTGCGACAGGGGTGAGAGCTATCGCACTGCAATCTTCGTCACTGGCGGGGCGCAGCGCGCCGCAGCGGAAACCGCGAAAGCTCAGGCGCAGGCCGCCTTGGGGAAAAAGATCGTCACCCCGATCCTGCCCGCGGGGCGCTTCTGGCCAGCCGAGGGCTATCATCAGGATTACTACAAGGGCGACAGTCTCGTGCTGACCCGCTTCGGCCCGCTCCGGCAGGCCTCTGCCTATAAGCGCTATCGCGAGGCCTGCGGGCGGGATGCCCGGGTGCGGCAGCTTTGGGGCAGCGCCGCGCCCTTTGCCGGGGGCTGAGGGGCTCTGCCCCGTCCGCTGACGCGGACTCCCCGGGATATTTGCGTCTAGACGAAGCCGAAATCGCTTAGAAGCGGTGCTCGGTGACGTCCTTGAGGTCGGGGATGACGTCGGCGGTGCCCTCGCGCATGACCATCAGCGCGGCGGCGCGCTGCGCCAGCTCGATCGCCGTCGCCATCGGCAGCGCCCGGTCGAGCCCGGCCAGCAGGTAGCCGGTGAAGGTGTCTCCCGCGCCGGTGGTGTCCACCGGGGTGACCGGCAGCGCGGCGAAATTGCGGCTCTCGCCGCTGTCGGTGTTGATCCAGCGGCAGCCCTTGGCGCCCAGCGTCACCACCACGTCGCGCACCGGAATACTCTCGATGCCCTGCCCCGTCGCCTCTTCGAGCTGCGCCGCCTCGACCTCGTTGAGCACCAGCAGATCGAGCAGCGGCAGCACGGCGGTCACCGCCTCGGCATCGAAGGGTGCCGCCGCATAGGCCACACGAAGTCCCCGCCGCGAGGCAATCTCGGCGGCCTCGCGCTGCAGGTTGGTCTCGTTCTGGAACACGAAGATGTCCTCGGGTCCGGCCTCTTCGAGACCGGCCTCGACCCGCTCCACCGACAGCGCGCGGTTGGCACCGGGGTGGATCAGGATCGAATTCTCCGCCTCGGCATCGAGCATGATGATGGCATGGCCGGTGGCCTCCTCGATCACCGCGATCTGCCGCGTGTCGACGCCATATTCGGTCAGCCGCTCGATCGCCCAGCGCCCATCGGGGCCGACCGCCCCAAGATGCACCACCCGCGCCCCGGCCCGCGCCGCAGCCACCGACATATTGGCGCCCTTGCCGCCCAGCCCGCGCGTCAGCCGGCTGGTCGCCAGCGTCTCGCCCGGCGCCAGCAGATGCGGCAGCCGATAGGTCATGTCGGCATTGATCGACCCGAGGTTGAAGATCGCCATGCTGCGCCCTGCCCTTTCATCTTTCTCAGAAATACTCCCGCCGGAGGCATCCGGCAGGAGTCATCAATGTGGATCAGCCGACCTTGCAGGCCGCCAGAACCGCCATGTTGAGGATGTCATTGGCGGTCATCGTCGTCGAGCAAATCTGGATCGAACTGTCGATGCCTGCGAGGATCGGGCCGATCACCGTCGCCCCCGCCATCTCCTGCATCAGTTTGACCGAGATCGAGGCCGAGTGCCGCGCCGGCACCACGAGGATGTTCGCCGGGCCGCTCAGGCGCTGGAACGGGTAGTTCTCTTGCGCGCGGGTGTTGAGCGCCACATCCACGGTCATCTCGCCTTCGTATTCGAAGTCGACGCCGCGCTGGTCGAGAACCATCGGCGCGCGATGCATCTTCGAGGCGCGTTCCGACACCGGATAGCCAAAGGTCGAGAAGGACACGAAGGCCACCCGCGGCTCGAGCCCGAGGTGCCGCGCGACACCCGCGGCGCGCTCTGCGATATTCGCCAGATCTTCGGCTTCGGGCCATTCATGCACCAGCGTGTCGCTGATCAGCACGATGCGGCCCTTGTGCAGCAGCGCGGTGACGCCCGCCACGCCGCTTTCGGCATCGGCGTCGAACACCTGATTGATCGCTTCCATCACATGCGCCGACTTGCGCGTCGCGCCGGTGATCAGACCGTCGCCATGGCCATGCGCCAGCAGCAGCGAGGCGAACACATGGCGATCGCGCGCCGCCAGACGGTGCACATCCTGCCGGTCGTAGCCCTTGCGCTGCAGGCGCTGGTAGAGAAACTCCTTGTAGGTCTCGAGGTGCTCGGTGTTGGCGGCGTTGACCACCTTGATCTCGCGCACCGCATCGGCAAGGCCGCTGGCCTCGAGCTTCTCTTTCACATCCGCCTCGCGGCCCACGACGATCGCCTTGCCGAAGCCGTTGCGCTGATACATGACCGCGGCGCGCAACACGCGCGGGTCGTCGCCCTCGGCAAAGATCATCCGCGCCTGCGCGGCCCGTGCCCGGCTGTTGATGCTGCGCAACACCGAGGCGGTGGGATCCATACGGCCCATGAGGCCCGCCTGATAGGCATCCATGTCGATGATCGGACGGCGCGCCGCGCCGGTGTCCATGCCCGCTTTGGCGACGGCGGGCGGAATGCGGTGGATGAGGCGCGGATCAAACGGCGTGGGGATGATGTAATCACGCCCGAAGGTCAGCGATTTGCCATAGGCCAGCGCCACCTCGTCCGGCACATCCTCGCGCGCCAGTTCGGCCAGCGCCTCGGCGCAGGCGATCTTCATCTCGTCGTTGATCGAGCGCGCGTGAATGTCGAGCGCGCCGCGGAAGAGATAGGGAAAGCCCAGAACGTTGTTCACCTGGTTCGGGTAGTCCGAGCGGCCGGTGGCGACGATGGCATCGACGCGCACCTCGTGCGCCTCTTCGGGGGTGATCTCGGGATCGGGGTTGGCCATGGCGAAAATCACCGGGTTGTCGGCCATGCTTTTCACCATGTCCTGCGTCACCGCGCCCTTGGCAGACACACCAAGGAAGACATCGGCGCCAACCATCGCCTCTTCGAGCGTGCGCAGCGAGGTGTTGGCCGCATGGGCCGACTTCCACTGGTTCATGCCCTCGGTGCGGCCCTGATAGATCACGCCCTTGGTGTCGCACATGATGCAATTGTCATGCTGCGCGCCCATGGACTTCAGCAGCTCGAGACAGGCGATGCCCGCCGCGCCCGCGCCGTTGAGCACGATCTTCACCTCTTCGATCTTCTTGCCCGAGAGATGCAGCGCGTTGATCAGGCCCGCGGCGCAGATCACCGCCGTGCCGTGCTGGTCGTCGTGGAAGACCGGGATGTCCATCTCTTCCTTCAGGCGCTGCTCGATAATGAAGCATTCGGGCGCCTTGATGTCCTCGAGGTTGATACCGCCGAAGGTCGGCCCCATCAGTTTGCAGGCCTTGATGAATTCCTCGGGGTCCTCGGTGTCCAGTTCGATGTCGACCGAGTTCACATCGGCAAAGCGCTTGAAGAGCACCGATTTGCCTTCCATCACCGGCTTGCCGCCGAGCGCGCCAAGATTGCCGAGACCCAGCACCGCGGTACCGTTCGAGATCACCGCAACGAGGTTGCCCTTGTTGGTGTAATCATAGGCCAGCTCGGGGTTTTCGGCGATTTCCTCGCAGGGCACGGCGACGCCGGGCGAATAGGCAAGGCTCAGGTCGCGCTGCGTGGTCATCGGCACTGTGGCCTGCACTTCCCACTTGCCGGGCGTCGGCTCGAGATGGAAGGCCAGCGCCTCTTCACGGGTGAACTTGGATTTCGACATGAGCGTGCTTCCCTCGACTATGAGCGGCGTTCCTCTTAGCGCAGGGGAAGGCTCTGCTCAACTGATTGCATTTCGCCTTTCGCCGCCCCTCGGGGCTTTGCTAAACCAGCACAAAGCAGCACTGGGGGACTACATGACGGCAGTCACGCCGATGATGGCGCAATATCTTGAGATCAAAGCGCAGTATCCGGACGCGCTCTTGTTCTACAGGATGGGCGACTTCTACGAGATGTTCTTCGACGACGCGGTGGCGGCGGCGGAAGCTCTCGACATCGCGCTGACCAAGCGCGGCAAGCATGCGGGCGATGACATCCCCATGTGCGGCGTTCCGGTGCATGCCGCCGAGGGCTACCTGCTGACGCTGATCCGCAAGGGCTTTCGCGTCGCTGTCGGCGAGCAATTGGAAAGCCCCGCCGAGGCCAAGAAGCGTGGCCATAAATCGGTGGTGAAACGCGACGTGGTACGGCTGGTGACCCCCGGCACGCTCACCGAAGAGTCGCTGCTGGAAGCGCGCCGCCACAACTATCTGGCCGCTTTGGGCCGTGTTCGGGACGATTGGGCGCTGGCGTGGTGCGATATTTCCACCGGCGCGTTTCACGTGATGCCCCTCGCCCGCGCCCGCATCGGTGCCGAACTGGCGCGGCTGGCCCCTTCGGAAGTGCTGGTCTCGGAAAGCACCGACGAAGATCTACGCCCGGTGCTGAGCGATCTCGGTATTTTTCCCACGCCGCTTGGGGCTGCGTCCTTTGACAGTGCCGGGGCCGAGGATCGCTTGAAGAGGCTCTTTTCCGTACAGACCCTCTCGGGCTTCGGCGCGTTCGAGCGGCCCGAGCTTTCGGCCATGGGCGCGCTGGTCGACTATCTCGACATCACGCAGAAGGGCCGCCTGCCGCTGCTGCGCCCGCCGCAGCGCGATGCCGTGTCGAACCTGCTGCAGATCGACGCCGCCACCCGGCGCAATCTTGAACTGACCCACTCGATGAACGGCGGACGCGCCGGGTCGCTGCTCTCGGTGATCGACCGGACGGTGACGCCCGGCGGCGCGCGTCTTTTGGAGAGGCGAGTTTCCTCTCCTTCGCGCAATCTTGACGTGATCGAGGGGCGGCTTCAGGCTCTGGACTGGGCGATGGGCGCGCCCGAGGCTCGGCAGCTGCGCGACGGTCTGCGCAAGGTGCCCGACCTCGACCGCGCGCTCTCGCGTCTCGGGCTCGACCGGGGCGGTCCGCGCGATCTGGCCGCCGTGCGCAACGCGCTGGCGCAGGCCGAAGAGATCGCCGAGACCCTAAACAGTGCCGAATTGCCCCCCTTGCTGGCCGATGCACGTGAAACACTCACCGGCCATGACGAGCTGATCGCGCTGCTCGAGGCGGCGCTGGTTGCCGAGCCGCCGCTGATGGTGCGTGACGGTGGCTTTGTCGCACCCGGCTACGACGCGCAGCTCGACGAGGCGCGCACCCTGCGGGACGAAGGCCGCGGCGTGATCGCCTCTATGCAGGCGAAATACGCCGAAATGGCCGGGGTGAACTCGCTGAAGATCAAGCACAACAACGTGCTCGGCTACTTCATCGAGACCACAGCGACCCACGCCGAAAAGATGATGTCGGCGCCGCTGAACGAGACCTTCATCCACCGCCAGACCACTGCCAATCAGGTGCGTTTCACTACCGTCGAGCTGACCGAGCTGGAGACCCGCATCCTCAACGCCGGCAACGAGGCGCTGGAGATTGAAAAGCGGCTCTATGAAAGCCTGAAAGGTGCCATTCTGGCCCGCGCGCCGCAGGTATCGGAGACCGGGCTGGCGCTGTCCGAGTTCGATGTTGCGCTTGGGCTTTCCGATCTGGCCAAGGCGCAGAACTGGTGCCGCCCGCAGGTCGACGACAGCCGCGCCTTCGAGATTGTCGCGGGCCGTCACCCGGTGGTCGAACGCGCGCTGCAGCAGCAAGGCGGCGCGCCTTTCATCGCCAATGATTGCGCCTTGAACGCCAATGGCGAGGGCGCATCGGTGACCCTGCTGACCGGCCCGAACATGGCCGGTAAATCGACCTATCTGCGGCAGAACGCTTTGATCGCCCTGCTGGCGCAGATGGGGTCCTATGTGCCTGCGGACCGCGCGCATCTGGGTGTGGTCAGCCAGATTTTCAGCCGCGTTGGCGCCTCGGACGATCTGGCGCGCGGGCGCTCGACCTTCATGGTCGAGATGGTCGAGACCGCTGCGATCCTCAATCAGGCCGACGACCGCGCGCTGGTGATCCTCGACGAGATCGGCCGCGGCACCGCCACCTATGACGGCCTGTCCATCGCATGGGCGACGCTGGAGCATCTGCACGGCGTGAACCGCGTGCGCGGGCTTTTCGCCACGCATTACCACGAGCTGACGCAGCTTGCCGCGAAACTCGAAGGCGTCGGCAATGCCACTGTCGCGGTGAAGGAATGGGACGGCGAGGTGATCTTCCTGCACGAGGTGCGCGAAGGGGCAGCCGACCGCTCTTACGGCGTGCAGGTGGCGCAGTTGGCCGGCCTGCCGCCCGCGGTGATCGCCCGCGCCCGCGACGTGCTGAGCGCGCTGGAGGAAGGCGAACGGGGCCGGACCTCGCCCAAGGCGCTGATCGACGATCTGCCGCTGTTCTCGGCGGCGGCGAAACCAGAGCCTGTTGCGGCACCGAAAGGCCCCTCGGAGGTGGAAGAGAAGCTGGCGACGCTGCTGCCCGACGAGATGACCCCGCGCGATGCGTTGCAGGCGCTTTACGATCTGAAGTCTCTGTTGAAGGGGTAAGCCGGACTCACGTGAAACATGCACTGCTGGTGGGTTCACGTGAAACGAAAGCCGGGTGGGCGACTGCCCGTGGGCTGGCGCTGCTACGATCGCGGTCTTCGCTTTATTCCCGCCAACTCCGGGCGACCTTCGTGCGTTTCACAAAGGCGACAAAGCGCCAGCCCGCCGGGACGGGCAGTCGCTCGCCCGGCGGCCTTCGGCCTTTGCTCCGGGCGGATCAGCGCAACGCCCCCAAAGAAAAACCCCCGGCCTCTCGACCGGGGGTTTTCCGTTTCTCACTGTAACGAAATCAGCCCTGCATCGAGCTGACGCCGACCTGCGCCGGACGCAGCAGGCGGTCGTAGAGCATGAAGCCCTCTGCCGAGACCTGAATGATCTCGCCCGCTTTGGTGCCGGGCACCGGCGCTTCGAACATCGCCTCGTGGTGCTTGGGGTCGAACTTGTCGCCCACTTCCGGGGTGATCGCCGTCATGCCGTGCTTGCTGAACACGTTCAGCAGCTCGCGCAGGGTCAGCTCCACACCTTCGATCAGCGCCTCTGCCGCCTCGGCCTCGCGCGCGGCGTTCAGCGCGCGGTTGAGGTTGTCGTAGACCGGCAGCAGGTCACGGGCCAGCTTCGAGCCGCCGTATTGCTGCGCCTCGCGGCGATCCTTGTCGGCGCGCTTGCGCGCGTTCTCGGCATCCGCCAGCGCCCGCATGAAGCGGTCTTTGTATTCGTCACGCTCAGCGCGCAGTTCGTCCAGCGCGATCGCCTCGTCGTCCATCTCTTCCATCTCGCTCGCGAGGGCTTCGGCCTCTGCCGCCTCGATATCGTCGAGAAATTCGTCTTTATTCGCGTCTGCCATGTCTAACCTCTAGCTCCGCTCAGCAATCAGCCTGCCGACCAGCTGTGCCGTGTAGTCCACGATGGGTACGATCCGCCCGTAGTTGAGCCGCGTGGGTCCGATGACCCCAACCGCACCGATTATCTTTCGATCCGCGTTCATATATGGAGACACCACCAGAGAGGAACCCGAAAGTGAGAAAAGTTTGTTCTCCGAGCCGATAAAAATGCGGACCCCGTCGCCTGCTTCGGCAAGCTGAAGGAACTCGGCGATATCCCGCTTGCGCTCGAGGTCGTCAAACAGCGAGCGGATGCGGTCGAGCTCTTCGACCTCGCTGTCCTGACCCAGAAGATTCGCCGTGCCGCGCACGATCAGACGGGCAGAATTGTCGGCGTCCTTTTCCCACGCCGCCATGCCGGTTTCGATCAGAGCCGCGGCCAGCGCGTCGATCTCTTGCCGCCGCGCGCTGATCTGCCGACCGATCTCGCCGCGCAGTTCAGACAGCGTCTTGCCCTCGATCAGCGCGTTGAGGAAGTTCGCCGCCTCGCGCATCGAACTTGGGGTCTGCCCCGGTGGCGGGGTGAAGAGGCGGTTCTCGACGTGACCATCGGCAAACACCAGCACCACAAGCGCGCGGTCATGGCCCAGCGAGACGAACTCGATATGCTTGACCGGTGCCTCATGTTTCGGCGTCAGCACCAGCGACGCACCATGGGTCACCCCCGAAAGCGCCGCGCCGACCCGGTCGAGCAGGCCGCCCACATCGTCGCTGCGGTTCGAAGTGGTCGCGTCCAGCGCCTCGCGGTCGGACATATCCAGATCGCGCACTTCCAGCAGCCCGTCGACGAACATCCGCAGACCCACCTGCGTCGGCACGCGCCCGGCGGAAACATGCGGGCTGTCGAGCAGACCGAGATATTCGAGGTCTTGCATCACGTTGCGGATCGTCGCCGCCGAGACCTTCTCGGACAGGCTGCGCGTCAGGGTGCGCGAACCGACCGGCTCGCCCGTCTCGAGATAGCTCTCAACCACGCGGCGAAACACCTCGCGCGAGCGATCGTTCATTTCATCAAGAAGACGGTTACCCTCTTTCATCCTAAACTCCGGCTGTTCAGGGTCATTAAAGGTGCCTCTCGCGCCCCGTCAATCGGGGTTGCGGCAAAGCATCTGCACCAGTATCCCGAGCGCGACTAGGATAAGAGGCACCGAATGAGACCTTCAGGACGAGATCTAAGTGATATGCGCGCCGTTTCAATCGAGACAGGTGTCACGAAACATGCCGAAGGGTCTTGCCTGATCAAAATGGGCGATACCCACCTCATCTGCACCGCCACGCTCGAAGAGCGCGTGCCGCCCTTCGTCAAAGGCTCGGGCCTTGGCTGGGTGACGGCGGAATACGGCATGCTGCCGCGCTCCACCGGCTCGCGCATGCGCCGCGAGGCGTCGAGCGGCAAACAGGGTGGCCGCACCGTCGAGATCCAGCGCCTAATCGGCCGGTCGCTGCGCGCCGGTGTCGACCGGGTTGCGCTTGGCGAGCGTCAGATCACCATCGACTGCGACGTGATCCAGGCCGATGGCGGCACCCGCTGCGCCGCGATCACCGGTGGTTGGGTCGCGCTGCGCCTTGCGGTGAACAAGCTGATGAAGGCCGGTATGATCAAAAGCGATCCGCTGACCCCCGTGGCTGCCGTGAGCTGCGGCATCTACGCCGGTCAGCCGGTGCTCGATCTTGACTATGCCGAGGATTCCGAGGCCGGTGTCGACGGCAACTTCATCCTGCGCGGCGATGGCCAGCTGATCGAAGTTCAGATGTCCGCGGAGGGCGCCACCTTCAGCCGCGATCAGATGAACAAGCTGATGGACCTCGCCGAAGCGGGCGTTTCGAAGTTGGTCGAGGCGCAACTGGCGGCCACCGCATGACCCGCAAGTTCACCGACAAGAAGCTGCTCGTCGCCACCCATAATGCCGGCAAGCTCGAAGAGATCACCGATCTGCTGAAGCCCTTCGGCATCGAGGTCGTGGGTGCCAAGGAGCTTGACCTTCCCGAACCCGAGGAAACCGGCACCACCTTCGTCGAGAATGCCCGCATCAAGGCGCATGCGGCGGCAAAGGCCACCGGCCTGCCCGCCCTCGCCGATGACAGCGGCATTTCTGTCGATGCTCTGGACGGTGCTCCCGGTGTCTATACCGCCGATTGGGCCGAAACCGGCAAGGGCCGCGATTTTATCATGGCCATGGGCAAGACCCATGACGCGCTGCGCCAGACCGGTGCCGAGCAGCCCTGGACCGCGCGTTTCAACTGCACGCTGGTTCTGGCTTGGCCCGATGGCACCGACGCGGTGTTCCCCGGCGTGATGGAAGGCCGCGTGGTCTGGCCGATGCGCGGCGACAATGGTCACGGCTACGACCCGATCTTTCAGCCCGAGGGCTATGAGATCACCTTCGCCGAGATGGGCAGCGACGAGAAAAACCGCATCAGCCACCGCGCCGATGCCTTTGCCAAATTCGTGAAGGGCTGCTTTGCCCAAGACGATGCCTAAGCCCGGGCCTGAAACCTGGCGTGAAGGAGGCTTCGGCCTCTACGTGCATTGGCCTTTCTGCGAGGCCAAATGCCCCTATTGCGACTTCAACAGCCACGTCGTCCGGTCAATCGACCAGACCCGCTGGGCCGAAGCGCTGAGCTCCGAGGTCCGCCGCTATGGCGAGATGACCTCGGGGCGTCATCTCAACTCAATCTATTTCGGCGGCGGCACCCCTTCGCTGATGGAGCCTGCCACCGTTCAGGCGGTGCTCGATGCCGCGCGCGAGCATTGGACATGGGCCAATGACATCGAGATCACGCTCGAGGCCAATCCCCGCTCTGTCGAAGTGTCGAAGTTCGAGGGCTTCCGCGAGGCGGGCGTAAACAGGGTCTCGATGGGCATTCAGAGCCTGCGTCCCAATGATCTGCGCCGCCTCGGACGGCTGCATGACGTGGATGAGGCGATTGCCGCGCTCGGCACCGCGAAGTCCGTCTTTGACCGGGTGAACTTTGACCTGATCTATGCCCGCGAAAACCAGAGCATTGCCGACTGGGAAGTGGAACTGCGCGAGGCGCTCGATCTCGCCGGCGATCACCTGTCGCTCTACCAGCTGACCATCGAGGAAGGCACGATGTTCTGGGAGCGCGCGCAGCGTGGCCAAATGAAGCATCTGCCAGGCGAAGACCTCGCCGCCGACATGTTCCTTGCCACACAAGAGATCACCGCCAAGGCGGGCTTTGCGCCCTATGAAGTGTCGAACCACGCGCTGCCCGGCGCGCAGTCGCGGCACAATCTGGTCTACTGGCGCGGCGGCGATTACGTCGGCGTGGGCCCCGGCGCGCATGGGCGCGTCACCGTGAACGGCGTTCGCCACGCGACCGAAGCATGGAAGATGCCCGGCGCCTGGATCGAAAAGGCCGAAGCCCGTCGCGCCGACAGCGTCTTCGATCCGCTCGATACGTCAGACATTATGACCGAGTTCGTGATGATGGGCCTGCGCCTCGCCGAAGGCATTTCGCTGTCGCGGCTTGGCCAGATCTCCCCGACGCCCCTGCCCGCTCAGAAGATCGCCGACCTTCAGGACATGGGCCTTCTGTGGCGCGAGGGAGATCTCCTTGGCGCCACCACCGAGGGGCGGCTTGTCCTCAACGGCGTGATTGCCGAGCTTCTCACCTCATGATCCACGTGGAACATACCCACAGGATCCTGTGCAGATCCGGCCGAGATCCTGTGGACAGATCTGATCGCGCGAGACAGGTGAAACACAAAAGGCCGAGCCACTATGGCTCGGCCTTCGTGTTTTCAGGGTGTTTTCCGGGTGGATCTGCCAGATCTAGAGGGATCTGAGCATCAAACCGCTACCCCTTGTTTCCTCAGTGAATATGCCTGCGGCGGTCGCGAGATCTCTCCACAGGATCCTGTGGAGATCTCTTCAGCGTGCCGCGCTGAGGATGGCGCAGAGCTTGTCGAGTTCCTCGAAGGTCCGGTAGCTGATCGTCAGCTTGCCATTCTCCTGTCCCGGCTGGTTCTGGATCGCGACTTTCATCCCAACAGCCGCCGAGAGATCTCCCTCAAGCGCGCGGGTGTCAGCGTCCTTTTCAGACCCTGCAAGGCTGGTTCGAGACGGGCTCTGCTCTTTCTGCGGCTGCGGCTTCGCAAGTTGCTCGGCCTGACGCACCGACAGCTTGCGGCGCACGATCTCCTTGGCGACCTCTTCGGGGTTCTCGGCCGTGACCAGCGTACGCGCATGGCCTGCGGTCAGTTGCCCCTCGACCACCATAGTCTGAACCGACTCCGGCAGGTTCAGCAGGCGCAGCAGGTTCGCGATATGGCTCCGGCTTTTGCCAAGCGCTTCGGCGATCTTTTCCTGCGTGTGTCCGAAACGGTTCATCAGCTGCTTGTAGCCCGCCGCCTCTTCGATCGAGTTCAGGTCCGCCCGCTGGATGTTCTCGATGATCGCGACTTCGAGCACTTCGATGTCGTCGAACTCGCGCACCAGCGCAGGGACTTCGTGAAGCTGCGCCATCTGCGCGGCGCGCCAACGACGCTCGCCCGCGACGATCTCAAACTCGCCTTCCGACCCCGGACGCGGACGGACGATAATCGGCTGGATGATCCCCTTCACGCGGATCGATTCCGCCAGCTCGTTAAGCTGGTCCGGCGTGAATGTCCGGCGCGGCTGATCTTTGTTGGGGAAGAGTTTCTCGATCGGGATCATGCGATCAGGTGTCCTTGGTGTCGTATCCGCCTCGGCCTCGGCAGGCCGGACGTCGACGTCGGACATAAGCGCCGAAAGCCCACGTCCGAGCCCTCGCCGCATTTCGCGTTTCTCTGCCATTTCTGCCCTCTCGTGACGTATTTTTTGGTTATGCCGCCATCTGCGCATTGTTGCGCAGCAGTTCCTCTGCGAGGGCGCGATAGGCCAGCGCACCCTTCGAATTCGTGTCGTAAGTCAGGACTGGGCACGCATAAGACGGCGCCTCGCTCACCCGCACGTTCCGCGGGATCACGGTGTTGAACACCAGATCACCGAGGTTGGCGCGCGCATCCTCTTCCACCATGCGCGACAGGTTGTTCCGCGCGTCGAACATCGTCAGCACAATCCCCTCGATCCGAAGGTCGGGATTGGCGCTCTGGCGCACTTCACGGATCGTCAGCATAAGCTGCGACAAACCTTCGAGCGCGAAGAACTCGCTTTGCAGCGGCACCAGAATGGAATGCGCCGCGACCATCGCGTTCACCGTCAGAAGGTTCAGCGAGGGCGGGCAGTCGATCAGGACGAAATCAAAGCCAAACTGGGCCATATCCGCCTGCCGCAGCGCATCATGCAGAAGGAAGCTGCGCTTTTCGTTGGCGACGAGTTCGATGTCTGCCGAGGCCAGATCAACCGTTGCCGGGATCAGCTGCAGGTTCGGCGTTTCCGTCGAAAGGATCATATCCGACAGCGGCGCGTCTTCGAGAAGCAGCTCGTACGCGGTGTATTCGCGCGCCTCAGGCTCGATTCCGAGCCCGGTGGACGAGTTCCCCTGCGGGTCGAGGTCGACCACGAGAACCTTCAAACCGCGCTCTGCCAGCGCCGCGCCGAGGTTGATCGTCGTCGTGGTCTTGCCCACCCCACCCTTCTGATTGGCAATGGCTACGATCTTGGCCGCGCCGGGCCGGAAGGTATCAGACATGAGTCGGCACTCCGATTTGCAAGACAACCGCATTGGGATCAGTAAGGCTTGTATGCCGTGTCAGTTTAAACTGCCACATCTTGCGTGCTTCGGCGATTTCTTTTTCCGCCTGCGCGCCCTTTGGGAAGAGCGCCATGCCGGTCTCGCTCAAGTGATGATCAGCGAAACCAAGAAGTTTATCCAAAGACGCCAGTGCCCGCGCGCTGAGCACATCGGCCTTCAGCGACGGGATCTCTTCGATACGGCGCGCTTCGACATTCGCCGTCGCACCCGTTTCCCGCAGAACCGTCCGCAGGAACGCGCATTTCCTCTGGTCGCTTTCCACCAGCGTGACCTTCATATCCGGTGCGAACTCGTCGCGCAGGATCGCCACGACCAGCCCGGGGAACCCTCCGCCACTGCCGAGATCCGCCCAATGCGCGGGTTTTTCCTGCGGAATCTGCCAGATCTGAGCGGAATCCACGATATGCCGCGTCCAAGCCTCGTCGAGCGTGCTTGGCGAAACGAGGTTGATCCGTGGATTCCATTTCTTCAGAAGGTCGGTGTAGTGCTCGAGGCGGTCCCATGTTTCACGTGAAACACTGAGACCGCCGCCAAGGTCCGGAAAGCTCATGCGCTGCGCGCCTTTTCGACGCGGCGAAGACGGATCAGCAGAAGCGACAGCGCTGCCGGCGTCATTCCATCCACTTTCGCCGCTTGAGCAAGCGTGGAAGGGCGAGCATGCGCCAGCTTTTGCTTCAGCTCGTTGGAAAGCCCTTCGATGCTCGCGAAATCGAAGTCTGCCGGGACCTGATAGGTCTCGTCCCGCTTCAGCGCTTCAACGTCGCGCTTCTGCCGATCAATGTAATTGGCGTAAAGCGCGTCCTTTTCCAGCTGGCTGCCGATCTCTTCGTCGATTTCCGTGAGATCCGGCACATGGGACCGGAGGAACTCCATCGCAATATCAGGGAAGGACAGCAGTTGGAACAGGCTGCGGCGTGCGCCATCAGCGTTCATCTTCAGGCCAAGCTCGGTCAATTCCCGCGGCGTCATGGTCAGATCAGAGAGAATCCCCCTGCCCTGCTCGAGCTTTTCGGACTTCTCAAGGAATGCCGCTTTGCGCGCTTCGGACACGCAGCCGATCTCGAGAGCCTGCGGAGTCAAGCGCTGGTCCGCATTGTCGGCCCGCAGCGAAAGGCGGAATTCGGCGCGCGAGGTGAACATCCGGTAGGGCTCGGTCACGCCGCGCGACGTCAGATCGTCGATCATCACGCCAATATAGCTGTCGGTCCGGCTGAAAGTGATCTCCTCGCGCCCCAAGCTTTGGGCGGCGGCGTTGAGGCCTGCCACAAGACCTTGTGCCGCGGCTTCCTCATATCCCGTTGTGCCGTTGATCTGGCCAGCGAGATAAAGGCCCGAGACAGCCTTCACCGAAAGCCGCAGGTCCAGCGCGCGCGGATCGACGTAGTCGTATTCGATCGCGTATCCGGGCTGCAGAATGCGCGCGTTCTCCAGACCGACGATCGAGCGAACATAGGCGTCCTGCACATCCTCGGGCAGCGAGGTCGAAATGCCGTTCGGATACACCGTGTGATCGTCGAGACCCTCGGGCTCGAGGAAGATCTGATGCGACTCTTTATCGGCAAAGCGGACGATCTTATCTTCGATCGAGGGGCAGTACCGGGGGCCAATGCCCTCGATATGGCCGCCATACATGGCGGATCTGCTCAGATTGTCGCGGATCAGCTCGTGCGTGCGTGCATTGGTGTGGGTGATCCCGCAAGAGATCTGCCGCGCGTAGGGCGCCTTCGACATGAAGGAGAAGAGCACCGGGTCATCGTCACCGGGCTGGCTTTCCAGAATGTCCCAATTGATCGTGCGCCCATCCAGGCGCGGCGGCGTGCCGGTTTTGAGCCGTCCGAGCGGCAAAGCCAACTCATCCAGACGTTCGGCAAGCTTCACCGCCGGCTTATCGCCCATCCGGCCACCGGGCCGCTTTTGATCGCCAATATGGATGACGCCACGCAGGAATGTCCCGGTGGTCAGCACGACAGCGCCGGCTTTCAGCTCGGATCCGTCGGAAAGAACCACGCCCTGCACGAGATCTCCCGACTTCAGAAGGTCGGTCACCTCGCCTTCCACGATCGAGAGGTTCGGTGCGGCTTCCATCTCGCGCAGCATGGCTTCGCGGTAAAGTTTGCGGTCGGCCTGCGCGCGCGGACCTTGGACCGCGGGGCCTTTGCGGCGGTTCAAAAGGCGGAATTGGATCCCGGCCTGATCCGCGACACGACCCATCACGCCGTCCATGGCGTCAATTTCGCGCACTAGGTGGCCTTTGCCGAGGCCACCAATCGCCGGATTGCACGACATCACGCCAATTCCGCCCCGAGTCAGCGTGACCAGAGCGGTGCGCGCACCAAAACGGGCCGCTGCAGCAGCGGCTTCGGTGCCGGCGTGACCACCGCCGACGACAACGACGTCAAAGTCGAGTTGTTTCACGTGAAACACTCCTTACTTACCCAGGCAGAAGCTCGAGAAGATCTTGTCCAGCAGATTTTCAACGTCGACGCGGCCGATCAGGGCTTCAAGGCGTCGAATCGAGACCCGGACTTCCTCTGCAGCGATATCATACCGCTCGGGTCCGAAATCAAGCAATTCCAGCGCGGTTTCAAGGGCTGCGCTGCCTTCGGCAAAGGCCAGCCGGTGACGTTCGCGTGTGGCAAGACCGCTGGATTGAACGCGCTCGGACAATGTATGGCCAATTTGCGCGACAAGCGCATCAATGCCCTGCCCCGTGCTCGCGGAAATCGCCTCGGCATCGCCGGAGAGATCTCCCTTGGACCGTCGGATGATGTCGCCGCCGCGCGGTGAGACATCCAAGGTTTCATCCGCTTCGAGCAGGAAAACCCTCAGATCTGCCAGTTCAGCGCGGTCGCGTGCGCGTTGGATGCCAATCTTTTCGACCGGATCCGCCGCTTCGCGCAAACCCGCGGTGTCGAGCAGCGTCACCGGGAGTCCGGCGATTTCCATGCGCACCTCGATCACATCACGGGTCGTCCCGGCGTGTTCCGAGGTGATGGCAGCGTCGCGACCGGCGAGCACGTTGAGCAGGCTGGATTTACCCACATTCGGACGCCCAACAATGGCGACCTCAAAGCCGCTGCGAATGCGTTCCGCCGCATCGACGCCAGCCAGTTCGCGGTCGACCTCGGATTTCACTTTCAGAAGCGCGGCGCGAACGTCGTCCGAGACGTCGACAGGCACTTCCTCGTCGGCGAAATCAATGGTGACCTCAAGCAGAGAGGCCGCGAAGATCAAATCCTCGCGCCAGGCTTCGACCTTTTGCCCAAGTGCGCCCGCAAAGACGGTCATCGCCTGATTGCGCTGGCTTTCGGTCTCGGCTTCGATCAGATCCGCCAGCGCTTCGACTTGTGTTAGGTCGAGGCGGTCATGCTCCAGCGCGCGCCGGGTGAATTCACCGGGCTCGGCCTGACGGATCCCGTCCATCGCGCCAAGCTCGCGCAGAACGGCACGCAGGATCGCGATGCTGCCGTGCAGATGAAATTCGACAGTGCGTTCGCCAGTAAAGCTTTTGCCCTCTTCGAAGACCAGAACCAGCGCTTCGTCGAGGATTTGCCCTGCCCCATCGGTCAGGCGGCGCAGCGCGGTGCGGCGCGGCGCGGGAATGTCGCCGCAAAGACGAGAACAGGCGTCCCATGCGGAGGGTCCGGAAACCCTCACCACGGAAACGCCTGCTTTGCCGACCGCGCTGGCAAGTGCGAAGATCGTATCCATCCCCGCCTCCTTTGCGGTTTATGTTTAACTGTTCATGGAGTCGAAGAATTCGCCGTTCGTCTTCGTCTGCTTGAGCTTGGAGAGCAAGAACTCGATCGCGTCCGTCGTGCCCATCGGGTTGAGGATACGGCGCAGCACGAAGGTCTTTTGCAGGTCGACCTTGTCGGTGAGCAGGTCCTCTTTCCGGGTGCCCGACTTGAGAATGTCGATCGCCGGGAAGACGCGCTTGTCGGCAACCTTGCGGTCGAGAACGATCTCGGAGTTGCCGGTGCCTTTGAATTCTTCGAAGATCACCTCGTCCATACGCGAGCCGGTGTCGATCAGCGCGGTGGCGATGATGGTGAGCGAGCCACCCTCTTCGATGTTCCGCGCGGCACCGAAGAAGCGCTTCGGACGCTGCAGCGCGTTGGCATCGACACCACCGGTCAGGACCTTACCCGACGACGGCACGACGGTGTTGAACGCCCTACCAAGTCTTGTGATCGAGTCAAGAAGGATCACAACATCTCGTTTGTGCTCCACAAGGCGCTTGGCCTTTTCGATGACCATTTCCGAGACGGCAACGTGGCGCGTGGCAGGCTCGTCGAAGGTCGAGGAGACAACCTCACCCTTCACCGAACGCTGCATGTCGGTCACTTCTTCCGGACGTTCGTCGATCAGCAGGACGATCAGATAGCACTCGGGGTGGTTCTTCTCGATCGAGGTGGCGATGTTCTGCAGCAGAACCGTCTTACCGGTCCGCGGCGGTGCCACGATGAGCGAACGCTGGCCCTTACCGATCGGCGCGACCAGATCGATGATGCGGGCCGATTTGTCCTTGATCGTCGGGTCTTCGATTTCCATCTTCAGACGCTCGTCAGGATAGAGCGGTGTCAGGTTGTCGAAGGCGATCTTGTGACGGGCGCGTTCCGGGTCTTCGAAGTTGATCGCAGAGACGTCGACCAGCGCGAAGTAGCGCTCTTCATTGTCGGGTGCTCGGATCTCGCCTTCGATGGTGTCGCCGGTGCGCAGCGAATACTTCCGGATCATCTCGGGCGAGACATAGATGTCATCGGGACCCGGCAGATAGTTTGCCTCGGGCGAGCGAAGGAAGCCAAAGCCGTCCTGCAGCACCTCAAGAACGCCGTCGCCGAAGATGGTCCAACCCTCATCCGCACGCTCGCGGAGAATTTGGAACATCATCTCGCCTTTACGCATGGTCGAGGCGTTCTCGATGTCGAGCTCTTCGGCCATGGCGAGGAGATCTTTCGGGCTTTGCGCCTTCAGATCGGACAGGTTCAGCCGTTCAGTGCTTTCGGCACTTGTCATGCAGTCCTCCGGGCCGCGGTCGGCCGTTCTTTGTCATGTCTTTCGGGAAGATCCCACCCGGACGGGTGTTGAGAGAATGCCTATCCCCTCCCCCCGTCGAAGTCAATTCCCGGCGGCGGGTCTGGGCGGGGCCCGGTCTCTCTCAATTTAAAGAAAGAAAAAAGAGAGATGATTTTGTTTTTAGGGGAGCCCCAGACCGGTGGATCAAATGGTTCAGGGGCTTTCGTCCACGTGGAGAGATCCTGTGGATAGATCTGCGGAGATCCCTTGGCGCAGTTTTGGAGGAATCGGCCTTTGGATCAACGCAGCAAGGGATCTCTCGGGGTTTTGCTTCATTGTGGAAAGATCTTAAACAGGTGGTCGTCCACGAGCTTCTCCACAGCGAGGAGTTTTCCAAACCCACAGACTCAGGAATCACCGTGGAACATCGTGAAACCGGAGAGATCTCCCCAGCCTTGAAACTGCGGACGATTTTCCCCAGAAGCTTCCTCTGACAAAGACCCAAGGCTGCGAACAGGTTTATCCACATGAGTCTTCCGCTCATCCTCGCCTCCGGCTCGCAAATCCGCGCCGAACTGCTCCGTGCGGCGGGCGTTTCCTTTGGAATCGAGGTCGCGCGCGTCGATGAAGAGTCGATTCGCGACTCACTTCTCGCGGAAGGCGCTCCGCCGCGCGATGTGGCCGACGCTCTGGCCGAGTATAAGGCGCGCAAAGCCTCCGACAAAAATCCCGGCGCGCTGGTGCTGGGCTGCGATCAGGTGCTGAGCTGCAACGGCACGCTCTATTCCAAGCCGCGCAGCCCCGAAGAAGCCCGCGCGCAGCTGATGGAGTTGCGGGGCCAGCGGCTCAGCCTGCTGTCGGCTGCGGTGATCTATGAAAACGCCGAGCCGGTCTGGCGCCATGTGGGTGTGGCGCGGCTGCGGATGCGCGAGTTTTCCGAAGCGTATCTCGACGACTATATAGAGCGAAACTGGGAAAGCCTGCGTAGCTCCGTCGGCGGCTTCAAGCTGGAGGAAGAGGGCGTGCGCCTGTTTGCCAGCATCGAGGGCAGTCATTTCACCATTCTCGGCCTGCCTCTGCTCGAGCTTCTGGCCTTTTTGCAGGTACGGGGGATCATTGCCGGATGACCGACCACAAGATTCCGCTCGCGGGCGTCATCGGCTCGCCCATCGCGCATTCCCGCTCGCCGCTGCTGCACGGCCACTGGCTGAAGCGCTACGGGCTGCCGGGGCATTACATCCCGATGGATGTGCCCGCCGCCAAACTGGCCGAGACGCTTCGGCTGCTGCCGCAGATCGGGTTCGTTGGGGTGAACATCACCATTCCGCATAAAGAGCGGGTGATGGAGATCGCCGATGTGGTTTCGGACCGGGCGACGCTGATCGGTGCGGCCAACACGCTGACCTTCCGCGACGACGGCAGCATCTATGCGGACAACACCGACGGCTACGGCTTTATCGAGAACCTGCGTCAGAGCGCGCCCGACTGGCAGGCGGCCAGCGGCCCGGCCGTGGTGCTGGGTGCAGGCGGCGCTTCGCGGGCGGTGATCGCCTCGCTGCTCGATGCGGGGGTGCCCAAGCTCTATCTCAGCAACCGGACCCGGACGCGGGCCGAAGCTCTGCGCGAGGATTTTGGCCAGCGCGTGCATGTGGTGGACTGGGTCCGTGCGGGCAATGTGCTCGAAGACGCGGCGACGGTGGTCAACACAAGCTCGCTTGGCATGGTCGGCAAGCCGGAACTGCGGGTGCCGCTGGATGGTCTGCGTCCCGGAACGCTGGTCACCGACATTGTCTATACCCCGCTCGAGACCCGGCTTTTGCGCATCGGGCGCGAGCTCGGCTGCACTTGCGTCGACGGTCTGGGCATGTTGCTGCATCAGGCGGTGCCCGGTTTTGAGCGCTGGTTCGGCAAGCGCCCGGTGGTCGACGCCGACGCCCGCGCCGCGGTGCTGTGATGCGTTTTCGCCTCGGCCTCACCGGCTCCATCGGCATGGGAAAATCGCAGACCGCGGCCTTCTTCGCCGAGGCGGGTTGCGCGGTCTGGGATGCGGATGCGGCGGTGCATCGGCTCTATGGCGTGGGCGGTGCGGCGGTGGCGCCGATCCAAGAGATCTTTCCGCAGGCAATCAAGGACGGCATGGTTTCACGTGAATCCCTGCGCGAAGTGATTGCTGGGGACCCGGCGGCGCTCAAGCGGATCGAAGAGATCGTGCATCCGCTCGTCCGGCACGACCGTGCGGAGTTTGCCGAAGGGAACGCGGGAAAAATCGGTGTCTTCGACATTCCCCTGCTGTATGAGACCGGTTCCGAGGCCGAGTTTGACGCGGTGGCCTGCGTGACCATCCCGGCAGATGTACAACGCGCGCGGGTTCTGACCCGTGGCACCATGAGCGCCGAGGACCTGGATCGCATTCTTGCGCGGCAAATGCCAAACGACGAAAAATGCGCCCGCGCGGATTTTGTGATCACAACTGACACGCTGGACCACGCGCGCGCGCAGGTTCAGGATGTGCTGAGAGAAATCGAAAGGCGGATCGATGCGTGAGATCGTTCTCGACACTGAAACCACTGGCTTCGAGCCGGAACAGGGCGACCGTATCGTCGAGATCGGCGCGGTCGAGCTTTATAATCACGTGCCGACGGGCAAGGTCTATCACCAGTACATAAACCCCGAACGCTCGATGCCGCAGGAGGCGTTCGAGGTGCACGGGCTGGGCGATGATTTCCTGCGAGACAAGCCTGTGTTTGCCAAAATCGTCGATGAGTTCATTGCCTTCGTCGGCACCGATGCCAAGCTGGTCATTCACAACGCCACGTTCGATGTGAAATTTCTCAATGCCGAGTTGAAATGGGCGAACCGACCGCAGCTTCCGAAAGATTGCGCCATCGACACGCTGATGATCGCGCGCAAGAAATTTCCCGGCTCTCCGGCGTCGCTGGATGCGCTCTGCCGCCGTTTCGGCATCGACAACTCTAGCCGGACGCTGCACGGCGCGCTGCTCGACAGTGAGATTCTGGCGGAAGTCTATCTGGAACTGATCGGTGGCAAGCAGCCGGATCTGGTGCTCGCGCCGGTGTCTTCGGGCCGCAATGCATCCGGCGGGGACGAAGAATGGCGTCCGCAGCGCCGGGCGCAGCCCCTGCCCTCGCGCCTGACCGAAGAAGAAAAGGCGGCTCACGCCGCCTTTGTCGAGAAACTCGGAGAAAACGCGCTGTGGTCGCGGGGCTGACGCCCCGCATCCAAGCTTAGGCGTCGAGCTTGCGCTCTTCGCCAGCCGCCGCAGCAGCCTGCTGACGGCGCGCGATCTCGTTGCGGTAAAGCGCGACGAAATCGATGGTCTCGAGGTTAAGCGGCGGGAAGCCACCGTCACGGGTTACGTCCGACACGATGCGGCGCACGAACGGGAAGAGCATCCGCGGGCACTCGATCAGCAGGAACGGGTGCAGTTGCTCTTGCGGCACGCCTTCGATGTTGAAGACACCGGCGTAATCCAGTTCGAGAAGGAACAGCATGTCGCCGTTCGACTTCGACTTGGACTCGACCTTCAGCTTCAGCACCACTTCGTACTGGTTCTCGGCCGAGCGCTTCTTAGCGTCGAGGTTGACCTGAACCTGAACGTCAGGCTGCACGTCGCCGCTGACACCTTTCTGCGCGAGGATGTTCTCGAAGCTCATGTCGCGCACGAACTGCGCGAGCACGTTCATCTTCACCGGTGCCGGGGTCTGTTCTGCGGCGGCAGCGCCGTTCTCGGTTGCTTCTTCAGCCATGGAAAGCTCCTGTTGGAATTTTGTATACCGAATAGCAGCCCGGGATAGGCGGCTCAATGCTTAGTCCAGCCTGACCCCGGGTGATTGGCACGTTTCGACGGGGGGACCTCGGTATAGTCGCCCTCGATCACATCATCTTCGCGCGGGCCGGGACGATAGCGTTCCGCTTGCGGCCCCTGATGCGCGCCGGGACCGGCCTGCGTGCGCGGCCCCTGCCCACCCATTTCAAAGCGCTGTACCTTGATCCGGGTCGAGATGAACCGCATCACCGCGTCGCGCACCGCCGGGATCAGCAGCGCGAACCCGCAGGCATCGGTAAAGAAACCGGGGGTCAGCAGCAGCGCGCCGGAAAACAGGATCATCGCGCCATGCGCCAGCGGCCGCGTCGGATCCTGCAGCTGCGAGAACGAGTTTTGCAGGTCAGACAACGCCCGCAGCCCTTCGCGCCGCACAAGCGCGGTGCCCAAGATGGCGGTCAGCAGCACGATCATCAGCGTTGGCCAGAGCCCGATAAGCCCCCCGACCTGAATGAACAGTGCAATCTCGATCAGCGGCACTGCGACGAATGCCAGAAAAAGCCACATGGCCTCACTCCTTTTTCGCTGAGCGTGCACCGGTAGACTTGGCGCCGCCCAGTGCCTACATAGGAAGGCACCGATGAATTTTCCATGTTTGCCCATGAGGTGCCGATGAATATGCCGATCGTCCAGCTGCTGGTTCTTGCCGCGATCGCGATCTTTTTGATCCTGCGCCTGCGCAGCGTGCTGGGCACACGCGACGGTTTCGAGAAGCCTCCTGTGCAGGCACCGGCCTCGCGCGATACCGCCCGCCGTGACTTCGAGGTGATCGAAGGCGGACCCGACCACGACATCATCGACCATGTGCCCGAGGGCAGCCCCTCGGCAGAGGCGCTGGCCAAGATGAAGGCGGCTGAGCCGAGCTTCAACGTCGGCGAATTTCTTGGCGGTGCCCGTGGCGCCTATGAGATGATCCTCATGGGGTTCGAGCGCGGCGAGGTCGAGGAACTGAAGCCTTTCCTTGCGCCCGAAGTCTATGACAGCTTTGCCGAGGTGGTCGAAAGCCGCCGTCAGCAGGGTCTGACCATTGAGGCCGAGTTTGTCGGCGTGCGCGAGATGACCCTCGCCGAAGCGACTTTTGACGAGGTCACGAAACTGGCCGAGATCACCGTGCGCTACACCGGCGAGCTGACCTCTGTGGTGAAAGATGCGACCGGAGCAGTCATCGAAGGCAGCCCAACTTCGGTGAAACGTCAGAAGGACGTCTGGACCTATGCCCGTAACATGGGTAGCGACGATCCGAACTGGCAGCTGGTCGCGACCGACGAATGAGGCGCGCGATCCGGGCGGCCGTGCTGACAGGAGCAATGCTGACAGGTGCCATGGCCGCTGCGGAGAGCGAAACCAGCTACGAGATCCTGAGCTTCGGCGATCTCGACGGATGGGCGACGGATGATCATTCCGCCGCCCTTTCGGTTTTTCTGAACACATGTGGCGACATGAACGATCCCGACTGGGGATCGCTCTGCGCTCTGGCCCGAGACACCGATGACGCGCGCGGCTTCTTTGAGTTGCTGTTCCGTCCGGTGCTGATCTCGGGCGCGCCCGAGGATGCCGAGGAAGAAGGCCATGACGGGCTGTTCACCGGCTATTTCGAGCCCGAGCTGAACGGTGCGCTGCAGCCGGACGAGCGCTATGCCTATCCGATCTACAGCCTGCCCCCAGAGATTGGCGAGACCGAGGGGCCGTGGCTGTCGCGCCGCGACATTCTCAGCGGCGACGTGATGAAGGATCGCGGGCTCGAGATCGCTTGGGTCGATGATCCGGTCGAGCTTTTCTTTCTGCAGGTTCAGGGCTCGGGGCGCATTCGTCTGCCCAATGGCCATCATCTGCGCGTCGGTTATGGCGGTGCCAATGGCCACCCCTACCGCTCCATCGGCAAAGAGCTGGTCACCCGCGGCACCTTCGATCTGCATCAGGTGTCGGCGCAGGTGATCAAGACTTGGGTGCGTGAGAACCCCGAGGCCGGGCTGGAGCTGCTCTATCACAATCCCTCTTACGTCTTTTTCCGGGAAGTCAGCGAAGTTCCGGCCGAGCTTGGCCCGCTTGGCGCGATGAACCGCTCGATCACGCCGCTGCGCTCGATCGCGGTCGATCCTGCCTATGTGCCGCTGGGCGCACCGGTGTGGATCGAGAAAGAAGGCGCCGAGCCCATGCACCGGCTGATGATCGCGCAGGACACCGGCTCGGCGATCAAGGGACCGCAGCGCGCTGATATCTTCATGGGTACCGGCGATGAGGCCGGGCGCCGTGCTGGCACGATGAAGGATCCGGGGCGGCTGGTGGTGCTGCTGCCGATCCAGCGCGCCTATGCGCTCTTGCCGGAGTCGGTGCTTTGAGCCGCCGAAAGCTGCGTCCCGACGAGGTGGAACTGTGGGAGATGGTGGCCCGCAGCGCCGAGAAGCTGCCCGGTCGCAAAGTGACGCCCGAGACCCCTGCCCCGAAGTCCGCGAAACCCAAGACCTCCAAGCTGCGCAAACCGCTGCCGCCGCCGCGCGATCCGATGGGCGATTTCGCCCTTGGGGCCCGCGCGCCGAGCCCGGCGGAACGGCATGATTTCTACGCCTCCACTTCGGACCGGCTGGCCAAGGACCCGGTGCGCATGGACGCCAAGGCCTTTGGCCGCCTGAAGCGCGGCAAGCTGCAACCCGAGGCGCGGCTCGACCTGCATGGCATGACGCTGGATCAAGCGCATGGCGAATTGGCGCGGTTCATCCTTGGCGCGCAGCTGCGCGGCTTTCGTCTGGTGCTGGTGATAACCGGCAAGGGCATGCGCGAGGACCCGCATGATCCGATGCCGCGCCGCCGCGGTGTGCTCAAGACGCAGGTGCCGCAATGGCTGCGGATGCCGCCCGTGGGCCAATGCGTGCTGCAAATCTCCGAGGCCCATATCAAGCACGGCGGTGGCGGGGCCTATTACGTCTATCTCAAGCGGCGGCGGTAACGCGGGCCGCCCGTCCCTCAGCCGAGGATCATCTCAGCGTGGTCGGCAAGATAGATGCGCAGCCACGGGGTAAACGCCTCTGGCTCTGCGGCGATGCGGGCGCGCAACGCATCGAGCGACAGCCACTCGGTCTGCATCACTTCCTCGGGGTTCGGCGCGGGCTCGACCCCTGCCCCAACCTCGGCGACATAGATCTCGACCACCTCATGCTCGGTCATGCCGCCCCCCACTTCGGCGCGGTATTCGACCTGCCCGCGGTGTTGCGGCTCCAGCGCCTTCAGCCCAAGCTCTTCATCGAGCCGCCGAATGGCGCAGTCGCGTGGCTCTTCGCCCCAATGCGGATGGGTGCAGCAGGTGTTCGCCCAAAGGCCCGGCGTGTGGTACTTCCCAAGGGCGCGGCGCTGCAGCAGCGTCTGCCCATCGCGCATGACAAAGACCGACACAGCCTTGTGCCGCAGCCCCTTGAGATGCACGTCGAGCTTGTCCGCCGGAGCCAGTTGGCCGTCGATCCAAGCGGGAATGTCCTGCGCCATGCCGCGCCTCCTTTCGAGGCGTCTGTTTCCTCTGCCGCGGCCGCAAGGTCAAGAAGCACGATTTCCTCTCGCGCTGGCATTAGGTCGCAGCGCATGGTGCAACAATGTGGTCTAGGAAGGTCTCACGGAGACGCGCAACGGGAGATGGTCATGAAAACCAAGATGATTTTGAGCTTTGCCCTGCTCGCTATGGCGGGCACCGCACAGGCCGAAGGCGATGTCGAGGAAGGCAAGAAAACCTTCGAACGCCGCTGCCGGGCCTGTCACATGATCCAGGATGACGCCGGTGAGGCGATCCAGCGCGGCGGGCGCACCGGTCCGAACCTTTTTGGAGTGGTTGGCCGCACCGCTGGCACCGAGGACGGCTTTCGCTATCGCGACTCCATCGTCGAAGCTGGCGAAAAGGGTCTGGTCTGGGACGAAGCGTCGCTCGAGGCCTACGTGCAGGACCCCAGCGGGTTTCTGCAAGAGTTCCTCGACGATAAAAGCGCGCGCTCCGGCATGACCTTCAAACTGCGCGAAGGCATGGAAGACGTTTACGCCTACCTCGCGACTTTCTCAAACTAAGCGGCACCGAGGCGGCATTGCGCCCGCGAACACACCGCAAATCAAAAGGGGCGCTCCGGTTGGAGCGCCCCTTCTTCTGTTCAGACCTTTAGATCACACGATCAGAAGGCATTTGCCGCGGCAACACTGCGCTGCGTGGTGGTCACGCCGCTGTTGACGATGCTGAGCAGCGTCTGCAGCCCTGCGAGCGGGCTTTCGGTCGCCAGAACCACGTCATCGGGGTAAATCTGGAATTTGCGCGCGGCGAACAATCCGTCGGCGCTGGTCAGATCGAAGGTGAACACCACCTGCTGCATATTCGGCGCGCTGCCGTCCGAGCGCAGTTGCCGCGGGGAATATTCGCGCAGCACCATGACGCCCTTGGGGTCGGCGCGCACATCATAGAGGCCGCCCATCAGCGACAGCGCCTCGAGCGCGTTCACCTCTTCCTTCGGGAAATTCACCACGGTCTGCCGCGACGAGGCGCCCATGCCGGTGAAGGTGCGGTCATCTTCTTCGACCACCACCGTATCGCCGGGCAGCAGCAGCGTGTTGTAAGAGCCGCTTCCCAGCAAGGTGTTGGCGGAAATCTCATAGGTGGCGCCCTGCCGCATCAGGCGCACCAGCGGGTTCTTCATCGAACTGCTGATCCCGCCTGCATCTGCGATGAGGCCGAGGATCTTATAGTTGCGCGAGGGCATCGCGTAGCTGCCGGGCGAGGAAACCCCACCCACCATCTCGACCGAATTGCTACGGCCCTGCGTCAGGCTGAGCTGCACCTGCGCGGTCGGCACGATCGCTTCGAGCTTGCTCTGGATGCGCTGCCGGGCCGAGTTCGGGGTCAGGCCGCGGATGAACACCTCATCCACATACGGCAGGAAAATCGCGCCGTTCGCGCCAACCTCGACATTGGGCATCTCGGTCGATTTCTCGGACGGGTTGGTCAGCAGTGAATTTTCCTGACTGTCCCAAATGCGGATGTTCACAAGGTCGCCGGTCTGGATGACGCTTTGGTTGGCGCCGGTCGAGGTGCCAAGCCAGTTGCGATCCATCTCGGGGCCGGTGCGCGGCCACGATGCAATCAGCGGCATATTGGCCCGCGTCACATCAATCACCTGAAAGCTGGGATATTCGGCGTCGGCCTCTGACAGAACCTCGGATTGCACGGCGGCGCCGCGAGGCAGCGAACAGCCTCCGAGAATGGCAACGCCAGCAACTAGGGCAATCAGGTTACGCGAGAGTTTCGACACAATGAGCTCCGGGCACTTCCGAGGGTTTCTAAACTTCCTGCCAAGGTGATAGACAGTTTCGACGCTTGGGAAAAGTCGCTTGCTGGGCAGCGCTCCCGAGGCTTGGCATTTCTTTGCGCGGCGTTGCGCAGTTGCTTGCGGAGAACGGACGGAAATGACGCTTTCGAAGCGGCTGCTCGACATAATTCTGGCGGCCTTCCTGCTGGTCTTGCTGTGTATTCCGATCCTGCTGATCTGCCTTGCGATATTGCTGCGCGATGGCCGCCCGGTGCTCTATCTGTCGGAGCGGATGAAAACGCCCGACGAAGGGTTTCGCCTCTGGAAGTTCCGCACCATGCGTCCCGACAGGGCTGACCGTGGCGTCTCTGGCGGTGATAAATCCGCCCGCATCACGCATACGGGAAAATTTCTCAGACGCTACCGGCTCGATGAACTGCCGCAGCTTTGGAACATTCTGCGCGGTGACATCAGCTTTGTCGGCCCACGCCCGCCGCTGCGCCGCTACACCGAGATGTTCCCCGAACTCTACGGCAAAGTGCTGCGCGCGCGGCCCGGCGTGACGGGGCTGGCCACCCTCGCCTTTCACCGGACCGAAGAGCGGCTGCTGGCGCCCTGCCGCGATGCGGATGAGACCGAGGCCGTCTATTGCCGCCGCTGCGTGCCGCGCAAGGCCCAGCTCGACCTGATCTACGCCCGCCGCCGCAGCCTGTGCTATGATCTCAAGCTCATGGCAGCGACGGTGATCAGGCGCATCTCGCTGCATTAGACGTCACTTCTGCAGCTGCGTCATCGTTACATAGCCGGTGGTTTCGCCCAGCCATTGCCGCGAGCCTAGGATCTCTCCGGACCCGTCCACCATGTAATAATCGACGAAGGGCTTGCCGTCCTCGCTGGTGCAGGCGGCGAGCATTTCCGTGACGCCGGCGCGGATGCGTCCCTGCGCAAGATCGACGCGTTCGTCGGGCTCGACGTTGCAGCGATAGCTGATCTCGCGGGTCACATCCTCGGCGGTGAGAAACCGCTGCACATAGGCGACATTGCCAATGCCGCGGCCCCGCACGAGCCGCAGCAGCGCATCTTCCTCGACCGACATCAGATCGCCGCCAAGCCCGCGGGTGCCGGTGATCATGCCGTGACGCAGGACGATGGCCTGTCGCTCGGCGGTCCCGTAAGTGCGATGCTCGCCATTGCGCTCGATCTGCGCGGCGATGGCTTCGGAATTGCGCGCGTTGATGCGCAGCAGGATCACCGGCAGGTCGGTCGCGGCAAGGGTCTGCGCGATCACCTCGTCGGTGAGCCCTTGGGGGCTTGCCGCGTCGGATTTCTGGAAGAAGCCGGTGTAGGCGGCTTCGAAGATCGGATCGCGCGTCTGGTCGTTGCCGCAGGCGGCCAAAGCGGCCAGCAGCCCGGCAAGAACACCGGCGCGGCGCAGGGTCTTGAAGCTCATCGCCAGAATCTCCCCCAGGATGCGGCCACATCGGGCTCGTGGTTTTCGCGAATGCGCTCGTAGAGCCGATCATCGATATTGAGCTTCGCACCGCCGTCACGCTGCACCGACCGCAGGGTGATCGTGCTGTCAGCGCGCGACGGCTCGCCGGTGCCGATGGCGACCGGGATGGTGATGAACAGACCCTTGTCGAACGACCCCTCGCCAAAGTCCTCGGACGACACATCGGTCTTCGTCGCGAAGGCGCCGATGCGCCAGCCGTTGACGAATTCGCGGGTGACCGTCAGCGTCGCACCGGAGTCGCCCGCGATGTAGCGCCCGACATCAAGCTGCGCGTTGTAGCCCTGACCGAAGTCGTAATAGGCCGAGACATGGCCGTTCACATGCGGGAAGCTGCGGGTGATGCCGCTGACCGGATCGGTGGTCTCATTGCCCTGCACGCCAAACAGCATGTCAAAGTCGCGCCGCTCCACATAGTTCACTTCGGCCCCAAGCGCGAAGCGGCTGTCGGCGGGTTTCCACAGCACCTCGGTCGAGGCACCGGCATACATCGGCTCGAGATAGCCAAGCGTCAGGCGGCCATAAAGCTCGGGCGCCAGCTTGCCGTAAAAACCAAGCGTCAGGCGCGGGATCGACGGATCGCTCTCACGGGCGAACTCGCCGTAATCGGTGCGCACGCGCGGCAGCTTGGATTCGTCCTCGCGGCTGATGTCGTCGAGGTTGCCAAAGATCTTCTTGTTGACTGAGCCGCTGAGCACGATGTTCGGCGTGATCTCATAGGTGCCGCGCAGGGACGCGCCAAGGTCGAGCCGCAGCGGGCCTTCGGGGTCGAAGGTGCTGTAGGCGTAATAGGGCGCCAGCGACCAGCGGAAGCGCGGATAGGAGTCGAGCGTCATCGGCGGCGTATTGGCAGAGGTGGCCTCGCCAAAGCGGGTGCGCGCCAGCATGTCGGTGGCGGCCTCATTCTCCAGCGCCTCGATATCCGAGCGACGCATTGTCACCGTCGAGGTCGGCATGCCGTTCTGCGAAGGGATGATGACGAATTCTTCGACCGAGGCGGGCAGCACGCGGCTCATGCTGCGCGCGGCGCGGCCAATCGCCTGCGCCGGAGCGCCGTATTTGTCGTTGCGCAGCCGCAGCGTCGCGCGGCGCGGCTCCAGCCGGAAGCCTTGCAGTTCGAGGTTGTCCCGCTCGAGGCTCTTCGCCAGTCGGGCTTCGGTCGAGGCTTCGGCAGTGGCAAGATCGCTGGCCCAGCCCAGATCGTTCACATCCGCGGGCTGGCGCGGCTTCACCGGGCTCGGCGCGCTTTCGATGCCGCCGGGCACCCCCAGCGTCTTGGGGTTCATCGGCAGCGTCACCTGCGCCCCCAGCGTGGTGCCATGGGCCAGATAGAGCGACAGCTGCGTGCCGCCGTCGAAGTGATAGTCGAGCCCGAGGTTGATCGGGCTGTTCTGTTCGAAATCCGCCCGCTCGCTTTCGGTGTCATAAGCGTCCGAGGAATATTCGATCTTGTAGGTAAGGCGCTTGTTCGGCGACCAGCTGATGCCGCCGAAGGGCGCGATATCGCCGCGGAACCAGCGGTCTGTGGTGGGCTGGCCGCCGGTGCCCAGCACCTCTTGCGAGCGTTCCCCAAAGCCACCAAAGCCGCCATTGCTCGCCAGACGGCCCCAGCCGAGGCCACCGGTGACTTGCAGACCGGGGTAAAGCGTCTTGGTCGCGACGATATATTCGCCGCTGTAGATGCCGGTGCCGATGAAGTCCTGCAGGCCGACAACCACCGAGGGGCGCCAGTTGCTCTCGGTGAGGATCTGGAAGCGCAGGTCGAAGCTGCGGTCATAGTAGACGCCATCGACCGAGGCCGGATGGTCGAAATCGCCAATGCCAGTGTAGCGGAAGGTGCCGATCATCCGCGGCATGATCTGGAAGCTGAGCGAGCCACGGTTGGCGGTGCCAATACGCCCATAGGTCAGGGCCAGCGTCGCGTCGGGCGCCATGTTCGCGTCCGGCATGTCGATGAGGCCCGGCAGGCCGTAAAGGTTGAAGCTCGGAACACTGTCCGCCCAGGCGATGCTCGAAAGCGCCGTCGCCCCGGCCAGAAGTGCCGCGATACCCGCCCGTCTTGCCATCCTGCCCTCACCTGCCCTTGAACTTGCCCTGACGTCTTTTGCCCAGAGCTAGAGCTTTCTCTGCGCTCTGTCCATTCATCCCGGCGGCGCAAAGCAGCAACTGTGGGATCCTCGGCACGTCGGGTTCAGCGGTCTGCGGGCTCTCTACGCGGCCTCTGGCCGCGGAAATTGTCCTCATTTGGAAGTTTTAAGGCAGGGGTAACCGCGCGCGCCTATTGCTGGTGTGGGGTGTTTGGAAGGTGGTGGATATGGCCGTCGACAGTAATGTCGCGCCAGTCATCATCAAGCGGAAGAAAAAGGGTGGCGGCCATGGGCATCATGGCGGCGCCTGGAAGGTCGCCTATGCGGATTTCGTGACGGCGATGATGGCTTTCTTCATGCTGATGTGGCTGCTCAACGCGACGACCGAGAAACAGCGCAAGGGGCTGGCGGATTACTTCAACCCAACGATCGCGGTGGCGCGGATATCGGGCGGCGGAGACGGGCTCATGGGAGGCGAGAGCACCTTTTCCGAGAACGTGCTGCCGCGCATGGGCACCGGCTCGACCTCGCTTCAGGCGACAGAGATGCATGCGGCGCGGGGCAGCGTGAGTTCCGGTACCGCCGAGCCCGATGCCGCCGAAGAGGCCGCGCTCGAGGAACTGCGGGACCGGCTCACCGGGCGTCATGGCGAAAGCATGGTCGATGACGGGCTGATGCGGCATGTGGTGACGCGGGTCACCGATGAGGGGCTGGTGGTCGAACTGTTCGAAACCGCCGATGCGCCGCTGTTCGAGCCTGACGGCAGCCCGACATATCTGCTGCAGCGGCTGTCGCAGATCATCGCCGGGGCGGCGGAAATGGTGCGCAACCCGCTGGCCATCGAAGGCCATGTGCCCGCCGCACCGATCGTTCTGGCACGGGATTCCTCGTGGGAAAGATCGGCGGACCGGGCCGGGCAGATGCGTGCGTTGCTGGGTCAGGCGGGGGTTCCGAAAGGGCGCATCGCGCGGGTTACCTCGCATGCGGACCGCGAGCCTGCGCGCGCCAACCCGATGGACCCGCGCAACGGCCGTATCGAGGTGATCTTCCTGCGACAGCGTTGAAGGGCCGGCTTCGGCTCTCAAGGTGGTTCACACGGAGCGCGCTGGCGAAGTCGTAGGGATTTTACCTGTTAGCGCGGCGTTAAACCCGCGCCCCTAGTCTCGGAGGGGACGGGAACAGGTGACAGCAGAAAGGCGCGTCTATGACCATCTCTTCGTCTCTCAACGCAGGTGTTTCGGGGCTTACGGCGAATGCCAGTCGGCTGGCGGCGATCTCGGACAATATCGCCAATTCCTCGACCTACGGCTACCGGCGGGCCGAAACCGAGTTCAACTCGCTCGTGATGACCGATGGCGGTCGCTCCTATACCGCGGGCGGGGTGATGTCTTCGAACATTCGGCTTGTGGATCAAAAAGGATCGCTCGTCACCACCAGCAATGCCACCGATCTTGCGGTGCGGGGCAGGGGGATGCTGCCGGTGGTTTCCGGCCCGCAGTATGAGGCGAGCCCCGGAGAGCCGGAGCTTTTGCTCACCTCGACGGGCTCCTTTCGCATAAACGAGGATGGCTATCTAGCGAATGAGGCCGGGTATTTCCTGCTGGGCTGGCCTGCGGACATCGATGGCACCATCCCGAACTTCCCGCGCGATACGGTGGATGGGCTGGAGCCGGTGCAATTCAGCCTGAACCTGCAGGGCGATCCGACCACCGCTGTTGAGATGAGCCTTAACCTGCCAGCCACCGCGACGATGGATGATTCCGACGGGGCCTCGGAAACCCTGTCGGTCGAGTATTTCGACAATCTCGGCGTGTCGCAGAATATCTCGATGACCTTTACGCCGACGGTTCCGGCGACCGGCATGTCCAACGAATGGACCATCGTGATGACCGACAGCGCCTCCGCCGGGGCGGTGATCGGCGAATATGTTGTGACCTTCGACGCCACGCGGGGCAGCGGCGGCACGATCAACGCGGTCACCACGGTGACCGGCGGGGCCTATAGTGGCGCGACAGGTCTGTTGACGGTCGATGTGGACGGCGGGCCGATCGTGTTCGACATCGGCGCCATCGGCGACAGCAACGGGCTCTCGCAGCTCTCCAACAGCTTCGCCCCCATTGCCATCACCAAGGACGGCTCGCCGGTGGGCAATATGGTCTCGGTCGAGGTCGACGAGAATGGCTATGTGAACGCGCTCTACGACAGCGGGGTCAGCAAGACGCTCTACCAGATCCCGCTCGCCGATCTGCCCAACCCCAATGGCATGATCCCGATGGACAACCAGACTTTCAAACCCTCACCGGAAAGCGGCTCCTATTTCCTTTGGGACGCGGGGGATGGACCGACGGGCGACATCAAATCCTTCGCCCGCGAGGAATCGACCACCGATGTGGCGCAGGAACTGACCGACATGATCCAGACCCAGCGGGCCTATTCCTCGAACGCCAAGGTGATTCAGACGGTCGCGTTATCCTTGGCGTTGGCGACGCTTTTGCCTGTGGAGATCTCTCCTTGGGTCGTGGCCAGGTTCATATTTATAGACTTGAGGGTCTGCAGCGCGACCATCGCGCCATTGTTCGTCAGTATGCTAGACATAGGTTTTCGTCCTTGGATTCGACGCTTTGCGCCATTTTGCCATCGGCCGCCGCAGCCCTGCCGCCGCGGCCCCTTCGGACGTCGTTCTGACGAAGCAGCCGGAGAGCCTGTCCCCCTGCGCCATCCACATGGGATGCTGTGACACGTTAGGCCTGCGTTCCTTAAGGCATCGCTAAACGCCGTGAGGATTTCGCCCCGGGTTCACGTCTGTTCACCTAGAGTTTTCTGTGAATTCTCTTTTGTGCGGTGGAACCGATCCGCGTTTTCTGCCCGGACGGACCGTAGATTTCCATATCGCTGAGCAGCGCCTCTGGCTGAGCGATGCGCGCCTTCACCTCTTGAAGCCCGCGAAGCGCCGCCTCGAGCAGCCGATGATTGCGTTTCAGCGCGGGCGCCAAAGTCGGGGTATCAAGCAGCGCCATGGAGTTGCTGGACAGATGCGAAAGCAAGGCCTCTTTCTGGCGCGCTATCTGATCGAGAGCCTCCAGGCGTCCACTCAGGATGGCATCGCGCTCACCTTGCAGCAAAGCGAGCAATGTTTCAGAAGTTGCTGCTGCGCGCCTAAGTTGCGTCAGCCGCGGAGATGGTCCCGTCATTCGCTGAGCATCTCTTGCGGCAAAATCTGCAGATTGTCCGCGATCTTTGTCGCGAACTCTTCGCGAAGATACGATGAAAATTGGCCTTCTCCGGCGCCACCTCCAAAGTTTCCGCGAGCGGAGAACGCCCCGGAAAATTGAAGCATCTGTGACACATAGAGGCGGTTAAGAAGTGCATTAGCGCCGCCCGCGCCAGCGACGGGAACTTCGGGCATAGTGGCATCCTCCGATCAAATGTCGTCTCGTAGGGGATATATAAAATGACTTCGGTAAAGTAATTGTTAGTTCGTGGCGTATATTTCTCCTTCAAGTTCTAGAGGGATATGAAGATGAAATCATCACCTGACCTTAGAAGTGTGCAAGTTGCTAAGAGGCCTCTTGAATTGAGTTTATCGCTGTCTAGAACCGAGGTTGGCTTGCTTCACACGTCAAGTGGTCTTCGGCAATTTAATGGTTTAGATGATATATTTTCGGGACTTGTTCATAATTATGGAGTTGAGGTGGTTGACGAGCGCAAAGAGGAATCGATCAACGCCGCAGCTGAGGGGCGCCCTAAAAATTGGTTGAAATATTTTGGACACGAACCTACATTGATTTATGATAGGGGGTATTTAATTAAAACTGCTTCGAGGAATTTAGTGGTTGGGTGCGGTATAAATGTTGAAATGCATTCAGATAAATTGTTCCATAACAGGGATGTTTTGGAAGATTTTGAAAGTCAAGGCTTAGAGTTTCGTGGTTCTGGGGTTAAGAAAGGCTTAAATTTCTTTGGTCTCTCGGATTTTGAAGGTCAGCAGGATCTAGACTTTGATTATTGGTCGTATCCGCAAATATTGCCTATAGAAGTTACTTACTTTATATTTGATAACCACATCATCTTAGGTGCGTATGAAGCTGAAGAGTGGATTTATTTCGTAACTGAAGGTGGGGAATTTTCGAATGGAGGTGAGAGTGATTGTGCTGCCGAGGCCCCTTTAAATATTAAATATATAATAGGTGAGGGTTTAGTTCAGGCGGGCGAAGACTCAAAAATTGCAAGACTCCATTCCGCTAAGCCTAGCGAGGGATATTCTAAATATCACAATTTTTCTTTCAAACTATCGAGAAAATATAATCCTAAACATGAAAGTAATACAGATAATTCAGGAAATCTGTTTATATGCCAAGCTAAGGAGGTGTACGACTGCAGTGATAAAGCAATTCTACAGGGTCCTGACGTTTTAGATAAGACTGGTCGGATCTTGAAACCTGGGAAGAGTCTCGCGAGCGGAGAAGTCTTTGGGTTAGAGGTAAAGCGTATAGTACCATTCATACCAAAGACGAGACCGGTTATCTTCAACTTAGACATGTCCAGTCAAATGACGCCTTTTGTCCAGGAAGCGATTGAACTTCGATCAATATTATTGAATGAGGCCGATAAGGAGTATGAGCAGGAGATGAAATTTCCTCATTCTATAGCTCATGAGGAAAGTGCTGGTAAGGAAAATGCTCGTGCCCAGTCAATCGATCAGATAAGTCGGGCGGATTTGAACTCGTCGGATACGGAAAGGTCTATCGAGGGGAGGAAATTAAAGAGTTCGCTGCGAGGGGATCGCATTGCACCGGTGCCAGCTAGCCATTCCGAAAAGAGCGTAACTTTCTCAAGTCCGATAGAATCTCTCTCCTTATTTCCAGAACTTGATAGTGGATACGCCAAACAGATCCAAGAGGGAATACATTCGGTTGCGTGGCAAAAATTGCCAAGGGACGCCATCCGAAAAGATAATTTTTATGGTCTTATGTTCGCGACACCGCGAATTGAATGCGAGGAGGACGGGCTGGAGTCAACGAACGTCAGCCATAAACACGTTATTGGGCGGAGACAGGGAGGCTCAGCCGATGTCATGAGCGCCAAAGATATCTTGGCCGCTCGGAACACCTCTGATCTGATCTCGGCACTCAAAGGCGATAGTCTTAAGCATATTGAAGCCTCCGATTATCCGAAATCCGACGCTTCGAATGCAATTTTCTCAAGAATAGTTCTGGTTCGGCAGGACCCAGCCAGCCTAGAAGGAGGTCTGCTTGGGCCTGTAGAGAGACCCGCCGAGCAGCTTGATACCTTGCAATCGCAGCGATCGGCGCCGGAGGCAGCGGAGAAGAAGCGAAGATTATCTGCAGATGTGGTCGGGAAAATCAGGACCGGGCAAGAAGCTCTTTTTGAAGAGCTCGTTTCAATGGATGCGAAGTCCAATGGTGTCCGTTTCGCGGAAGTGTCAATTCCGCCAGATCGTCCTTCGCGGACAGAGCCAGTGCTCTGGCGCGCAGGGCGAGATGGGGTTCTCGAGGATGCCACTGACATCCCTGCAGGAACGAAAGGACAAAAGAAAAGTGATGTTTGTGAGAGTGCGGTAACGTTTACCCCTCCGGCGCCCCAATTGAAAACCGAACGTTGGCAGAGGCCCGAACTGGGTCCCCGGCCCAGCCAAGAGGTTAGAGCGGGGCTGAAGGCACTTGTTCGGCGGCGCCAAATCGAAAATGTGAGAATGGATAAAGCCATACCGGGAGAGCCGCAGAGTGCGCGCGCAGAGACAGCTCCATTCAAGGCAAATTTTGTGCCGCGGCGACCCCAGCCAGCGGCGGCTTCAGCCTCGAATAGGGTACCTTTTGAGGTGGGGGGACAGCGCATAGCAGAAACAAGCGCTCCGGCTCGACAGCCGCGGGGCGTAGCGGCGAACTCATTTGACGAGCGCCCAAGCCCAGAACTCGGGCAACCCTTAGGTGCCGAAGAAATGGCTGACCCGTCAGTGGTGTTGTCAACTGCCTCTGCGCAAACCGAGACACGAAGCATCGCGGCGGCCAAAGAGGGGCATCCTGCGCCGAAAACCCAACCGCAGATTCGCCAGCTTGCCGAGGCGATCATTGGCGCGGAAGAGGGTAGCGTGGAATTGCAACTCGAGCCGGAAGAGCTTGGCAGGGTCAGTTTCAACGTGAAGCATTCCGACCAAGGAGTCACCTTGCATATCACCGCTGATCGGCCCGAGACGCTGGAGCTTCTGCGGCGCCACGCGGAGCAACTGGCGCGGTATCTTCAGGAGCATGGCTATCAGAACAGCAGCTTTTCTTTCGCGGGGGGGCGTTCGGGTCGGCAGTCAGCGCCCCAAAAGTTACGCGATGCAGGGCCGCGCCTTGCGTCGGTAGAGACGAATCCGTCGGTCACCTTGGCCGCGGAATCGAAACGGCACGCATCGGATGGGTTGGATCTCAGGCTTTGAGCCATTGGGGAGCGGGAAAGGAGTAGAGATGGAGATCACAGCAGCGGACCTCTCACAGGTCAGCGGTGGCGCGGCGGGCGTTGAGGCGACCGAAGCGGCGACACTCAGCGGCGATTTTGAGACCTTCCTCAAGATGCTGACAACTCAAGCGCAAAATCAGGATCCATTCAATCCGGTAGACGCCACCGAATATGCCTCGCAACTGGCCAGCTTTTCTACTGTGGAACAACAGGTTCTGACAAACGAACTTCTGTCCAACCTCACGCAGATCGCGACCGGCAGCGGTCTCGAGCGTCTGGCTGGCTGGATTGGGATGGAGGCGCAGACGGTCGGCGCGGCCTATTTCGACGGAGCATCTGTCGAATTGTTCACAAACGTGCCGGAAGATGCGCAAAGCGGCGTACTGGTCATCCGAGGTGCCGATGGCACGCTCCATAACCGAATCGCTCTGGAGGCGGGAACCGAGACGTATCTCTGGGATGGCAGTGATCTTGCCGGCGCCAGGGTTTCAGAGGGTGTCTATGAGGTCGAACTGGAGGTGTATCGCGATGATATCCTTGATGAAACGCGTGAGGTTGGCGCGTATCTGCGGGTCAATGAGGTGGCCCGGCTGGATGATGTGAACATTCTGACGCTGCGCGGCGGTGTGATGCGTGAGGTCGCGGAGGTGACAGCCTTGCGGCGCGCAGAGGCGTGAGCCTACGCGGCAACGGCCTTTCGGGCGGCTACGGTCTGCGTCCGTCAGCAGTCCAATCGGTAGAAGTCCAAGCGTTAGAGCATGTGCGCCGCGCGGCGTCACCGGCTACTGCGGATAAGTGGCCGGAGACACGATCAGAGAATGGACATCAGGATCAACGTGCCGCCGGCGCCGGTCAGGAGTCCGGCGATCCCCCAGCCGAGGCGCCGGGTCCATTTCGACTCAAGCTCGTCGGCAAGCCCTTGCGTCTGGCGGACCAGCGCATCTTCGACCAAACCGGGCAGACGGGGGCCGAAACGGGCCATGACGCGCGCGGTCTTGGCAAAATCGCGCAGTGCTGCGCGCGGGCCGATCGAGGTCTTGATGTATTGCTCGACCACCGGGCGGGCGACGCTCCAGATGTTCATATGCGGGTTCAGCGAGCGGGCCACGCCCTCGACCACCACCATGGTGCGCTGCAGCAGGATCAGCTCGGTGCGGGTTTCCATGCCGAAACGCTCGGTGACCTCAAAGAGGTAGTTGAGCAGCCGGCCCATGGAAATGCGCGTCGAATCCATGCCGAAGATCGGCTCGCCCACCGCGCGCAGGGCGCGCGCAAACTCATCGACGTCGCGGTCGGCGGGCACATAGCCCGCCTCGAAGTGCACCTCGGCCACGCGCCGGTAATCGCGGCGAATGAACCCATAGAGAATCTCGGCGTAAACCCGGCGGGTGTATTCGTCGATATGCCCCATGATGCCGAAGTCATAGCCGATGATGTCGCCATTGGGCGCCACCTTCAGGTTGCCCTGATGCATATCGGCGTGGAAAAATCCGTCGCGCAGCGCGTGGTTGAGGAAGAGCTGCAGCACCCGTTCGCTCAGCGCGACGCGGTCATGCCCGGCGGCGTCGATCGCGGCATTGTCGCCAAGCGGCACGCCCTCGGCCCAGCTCATGGTCATCACGCGGCGGCCCGACAAGCCCCAGATCACTTCGGGCAGCTGAAAGCCCTCGTCATCCACAGTGTTTGCGGCGAATTCGCTGGCAGAGGCGCTTTCGAGCCGCAGGTCCAGCTCGCCGTTCACCACGCCCTCGAAATGGGCGATCACATCGCGCGGACGCAGACGGCGCGACGCGGGAGAAAGGAAGTTGATGGCATCGGCGGCCAGCCAGAAGGCGTCGATATCCTTGCGGAAGGCGCGTTCGATTCCCGGACGCAGCACTTTGACCGCAACGGTTTCGCCGGTCTCGGTGAGGCGCGCCTTATGCACCTGCGCGATGGAGGCGGCGGCTACGGGCGGGCTGAACTCCGAGAAAACCTCGGAGACCGAGACGCCAAGCTCGGCTTCAATCTGGGTTTTCGCGGCCTCGGTGGGGAAGGGCGGCAGCTTGTCCTGCAGCACCCGAAGCTGGTTGGCCAGATCCTCGCCCACCACGTCGGGGCGGGTCGAGAGCACCTGACCGAATTTGATATAGGCGGGTCCCAATGCCGAAAGCGCACGGGTCACCGGCGGCATCGCGGGATCGCCCTCGTAGCCGAGCCATTTGAACGGCTTGGCGATGATTCTCGACGCGGCGCGCAGCATCGGCGGCGCGTCCAGCGCGTCGAGTACCACGCTCATCGCGCCGGTCCGCTCGAAGGTGGCGCCGGTGCGCACCAGCCGCCAGATGTTGTGGGGACCCTTCATATCAGATCTTCCAGCCCGAATGCAGGCAGGCGATGCCCATGCTCAGGTTGCGGTATTTAGCGTTCTCGAAGCCCGCCGCGCGCAGCATCCCGAGGAAGGTTTCTTGATCGGGGAACTTGCGGATCGATTCCACGAGGTACTGATAGCTGTCGCGGTCGTTGGCGATGGCCTGCCCCATGCGTGGAATGATGTTGAACGAATAGAGGTCATAGACCTTCTGCATCAGATCATTGGGGATCTGGCTGAATTCCAGCACCATCAGGCGGCCACCGGGTTTCAGCACGCGGTAGGCTTCGTTCAGCGCCTCCTGCGGGCGGGTGACGTTCCGGATGCCGAAGGAAATCGTATAGACGTCAAAGCTGTTGTCGGGGAAGGGCAGCGCCATGGCGTCGCCGACCACCCAATCGAGCTCATCGGCCATGGAGGCCGCCTCGGCGCGCTTGCGGCCCTCAACGAGCATCGGCTCGGTCAGGTCGCAGACCGTGGCGTGGCCGTGGCCCGCGCGCTTGAGGAAGCGAAACGAGATGTCGCCTGTGCCGCCCGCCACATCGAGCAGTTTTTGCCCGGGGCGCGGCGCCAGCCAGTCCATCATCGCGTCCTTCCAGATGCGGTGAATGCCGAAAGACATGGCGTCGTTCATCACGTCGTATTTCGACGCGACCGACCCGAAGACCCCGCGCACGCGGCCAGCCTTCTCTTCCTCGGGGATGTCGGTGAACCCAAAATGGGTGGTTTTTCCGGTCTCTTTGGTCATGGGCCTTGCCGTCCTGTGTCCGAGACTCCTTATAGAGCCCGCGCGCCGCGCTGCAATGCGGCCCAGTCGAAAGGATCCGTGATGCCCGAACTTCCCGAGGTGGAAACCGTCCGTGCCGGACTTGCTCCGGTGATGGAAGGAGAGCTTATCGCCGAGGCGAAAGTGAACCGCCCCGATCTGCGCTGGCCCTTCCCCGAGCGCATGGCCGAACGGCTGACCGGGGCACGGGTGCTGCGGCTGCGGCGGCGGTCGAAATACATTCTGGGCGATCTCGACACGGGTGAAACGCTGCTGATCCATCTTGGCATGTCGGGGCGGATGCTGATCTCTGGCGATCCGCTGGGCAGATTCGTGCATGAGCACCCGGCGCCAGAAAAGCATGATCATGTTGTCTTTGAGATGGCGAGCGGCGCGCGCATCACCTTCAACGACCCGCGACGTTTCGGCGCAATGGATTTGATGGAAACCGCGACCGCCGAGGCGCATCCGCTGCTCGCGGCGATCGGGCCGGAGCCGCTGGGCAATGAATTCAGCGAATCCCACCTTGTGGCGGCCTTGAAGGGCCGCAGCATGCCAATCAAGACGGCGCTGCTGGATCAAAAGATCGTCGCGGGTTTGGGCAACATTTATGTTTGCGAAGCCTTGTTCCGCGCCGGCATCCATCCTTCACGCCGCGTCAATAAAATCTCGGAAAAACGCATCTCTGCGCTGGTGCCGATCATCCGGCAGGTGCTGAGCGAGGCCATCGCGGCGGGCGGCTCTTCGCTGAAAGATTATCGCCAAGCCGATGGCGAGCTTGGATATTTTCAGCACAGCTTCGATGTGTACGGACGCGAGGGTCAGCCCTGCCGCGCAGCCGGTTGCGCAAACACCGTTCACAGGATCGTGCAGTCTGGCCGCTCTTCCTTCTACTGTCCGAGCTGCCAAAGATAGCTTGATTGCAGGGGTCAAGTTGGTAAGGCTGCGCGACAATGCCAACGGACGGGAGCCCGAAGTCATGGCCTATGAGACGATTATCGTCGAAGTAGACGACGACGTTGCCACTATTACCCTGAACCGCCCGGACGCCCTCAATGCGCTCAACAGCCAGCTTCTTGGCGAGCTTGCGCAGGCGCTGACCGAGGCGGATGCCAATGACAAGGTGCGCTGCATCATCCTGACCGGCTCGGCCAAGGCGTTCGCCGCCGGGGCCGACATCAAGGAAATGTCGGAAAAAACCTTCGTCGAGATGTATCTCGGCGATTTCTTCGAACCGGCCACCGAAGCGGTCTCGAAGGTTCGCAAGCCGGTGATCGCCGCGGTCAGCGGCTACGCGCTTGGCGGGGGATGCGAACTGGCGATGATGTGCGACTTCATCATCGCGTCGGAAACCGCGAAGTTCGGCCAGCCCGAGATCAACCTCGGCGTCATCGCCGGGATCGGCGGCACGCAGCGCCTGCCGCGCTACGTCGGCAAGGCCAAGGCGATGGACATGCATCTGACGGGCCGCTTCATGGATGCGGAAGAGGCCGAACGCTCGGGGCTGGTGAGCCGCGTCGTGCCGGTCAAGCAGCTGATGGAAGAGACGCAAAGCGCCGCAGCCAAGATCGCCGAGAAGTCGATGCTGGCCTCGATTGCCGCGAAACAGGCGGTCAACCGCGCCTTCGAGACGACATTGGACGAGGGGCTGCTGTTCGAGCGCCGCCTGTTCCACTCGCTCTTTGCCACCGAAGACCAGAAGGAAGGCATGTCGGCCTTCCTCGAAAAGCGGACCCCGCAGTTCCGCGACCGCTAAGCTTTGCGTGGCCCGTCCCTGCGGGGACGGGCTGCACCTTTGGCGTCAGAGGGGATCAGGCCTGAAGCGGGCCGCGTCCCTGCCGGATCGCCGCCTGAATGGCGCGCCAGGTCTCGGCCTCCGCCGTATCCCCTTTCTCTTCGTTTTCGCGCACCTTCGCGGCAGCCTCGGCTTCGGCCCTGCCGCCGTGGGCCCGGTACAGCGCCTGCGCCGCCTGAGTGATCTGAATGGTGTTCATGGCTGACTCCTCCTTTCAGTCAGAACCCTCCGCGGTTCCCCGCGGGAGCCCGATCCTAGCCGATTCCATGCCCATTCCCCAAGTTTTCCGGCAATGCCCTTTGCAACCGGCGGAAAATGGGGTATGCGCCGCGGCTACATGCGCGTGATGCCCGCTAAGGCAAGAATCGGTCCGGCACGACAGATCCGGGTCTGGTGGATATTGCGCGTCCGAAATTCAGACCAGGCCGTCGGCCACAACCAGGCCCATCGGCCACAGAAAAGGACCGTTTCATCATGGCAAACACGCCCCAGTCCAAAAAGCGCGCACGTCAGAACGAAAAGCGTTACGCCGTCAACAAGGCACGCCGTTCGCGCATCCGCACCTACCTGCGCAAAGTCGAAGAAGCGATCGCTTCGGGCGACAAGGACGCAGCCTTCGCCGCACTGACCGCCGCACAGCCCGAGCTGATGCGCGGCGTCACCAAAGGCGTCTTCCACAAGAACACCGCTGCACGCAAAATGTCGCGTCTTTCGTCGCGCGTGAAAGCGCTCGGCTAAGGGCATTTCTGCCCGACTGAAATGACACACCTCAAAAGTGTGTGACCGAAAAGGCATCGCCATTGGTGGTGCCTTTTTTCGTGACTCACACAAGATTTTGGAGCCCTAGATTCTTTTTTCGGAATCCAGTGAGTCAAGTTTGAAGTTCGGTTGCCGCTCTTCGCGGAAGAGGGGTAATTTCATCAGGCGAGTCACATCGCTGGGGGGACAGGCAATCGGGGACACTACCACGGGAATCGTGGAACGTTTCCGTCGCTTCGGCAGTCTGCTGCACAGACGCCGAAACCGGGGTGAATTCATCCTGCCAGTCCAATTGTAATATGGGTGATTGAGGCACCGTCATGGGGTCGCTTCGGGGTACTGGGAATCCCGGGGAGTCTTCCTGCGTTCCTAAATCACTGGGACAGAGATATCTCATCCCGGTCCATGCCACCTTTGGCATGGGGCCAGTTCTTGCATCCCTGCGGTTGGCTCGGTCGGGCATATGTGTGTGTCGCCCGAGGGACAGAAGAACCGGTGAAGAGACGGAGCGGGGATACATGACGCAGGAACAATGGGGCGCGCTGCAAGACAGGCTGAGCAGCACGATCGGGGAAAACAACTATCGAACCTGGATCAAACCCCTTGAGTACAAGGGACTGGAGGCCGATGGGGTGGCGGTCTTCCTGGCGCCGACCAATTTTATCGGCACCTATGTTTCGCAAAATTTCGGAGACCTGCTGCTGTCGCAAATCTCGACATTGGATTCGCAGGTCCGCCGCCTGCAATTCCGGGTAAGCAATGCGCCGCGTCCGGCCATGGGCCGACCGAGCCCGCGCCCGGCAGCGGCGAACAAGCCCGAACCGGCGCTGCAAAGCGTGCAGGCCGAAGCTCAGGCGAGCGGCTATGCAGGGACGCAGGCGGGCACCGCAGGTGCCGCGGCGCAGGGCGGCAGTGATCTGCTGCCGAGCGCGCCGCTGGATGCGCGGTTCACCTTCGACAATTTCATCGTCGGCAAACCGAACGAACTGGCCCATGCCGCGGCGCGCCGCGTCGCCGAGGCCGAGACCGTGACCTTCAACCCGCTGTTCCTCTATGGCGGCGTGGGTCTTGGTAAAACGCACCTGATGCACGCGATCACCTGGGAGTTGCGCAACCGCCGCCCGGATCTGAACGTGCTCTATCTGTCGGCAGAGCAGTTCATGTACCGTTTTGTACAGGCCCTGCGCGAGCGCCGCATGATGGACTTCAAAGAGCTGTTCCGCTCGGTCGACGTGCTGATGGTCGACGACGTGCAGTTCATCGCCGGCAAGGATTCGACGCAGGAAGAGTTCTTCCACACGTTCAACGCGCTGGTGGACCAGAACAAGCAGATCGTCATCTCTGCAGACCGCGCGCCGGATGAGATCAAGGATCTCGAGAACCGCATCCGCTCGCGCCTGCAGTCCGGCCTCGTGGTCGACCTGCACCCGACGGATTACGAACTGCGCCTCGGCATCCTGCAGTCGAAGGTCGACACCTACCGCAAGCAATATCCCTCGCTGCAGCTTGACGATGGTATCCTCGAGTTCCTCGCGCATCGCATCTCGACCAACGTGCGCGTGCTCGAAGGCGCGCTGACCCGGCTCTTCGCCTTCGCCTCTCTGGTTGGCCAGCCGATCACCATGGAGCTGACGCAGGATTGCCTTGCCGATGTGCTGCGCGCCTCGGACCGCAAGATCTCGATCGAAGAGATCCAGCGCAAGGTGGCGGATCACTACAACATCCGCCTCAGCGATCTGATCGGCCCCAAGCGCGTGCGCAACTTCGCCCGCCCGCGTCAGGTGGCGATGTATCTGTGCAAGCAACTGACCGCGCGCTCGCTGCCCGAGATCGGCCGCCGCTTCGGCGGGCGCGACCACACCACGGTCATGCACGGTGTGAAGCGGATCGAGGAGCTGCGCATGCAGGACAGCCAGATCGCCGATGACATCGAGCTCTTGCGCCGCGCGCTAGAGGCCTGACACCTCAGCCTGAGGCGCCAGGCCTGAGACCGCACGACCACAAATGGGAACGGGGCTGCCTTCGGGCGGCCCCGCGGCCTTGACGCTGCAGGCAATCTATCTGATCAATCACCAAAACAGGTTGGAGTAGCTCTGGTTTTGCGCCAAGCTGCCCCTCCGGCCAACCGAGGAACAGGGCGATGAAAGTCAGCATAGAACGGGCGACGCTGCTCAAGGCAGTCAGCCAGGCACAATCGGTGGTCGAACGCCGGAACACCATTCCGATCCTTGCGAACGTGCTGATCGAGGCCGAAGGGAACACGGCCAGCTTCCGCGCGACCGATCTCGATATCGAAGTGCTCGACCGCGCCCCCGCGGTTGTCGAGCAGGCGGGCGCCACCACCGTCTCGGCAGTGACCCTGCACGAAATCGTGCGCAAGCTGCCCGACGGCGCGCTGGTGCAACTGGCCGCCGACAATGCCGCAGGCCGGCTGACGGTGACCGCGGGCCGTTCGAACTTCAGCCTCGCGACGCTGCCGAAAGAAGACTTCCCGGTCATGGCGTCGTCGGAATATTCGTCGAACTTCAGCGCCAAGGCCGAAGTGCTGCGCCGGCTGTTCGACAAGTCGAAGTTTGCCATCTCGACCGAAGAGACGCGCTATTACCTCAATGGCGTCTATATGCATGTCACCGACAGCGAAGACGGCCGCGTGCTGCGCTGTGTGGCCACCGACGGTCACCGCCTTGCGCGTATCGACGCGCCGCTGCCGTCGGGCGCCGAAGAGATGCCCGGCGTGATCGTGCCGCGCAAGACCGTGGGCGAGCTGCGCAAGCTGCTCGACGAAGACGATATGGACATCGCGGTCTCGGTCTCGGAAACCAAGGTGCGCTTCGCCACGCCCGACATCACGCTGACCTCCAAGGTCATCGACGGCACCTTCCCGGATTATTCGCGCGTCATCCCGATGAACAACACCCGCCGCCTCGAGGTCGACGCGGGCGAGTTCGCCAAGGCAGTGGACCGTGTGGCAACCGTCTCGTCGGAACGCTCGCGCGCGGTGAAGCTGCAGCTGGATGAAGACCGCCTCGTGCTTTCGGTCAACGCCCCCGACAGCGGTGCCGCCGAAGAAGAGCTGGCCGTGGCCTATGGCGACGAGCCGCTGGAGATCGGCTTCAACGCGAAATACCTGCTGGAGATCGCCAGCCAGGTCGACCGTGAGAACGCCGTTTTCATGTTCAATTCCTCCGGCGATCCGACCTTGATGCGCGAAGGCACCGACACGTCGGCGGTCTATGTCGTCATGCCGATGCGGGTCTGACCCGCGCCGCGCGCCGCCTTCGGTCGCGCCATGCGTATTTGAAGAACAATGAAGGGCAGGGGCGCGGCTTCTGCCCTTCATTGTTCCAAAAATACGCTCGGCAGCGCCTGCCTTCCTGCGAAAGCTGTCGATCCAATGTCCCTCCATCTCACCCGCCTCACACTCTCGCATTTCCGCTCGCACCACCATGCGTCGGTCGAGGTCGACGCGCGGCCCGTGGCGCTCCATGGCCCCAATGGCGCGGGCAAGACCAATCTGATCGAGGCGGTCTCGCTGTTCTCGCCGGGGCGCGGGATGCGCCGGGCCTCGGCGCAGGAGATGGTGCGCCGCCCCGAGGCGCTGGGGTGGAAGATCGAGGGGTTGCTGCAGACCGGCGGCGGCCTGCATGAGATCACCTTCCGCTCGGAGGCCGGCGCGGCGCGGCAGGTGCATATCGACGGCAAAGCCGCGCCGCAGGTGCAATTGGGGCGGATGGCGCGGGTGCTGTGGTTGATCCCGTCGATGGACCGGCTGTGGATCGAGGGCCCCGAGGGGCGGCGGCGGTTTCTCGACCGGATGACGCTGAGCTTCTTCCCTGACCATGCCGAGCAGAGCCTCGCCTATGAGAAGGCCATGCGCGAGCGCAACCGGTTGCTGCGCGATCAGGTGCGGGACGGTTTCTGGTACGGCGCGCTCGAGGGGCAGATGGCCGAGGCGGGGGCTGCGCTGCAGGCCAATCGCCGCGCGGCGCTGGCGCGGTTGGCGGGGGCGCAGGCCGAAGCCGAGACGCAATTCCCGGCCGCCGAGCTTGAACTCATCGATGGTGAGCAGCCCTGCCCGGACAGCGCCAGCGATCTGCGGGCCGCACTGGAGGCGAGCCGTCCGCGGGACCTGATGGCAGGGCGCACGCTGGTGGGGCCGCATCGCGGCGATCTGCGCGGGGTCTTTGCCGCCAAGGGGGTTCCCGCCGAGGATTGCTCGACCGGCGAGCAGAAGGCGCTGCTGATCTCGCTCATCCTCAGCAACGCGCGCGCGCTGGCCGCCGAAACCGGTGCGGCGCCCATCCTGCTGCTCGACGAGGTGGCGGCGCATCTCGACGCGGGCCGCCGCGCGGCGCTTTACGACGAGATTTGCGCGCTCGGGAGTCAGGCGTGGATGACGGGCACGGGGCCGGAGCTTTTCGCGGAACTCGGAGAGCGGGCGCAGCATCTCGAGGTGACCGAGCGGGAAGGGCAATCGGTGGTTGAAAACCGCAGGGTTTAACACCAAATCTTGTGTCATCGGCGTGACAATCGCGGCAGAACACCGTATAAAATCAACAAAAATCACGAAGGATCGCGGCATGGCCGAACCGGCAAGCGCACCGCAGGAATACGGCGCGGATTCCATCAAAGTTCTCAAGGGTTTGGAGGCTGTCCGTAAGCGTCCCGGCATGTACATCGGGGACACGGATGACGGCTCGGGCCTGCACCACATGGTTTACGAGGTCGTGGACAACGGCATCGACGAGGCTCTGGCGGGCCACGCGGACTTTGTCCGGGTGAAGATTCACGCCGACAACTCGGTTTCGGTGCGAGACAACGGCCGCGGTATTCCGGTCGATCTGCACCAGGAAGAGGGTGTCTCGGCGGCTGAGGTGATCATGACCCAGCTGCACGCCGGCGGTAAGTTCGACCAGAACTCCTACAAGGTGTCAGGCGGTCTGCACGGCGTGGGTGTTTCCGTGGTGAACGCGCTTTCGGTCTGGCTCGAGCTGCGCATCTGGCGCAACGGCAAAGAGCATTACGCGAAGTTCAGCCATGGCGAGACCGTGGAGCATCTGCGCGTGGTGGGCGACGCCGAGGGCGAGCAGGGCACCGAGGTGCGTTTCCTTGCCTCGACCGACACGTTCAGCAACCTCGAGTACAGCTTTGAGACGCTGGAGAAGCGCCTGCGCGAGCTGGCGTTCCTGAACTCGGGCGTGCGCATCATTCTCGAGGACGAGCGTCCCGCCGAGCCGCTCAAGACCGAGCTGCACTACGAAGGCGGCGTGAAAGAGTTCGTGAAGTATCTCGACCGCTCCAAGCAGCCGGTGATGCCCGAGCCGATCTATATGACCGGCGAAAAGGACGGCATCGGCGTCGAGATCGCCATGTGGTGGAACGACAGCTACCACGAAAACGTGCTGCCCTTCACCAACAACATCCCGCAGCGCGACGGCGGCACCCATGTGGCGGGCTTCCGCGGCGCGCTGACCCGCACCATCAACAACTACGCGCAGTCCTCGGGCATCGCCAAGAAAGAGAAGGTCTCTTTCACCGGCGATGATGCCCGCGAGGGTCTGACCTGCGTGCTGTCGGTGAAAGTGCCCGACCCGAAGTTCAGCTCGCAGACCAAGGACAAGCTGGTCTCCTCCGAGGTGCGCCCGGCGGTCGAGGGGATGATGAACGAACGTCTGGCCGAGTGGTTCGAAGAGAACCCCAATGAGGCCAAACAGATCGTCGGCAAGATCGTCGAGGCGGCGCTGGCCCGTGAGGCCGCGCGCAAGGCCCGCGAACTGACCCGTCGCAAGACCGCGATGGACGTGAACTATCTTGCTGGCAAGCTCAAGGACTGCTCCGAGAAGGACCCGTCGAAGACCGAGCTTTTCATCGTCGAGGGTGACTCGGCGGGCGGCTCGGCGCAGACCGGGCGCGACCGGGGCACGCAGGCGATCCTGCCGCTGAAGGGTAAAATCCTCAACGTCGAGCGCGCGCGTTTCGACCGGATGCTCGGCAGCCAAGAGATCGGCAACCTCGTGATGGCGCTCGGCACCGGCATTGGCCGCGACGAGTTCAACATCGAGAAGCTGCGCTATCACAAGATCATCCTGATGACCGACGCCGACGTCGACGGCGCGCACATCCGGACGCTGCTGCTGACCTTCTTCTACCGGCAGATGCCGGAGCTGATCGAAGGCGGCTATCTCTATATCGCGCAGCCGCCGCTCTATAAGGTGACCCGCGGCAAGTCCGAGGTCTATGTGAAGGACCAGAACGCGCTTGATGAATACCTGATCAATCAGGGTGTCGATGGCGCGCATCTGACGACCGGCAACGGCGAGGTGATCGCCGGGCAAGACCTCGTTCGCGTCATCGAAGAGGCGCGGCAGCTCAAGCGCGTGCTCGATGCCTTCCCGACGCATTACCCGCGCCACATCCTCGAGCAGGCGGCGATCGCCGGGGCCTTCGTGCCCGGCGCGGTCGAGAGCGACCTGCAGGGCGTGGCCGACAAGGTGGCGCAGCGGCTCGATCTTATTGCGCTAGAGTATGAGAAGGGCTGGCAGGGCCGGATCACGCAGGACCGTGGGATTCGGCTCGCGCGTATTCTGCGCGGCGTTGAAGAGGTCCGCACGCTCGACGGCCCGATGCTGCGCTCGGGCGAGTCGCGCCGCACCGGCAGCTTCACCGATGCGCTGCAGGCGGTCTATCAGACCCCGGCAACGCTGGAGCGCAAGGACCGCCGTCAGGCGATCTTTGGCCCGCTCGGCCTGCTCGAGGCAGTTCTTGAAGAGGGTGAGAAGGGCCTGTCGCTGCAGCGCTACAAGGGTCTGGGCGAGATGAACCCCGGTCAGCTGTGGGAGACGACGCTCGACCCCGACGCCCGCACCCTGCTGCAGGTGAAGGTGGACGACATGGCCGAGGCCGACGATCTCTTCACCAAGCTGATGGGCGACGTGGTGGAGCCGCGCCGCGACTTCATCCAGCAGAACGCGCTGAGCGTGGAGAACCTCGACTTCTGATCCGGCGGGTCCTGGCGGCCGGCATGAGACAGAGGCGTGAGTAAAAAGAAAACGGCGCGTGGGGGTCTCCACGCGCCGCTTTTCATATTCGGCTCAGAACAGGGCTCAGCCGTGCGCCTTGGCGTAGCCTTCCAGAAGCATCGGGAAATCCGCCTCGGGAGGGAATCCCTTGTAGTGATGCGCGGCCGCTGTGGTCGCCCAGTCGAGGCGGTCCACGGTCATCGTCTCGATATAAGGCGTGCACCAGTCCGGCACGTCGAACATCGACGGGCGTACATTCACGAAATTCTCGACCCCGACGATCCGGGTGAACACCCAGCCCTGACAGTCGCTGCACATATAGTGATCGAGGTCAGGCCCTTTGATCCCGCCCTTCACTGGCGTGCCGGAGACCACGCGAAATCCGTCACCGGGCACCATCATCGTCAGGGAAAAGGCGCTGGCGCTCATCTTCTGGCAGCCGCGGCAATGGCAGGCGGCGGTCATCATGGGCGGTTTGCTCACTTCGACCTGCAGTGCGCCGCAGCGGCAGCTGCCGGTTTGGGGAAGGTCGGTCATCTGGGTTTCCTCTTCTCCGAATGTGGGGGTGAGCCTCGGGCGGCCAAAGAAAAAGCCGGCCCCGGGGCCGGCTTTGCGCTCACTCGGTCCGCAGGCTGGCGGCCGATTCCTTGATGGCGTCATATTGCCCGCCGGGACGGAAGCGCCACAGGTAGTCGGGCAGCACCGCTTCGGGCGCAACCGGGATGATCCCCAGATCCTTGAGCCCCTTGGCCCCGTCCGACACCACATTGTCCTTGCGCAGCATGATCACCTGATCGCGGGTGATCGGCGCGGTGAACAGACCGCCGGTGACGCGCTGGACGAACTCCGACACGCG